>JBBSMX010000103.1:0-15240 GCA_038232935.1 Rhodothermales bacterium | reverse complement strand
GCGTGGCGGAGGTCGTGGAGGAAGTCGTCGGTGAGGCAGTAGATTGCGATGACTTGCTCGTCCATCGGGGTTGGGGTGTTGGTGCTCAGAAGAAGGGGTTCTCCTGAACTACGACACCCGCCCGGTGGGCGGCAAGGCATACCACACAACTTGGGTTAAGATATTGCTTTACTGTCGCCTTGCTTCGCTTACTCATTCCTCAGAAGGTGAGATTAGGGAATAGCTGCGCTCTCGAGATTAGGGATGCGAGCTGTTAGCCGGAGTGCAGAATATGGTCACGCAGATTCAAAAGGCAAACCGCGGGCAGCAGCGCTCATGGCCGACCGCTCCGTTCCCGAACTCGCCCGCGAGTTCGAGCCTTCCGAGCGGACCACGGAGGAGGTGTACACGACGTTCGTGGACCGCGTCGCGAGCGGGCGTGGCCTATCGCCGGATTCGGTTCGCGACTCGGTTAATTCCAGCACGCCTTCCAACTCGACGATATCGGCACGAAGATCTTTCGCGGTGTCCTGTAAAAGGACCTCGATTCTCACCTGATCGGCCCGTGCCGCGTTCCAGTTCGAGAACTGGATGCCGATGAAGACGCCGACCACGACGATCAGGAAGTCGATGCCGATGGCGGTCCATTCCTGGTTGCGGACGTGCTCTATGACGCGGCGGAGGATCATGGCGGTTAGTGCGTGCCGCACGAGCAGCCGAAGGCGTGCGTGTCCCCGTCGCGCCAGACCGAGGCGTCGCTCGCGCCCTCGCGCTCGAACCAGAGCGGCGGGCGCGGCGTGGCCGTGGGCCACACCTGGTCCATCGTCGCGGCGTCGTACACCCGGCCGTTGGCGACGGTGTAGCGGATGTCGCGGGTGTGGCGGAGATCATCCAGGGGGTTTGCAGTGAGGACGACGAGGTCAGCGAGTTTGCCTTCCTCGATGGAGCCGATGTCGCTGTCGAGCCCGACGTAGCGCGCGCCGTTGAGGGTGGCCGCGCGGATCGCTTCGAGCGGCGTCATCCTGCCCTGCCCGAACATCCACAGCTCCCAGTGCGCCGCGACGCCCTGCATCTGCCCGTGCGCGCCGAGGTTGACGCCGACGCCGCGGTCACTGAGGTCCTTCGCGGACGCGGCGAGCGTCTTGTGCCAGTACTCGCTGTCGGGGACGAGGGTGCGGCGGCGCGAACGGGCGTCGACCGTACCGCGCGGGGTGAACGTGAGCAGGCGCTCGTCCTCCCACACGTTCTCGGTCGCGTACCAGTAGTTCTCGCCCCACAGCCCGCCGTAGCCGACGACGAGCGTGGGCGTATACGCCACGCCGCTCTCGCCCCAGAGCGTCAGCACGTCGTTGTAGAGCGGCGCGACGGGCATCGCGTGCTCGATCCCGGTGTGGCCGTCGACGATCTGGTTCAGGTTATGGTGGAACGTCGAGCCGCCCTCGGGCACCACGAGCATGTTCAGTTCGCGCACAGCTTGTAGCACTTGCTGGCGCTGATCGCGGCGCGGCTGGTTGTAGCTCTTGACCGAGTGCGCCCCGACGGCTTTCATTCGGCGGAGGTGGCTGCGCGCGTCATCGAGCGAGTTGACGGTCGCACGGAAATCGCTGTCGGCGCCGTAGAGGATCGTCCCGGTCGAGTACACGCGTGGGCCGACGACCTCACCGGCCTTGACGAGTTCGGCGAGGCTGAAGACGGTTTCGGTCGTCGCCGACGGGTCGTGCATCGTCGTGACGCCGAAGGCGAGGTTGGCGTAGTACGCCCAGTTCGCCTCGGGCAGCGCGCCGTCGTAGAAGTGGCCCGCGTGCGCGTGCACGTCCACGAGCCCCGGCATGATCGTGTGGCCGGCGGCGTCGATCACCGTCGCCCCGGCGGGCACGTCCACGTCCGCGCGCGGGCCCACCGCCGCGATCCGATTGCCCTCGACGAGCACGGTCCCGTCCTCGATCACCTCATCGCCGTCCATCGTGATAACGCGGGCGCCGACGAACGCCACACTCCCGCTCGGCGCGTCGAACGGCATCATCAGTTCGATCTCGGTCCCGACGGAGTCCGGCTTGGGCAGGTCGTCCGGCGCGTCGGCACGGAAGGCGAACGCCTCGTCGAGCGAGCGCGTGTAGACCTCGGGCCCGATCAACCAGCGCACGCGGTCGTTGCCGACCCAGGGGAGGTCGGTCCCGGCATCGCGGCTGAGGCGCGTGACAGGGATCGCCTTGGTGTCTTTGTTCAGGTCGATGGCGCCGCCCGTCTTGGGGAACGGCGCGACGTAAACGTTGAACGCCTCGGTGAACGCGACCCACGCGCCGTCCGGGCTCGGCACGATGTCGGTCGGGTACTTCAGCGTGAAGTGCGTGCGCTCGTCGCCGCCGTCGAGGCGGACGCTTTTGTACGCCTTCTCCAGCCCGCCACCGCTGAGGAAATAGACGCGCTCGCCGTCGGCGGAGAAGCGGGGCTCGCGGCCGTCGTCCGTGACGAGCGTCATCGGGCCGCCCCCCGCCTCCGCGGGGGCAGGCTTGGCGTCGATCCAGTAGAGGCCGGGCTCGACGCCGTAGAGCGAGCCGCGCAGTCCGTTGCCCCCTTCGCGGGCGAAGACGATCCGCTGGCCGTCCGGCGAGAAGCGCGGCGTGGCGTAGTGGCCGGGCCGCTCGGTCAGCCGCCGCGTCGCGCCCGAATCCAACTCGCGGACTTCGATGTGCCCGTACGTGTCGTCGCTCCACGTCGTGTAGACGAGGCGGCGGCCGTCCGGCGAAAATGCGGGGTCATAGGCGAAGGCATCGTCCGTTGCGAGGCGCTGCGGTGTGCCACCCAGCCCCGCGACGGTCCACAGATCGCCGACGGCGTGGAAGGCGAAGGTCCGGCCGTCGGGCGAGGTCGCGGCGTCGCGGAGCATCCGCACCTGAAAACTCGCGGGCGCGACTTCGTACGTCCCCGTCACCGGCTCCGTCGTCGTCAACTCGACCTCGGCCGAGAACGGAATCGGCGTCACCGTCTTGCTGGCCACGTCAATCCGGTGCAGCCCGCCCTGCGCCCAGAAGACGAGCGCGGTGCCGTCGGGCGTCCAGTCGAAGGCCGGGTAGACGCCGAAGATGGCTCACGTCTCCTGCTGATCGAGCGAGAGGCCGTCGAAGAGCGCTGTCTGCGCGCCGGTCTCGAAGTCGTAGAGGAAGAGCACCTCTTCGTCGCGCACGCGGCGGACGAACGCGAGGTGCCGTCCGTCCGGGCTCGGCGTCGGCCGCGCCGCCCCGCCTGCCCCGCCGACGACCGTCTCGATCTCGCCTGTCTCGCGGTCGAGGCGGCGGATGCGGTAGATCCCGGCGTTGGGGTCTTTGTTGTACTCGAACGACGAGCCGCCCGTGCCGTCCTCGGAGAAGTAGACGTAGCGGCCGTCGGGCGAGACGGCGATCTCGTTGCCCTGGTCCTGCTGGTCGTTCCGGCGCTCGGTGAGTTGGAGGCCCGCGCCGCCCGACGTGTGGTACATCCACACCTCGCCCGCGCCGAGCGAGCGCGTGCTCGTGAAATGCTTCCGGCCGAGGAGGTACTGCCCGTCCGGTGTCCACGCCGGGCCGTTGACGAGGCGAAAGTCCTCCTCCGTCACCTGGCGCGCGTTCTCCCCGTCGCGATCCGCGATCCAGAGGTTGTCGCCACCGGCGCGGTCGCTCGTAAACGCGAGGTGCCGGCCGTCCGGCGAGAAGCGCGGCTGGATGTCGAACGCCGGGCCGCTCGTGATCCGCCGCGCCGTGCCGCCCTCGATGGGGAGCAAGTAGAGATCGCCGAGGAGGTCGAAGACGATGGTGCGCCCGTCGGGGTGCACGTCGAGGTTCATCCACGTCCCCTCGGTCGTCGTGAAGTCGATGGTGCGCGTCGGGCCGTGCTCGGCGTCGACGTCCCACTTCGCCTCCTCCTCGTCCTGGGCGATGGCGGGGAGGGCGAGGGATACGGCGAGCAGGGCGAGGCCGAGCGAGCGAGCGAGCATAGCGGCAGGGGCAAGATGAACGAGAGCCCGAACTTACCGCACGGGCCGGCTGTCATGGCGAGCACATCACTGCCCCTCCCCTCGAGCCATCGTTCGGACGAAGCAAGTAAGCGCTGCTGGCTTACGCGATGCGTGGCGACAGAGTATTTCGTCGGCGTGCATCCAAGGACTATGCTGCTTGTACTGCAACCTAAGTGGCTGCGTCAAACACTGGCTGTATCGCCGGACCAAGTTTGCAGCGGGGTACACGATCTGCAATCCGAGCGTAGTACGCCATCTCTTCTCGAAGCCCCCGTCCGCGGCGAGCCCGCCGACGGCGGCATGCCAGCTAGCGCCTGATAAGCGCTGTCCTGTGCAAGAAAAGGCTGCCGCCCGCAGGATCGGGCGGCAGCCTTCTTCGTTTCGGTGGAGTCTCATGAAACGTAGCAAGGGCAAGATCGCCGTTCGGGCTGGGGCACCCATAACGTCTAAGTTCAACGTTTGAGTTCAGCGGCTGCCAAAGGCATTCCGTTGGAACGAAGAGTTAGGCCTGATCACGCTTGTAGCCACCTTCGATGGTCCCCATGTAGTCAGAGAATTCGGGATAGAGCAGGGTCTTGTTTGAGGTGAGCATGAAGATATAGGAGGCAAATAACTTGAAGTGGACATATGCGTTCGTTCCCGGCCAAGTAAAGCGATGTTTGAGGTCAACCGTTCCAAGTTTCGGGTACGAATGGTTCATTTGATTGTGGTCGTAGTAGCTCAGCAGCCCATCCTCGACGCTCAAGATTAGATTGTGCTTGTGACGATGCTCGATAGAAGCATCGTAGAGACCATCGATCTGTGTCTCGATGCCCGTCAGATCGAACCCGAGTTTCTGGCAGATAAGAATCGTCGGAACGAGGTCGAACGAGTGGTTCACGGGGTCAAATGGACCCGGAGGCGACTTTCGAAGAATCGTTGGGTGCGTGATTCGCTCGCTGAGAGCCTTTGTCGCGGCAAGCTTGTTCAGGGACTCGGCGAGTTGCGACCTCGAAAGCGTTGACTTGACCTCTCCCACGCAAAAGACAGACTCCACAGGAAAGAAACGTTGACGGTCGCCCTCTTGATATAGCGGCGTCATTCGAGAGTCGAAGACAACGATATCGCACTGCGTACTTATGTCGTTCATTGACGTTATGACAAAGCCAGTGGACATATCAAGACCGCGCGGTACGACGAATTTCAAGAAGTCCTTGACGATGGCCTCTCGAAACATTCCGTACTCGCCAGCATGCCTCAGGCGCCTTGCCGTTGGATCGTAGAAAACTTCCGTGGAGACCGTCGAGAAGGCGGCCTTGAATACGTCTGCCTTCTCTCGAAGAAGGGCATCGAATATGTCGTTGCTCACAGTTGCTCCAAGAAGGCCTAACCACTACTTACCAGGGCAATCCGGTGTGTTATCACGCCTTCGGGCACGATAACAAAACCATCAATCTAACTCGCCCGGCGACAAGTGCTCCTCGCGGCCGAGGTCGGGCTGCTCGTCGGTCAGGAAGCCGTGCGCGGGTTCGAACAGCGTAACGGGCTTCCAGTGTCTTGCCTTCATGTTAGTGCACCGTGTAGGCGTCGACGCGGCGGATCTGCTCGGTCAGCCGCGCCCACGGAATGCCGAGCACACGGACCGTCGCCAGGTTGAGGGCGAGCTGGCCGCCGGGCTGGAGCGTGAGGTTCTGCGTCATCGTCGTGACCGTCCCCATCCGGTAATGGATGTGGAGGCGGCTACCCTCGACCGTTGCCTCGACCTCCCCCTTCGCTTCGGTGAGCGTCCCAGTGTAGTGGAGGCCATCGGAGCTGCGGAGAATCCATGTCCGCTCGCTGGGCGCGTCGTCGTCGCGGCGGATCGTCTGGTGGAGCCGGAAGGTCCCGTCGGGCTCGGGCGTGCCGAGGCTCTGGACGCGGACGACCTCGGGAGACCGACCTCGGACGTCGAGCGTGCCGAGGCCCTCGGTGCGGCCTGCGAAGAAGACCTCGGGGCGGAAGACGGGTACCGCCTCGGGGGCTATGCGGGGGAGGGCAGGGAGACAACCGCCGAGGCAGACGCCGAGGGCGAGCGCCGCGAGGAGGACGGGAAGGCGAGGCATGGAAAGAGCGGGCAGTTTCAGGCCTCGGGACACGATGACGTACGAGGAGCTATCAGTCCAATTCGTCGGCCGAGAGCTGTTCCTCGCGTCCGAGGTCCGGCTCTTCGCCGGTCACGAAGCCGCGCGCGAGTTCGAAAAGCGTGACGGGCTTCGAGTGCTTGGCCTTCATGTAGTGCACCGTGTGAGCGTCGACGAGGATGAGCGCGAGGCGGGGGTCGTCGGGGCCGCCGTCGCGGGCACCGCCCTCGTCGCCGAACCACATCTTCCAGTCCGGCTCGTAGAGTTCGTGGATCTTCGCGCGGTCCTGCGTGATCGTCGCCGTGCCGCTGACCGAGACCCACTCCTTCGAGCCGTCGTCGTAGTAGCCGAGGCAGACGTGCGGGTCCTGCTCGATCTCATCGGCCTTGTGCGCCTCGATGTTCGTCACGAACCAGAGGTCGGCGAGCGGGCCGCGGTCCTGCGTCGCCATCGGGCGGGTGACGAGGTGGCCGTCGGCGCGGCGCGTCGTCAACAGGGCGATCTCCATGTCGTCGATGAGATCGTAGAGTTCGTCCAGCTTTTTCAAGGTCGAGGGGGAGGCGTTCATCGGGAGAGGGGCGTTGAGAGAAGGGACATACGGACGGTCATCGAACGATCTTGCCGATGCCGGGTTCGCACCGCCGCTCGCCCAACCGATCCCGTCAGCCCACCAGCACGTCGCCCGTCATCGCCTCAGGCACGTCGACGCCCATCAGCGTGAGGATCGTCGGCGCGATGTCGCCGAGCTTGCCGGGGCGGATCGGGCCGTCGAAGCCGTCGCGGAGGATGAGGTGCGGGACGAGCGCCGTCGTGTGCGCCGTGTTCGGGCTGCCGTCCGAGTTCTTCATCTTGTCCGCGTTGCCGTGGTCCGCGATGATCTCGACGGTGTAGCCCTCCTCCTGCGCTGCCGCCACGACGACCTTCGCCGCCGCGTCCGCCGCCGCGACGGCTTTGACCGCTGCCTTGAACACCCCCGTGTGCCCGACCATGTCGGGGTTCGCGAAGTTGAGGATGACGAGGTCGGGCTTCGCGTCGTGGAGCCGCTCGGCGACCTGCCGCGCCAGCTCCGCCACGCTCATCTCGGGCTGGAGGTCGTACGTCGCCACCTTCGGGCTGGGGACGAGGATGCGGTCCTCGCCGTCGAACGGCTCCTCGCGCCCGCCAGAGAAGAAGTAGGTCACGTGCGGGTACTTCTCCGTCTCTGCCGCCCGGAGCTGCGAGCGCCCGGCCCGCGCCACGATCTCACCGAGCGTGTCGGTGAGGTTGACTTTCGGAAACGCAATCGGCAGCTTGAAATCGGCGTCGTACGGGGTGAACTGGACGAGGTGGAGATCGAGCGGCCGGTTGCCGGGCGTGCCCCGGTCGAAATGGTCGAACGTGAGATCCGTGAGGGCGCGGACGATCTGGCGGGCGCGGTCGGAGCGGAAGTTGAAGAACACGACGGCGTCGCCGTCCGCGATCGGCGGCGAGCCCGCGATGCGGGTCGGCTCGACGAACTCGTCGGTGATGCCCTGCGCGTAGCTCGCCTCGAGGGCCGCGACCGGATCGTCGAACACATCACTGGCGAAGTCGCTCGTGCAGGCCGCGGTGAGGAGGCAGTACGCCGCCTTTGTCCGCTGCCAGTGGTTGTCGCGGTCCATCGCGTAGTAGCGCCCCACGATCGTCCCGATCCGCCCGATGCCGATCTCGGCGGCCTGCTGCTGGAACTGCCGCACGTAGTCCGCTCCGCCCTTCGGGTCGGTGTCGCGCCCGTCGGTGAAGGCGTGGACGATCACGTCGTCGAGTCCCTCCCGTTTCGCGAGGTCGAGGATCGGGTAGAGGTGGCGGAGGTGGGAGTGGACACCGCCGTCGGAGAACAGCCCCATGAGATGCAGCCGCGATTCGTTCGCCATGACGTGGGCGACGGCCTCGCGCATGACGGCGTTCTCGAAGAAGCCGCCCTCGGCGATGTCCTTGTCGATCCGCGTAATCTCCTGATAGACCACGCGCCCCGCGCCGAGGTTCATGTGCCCGACCTCGGAGTTCCCCATCTGTCCCTCCGGCAACCCCACCGCGAGACCGGACGCCTGTAACGTCGAGTGCGGGTAGCGGGCGAACAGGCTGTCGAGGTACGGCTTCTCGGCCGCATCGATGGCGGAAACGGACGGGTCCTCGGCGATGCCGAAGCCGTCGAGGATGAGGAGGAGATGGCGGTTGGGCATGGGCTCAGGTCGCGGGGGTAATGCGGGTGTCGGGGGTTAGGGGCCCGCCTTCGGTGCCGAGGAACGAGGTGCAGTGCGAGCACCGGCTCGCCTTGAACGGCACGGCCTCCCGGCAATACGCGCACTTCTTCGTATCCGGCTGCGCCTCGGGCGTTTCGTCGGCGTGGCCGAACTCGTCGCGGAGCGTCTCACCGACGCGGTTCACGGCGCGGATGACGAGGAACATCGCGAGCGCGACGAGGAGCAGGGTCAGGACGTTCGTCAGAAACTGTCCGTAGTTGAGCGTTGTGGCCCCCGCCGCCTGCGCCGCCTGCAGCGACGCGTAGGGCCCCGGCGCGCGCTCTCCCGCCCGGAGCAGGAGGTAGGCGTCAGAAAAGTCGGTCCGCCCGATGAGCAGCCCGAGCGGCGGCATGATCAAGTCGTCCACGAGCGACTTCGCCATCGTCGAGAACGCCGCGCCGACCGTGAAGCCGATGGCGAGGTCCACGATGTTGCCGCGTAGAGCGAACTTTTTGAACTCCGAGAGAAAGGACACGACGAGGCTGGCAGGAGCGAGAAGAGGGAAGCTAGAAAGTACGATGCCGCGAACACCGCTGCGCTCGCCTCAGCCGATCCGGTAGTCCTTCACCCGCTTCGTCGTCTCGCCTGTTTTGGTGACGAACACGTTCATCGAGCCGGAGACGGGATCGGCGATCTGCTCGACACCGTAGCGGTCGGTTTTGGTCGCGGGCTCGTCGAAGTAGCGGCCGTTCGTTTTACAGTAGTAGGTGCCCTTGTTCGGGTTGAGGCCGGAGAGCGGAGCAGGCAGCTTTTGCAGCTTAGCGTAATACTGACAGAGGTCGGTGAGCGGGCAGGCCGCGCACTTCGGGCTGCGGGCGGTGCAGGTGTAGCGGCCGTGCAGGATGAGCAGGTGATGCGCCTCCCCCCAATCCTCGCGGGGGATCACACGGCGGAGGCCGTCTTCGACCGCGCGCGGCGTCGGCGCATCCTCCACGAGCCCGATCCGGTTCGCCACGCGGAAAACGTGTGTGTCGACCGCGATGGCCGGCTCGTCGAAGGCGACGGCGACGACGACGTTTGCCGTTTTCCGACCGACGCCGCGCAGCGTCATGAGCTCGGCGTGCGTCTGCGGCACCTCGCCGCCGAAGTGCTCGACGAGCACCCGCGCCGTGGTGGCCAGCGACGTCGCTTTGTTGTTGGGGTACGAGACGGAGCGGATGTACGGAAAGATCTCGTCGGCCCCGACCTCGGCCATCGCCTCCGGCGTTGGGTACGCCGAGAAGAGGTCGGGCGTGACGAGGTTGACGCGGGCGTCGGTGCACTGCGCCGAGAGGATCACGGCGACGAGGAGTTCGAACTCGGTGCGGTACTGCAGCTCGGTCTCAGGGCGCGGGATGGCGTCGCGGAGACGCTCGACGGTGAGGCGGGCGCGTTCGGTGCGGGTCACGGGGGGAGGGGTAGCGGTGAAGGTAGGGAAAGATACCGGCGGGCTGGGCCGTTATGAGAGAGCTCGTTCCCGTTCGTCCTCAGCCCGAGGCGCTATCTTTCGCGCCATGCGTCCACTCCTCGCCCTGCTCTTCCTCCTGCCCTCGGCGGCGCTCGCACAGCCCTACGCCCCGGTGCCGACGCTCTCTCCCGAGGCCGAGGTTTCCCTGCTGACGATGATGCCGGGGCGCGAGGTCTATTCCCTCTTCGGCCACACGGCCTTCCGCATCCACGACCCCGCGCTCGGCCTCGACGTGACGTATAACTACGGCACGTTCGATTTCGACCAGCCGTTCTTCCTCCTCCGTTTCGGGCGCGGCCTGCTCGACTACCAGCTCTCCATCGCAGAGTACGTACGTACGCTCGCGGAGTATCGGTATCTAGAGCGCCCCATCATCGAGCAGCGGCTGGACCTCCCGCCCGAAGCCAAGCAGGACCTCTTCCGCTTTCTCGAAACCAACTACCTCCCCGAGAACCGCGCCTACCGCTACGACTTTTTCTTCGACAACTGCTCGACCCGCCCGCGCGACGCACTCGAAGCCGCACTCGGCGAACGGCTCGATTACGATGGCTACGAACCCGCCGGGCAGACCTTCCGCGACCTCATCCAGCCCTACCTCGAAGGCGCACCGCTGACGGACCTCGGCATCGACCTCGGCCTCGGCGCGCCGACGGACCGCATCGCCACACCGCGCGAGGCGATGTTCCTCCCGCTCGAACTGATGCGCGCCTTCGACGCGGCGTCGTTCGAAGGCCACCCGCTCGTCGCCCGCCGTGACACCGTGTTCTGGGTGCCCGGCGCGGGCATGCCAGCGGAGGCGTTCGACTGGCCGACGCTCCTCGCCTGGCTCCTCTTCGTGCTCGGCGCAACGCTGACGGCGGCGGCCTACCTGGGGAAAATCGGAGAGCGAGCCCTCCGGAGGTTCGACGTGGCTCTCTTCGGCGTCATCGGCCTTGCCGGGCTTATCGTCGCGTGGCTGTGGCTCGGGACCGAACACTCGGTGACGGGCCCGAACTGGAATCTGCTGTGGGCCCCGCCGACTCACATCATCGCGGCGATCTTGCTGGCGCGGCGCAACCGGAGTGGTGGGCTGCGGGTTTACTGGATGCTGACCGCTGTGACCACCCTCGCGACCGTGCTGTTGTGGTCGCTCCTCCCGCAAGCCCTCCACGCGGCGGCCCTCCCGCTCACCCTCCTGCTGGCCCTCCGCGCCGGCACCCGAGCGAGGACCCTGCGCCCCGCGCCTTCCCTCTCTTCTTGACCGCTACGACCATCATGCAAGTACAGGATCCCACCCTCGCTCAAGCCCTCGCCGTACCCGAGTCTTCCTTGCCGCCGCGCGTGTCCCGCGCCCTCCTGTCCCGCCTCGCAGCCGGCGCGACGCTCCTCGGCGGACACCACGAGCGCTACACCGTCACGAGCCCCTTCACCGGCGAGCCCGTGGGCGACGTGCTGATGGGCCGGCCGGACGACGTGCAGTACGCCGTCGGCCGAGCACGGCGGGCGCAAAAAGACTGGGCCGCGCGCCCCGTCGCCGAGCGCGCCCGCATCTTCCTCCGCTACCACGACCTCCTGCTCCAGCGGCAGGCCGAAGGGCTCGACATCATCCAGATGGAGGGCGGCAAAACGCGCCTCGATGCCTACACCGAGTTCATGGATGTCGCCATCGTCAGCCGGTATTACGGCGTCCACGGCGAGCGGCATCTCCGGCCGGAACGGCGCGGCGGGTTTGTCCCCTTCCTCACCCAGACCGAGGTCCACTACCAGCCGAAGGGCGTCGTCGGCATCATCGCGCCGTGGAACTACCCGCTGACGATGGCGATCACGGACGCCATCCCGGCCCTGATCGCCGGGAATGCCGTCGTCCTCAAGCCCGCCGAGCTGACCCCGTTCTCGGCGCTCTGGGGCGTCCAGCTCCTCTACGAAGCGGGCCTCCCGCCCGAGGTGTTCCACGTCGTGCCCGGCGAGGGCGAGAAGCTCGGCGAGACGCTCATCACCGAGACCGACCACCTCCACTTCACCGGCAGCACCGAGGTCGGGCGGATCGTGGCGGAGCAGGCGGCCAGCCAGCTCAAGGGCTACTCGCTGGAGCTCGGCGGCAAGAACCCGCTCGTCGTCCGCGCCGACGCCGACCTCGACCGGACCGTCGACGGCGTGCGGCAGGCGTGCTTCTCCTCGGCCGGCCAGCTCTGCATCTCCACCGAGCGGCTCTACGTGCATGCCTCCCGCTTCGACGAGTTCGTGGCCCGCTTCGCCGCGGCAACCGAAGCGATGGAGCTCAACACGCGCTACGACTTCTCGGCGCACATGGGCTCGCTCGTGTCGCAGGAGCAGCTCGACAAGGTGACAGAGCACGTCGAAGACGCCGTGGCGAAGGGCGCGACGCTCGTGACGGGGGGGCGTCCCCTCCCCCACATCGGCCCGCTCTTTTACGCACCGACGATCCTGACCGGCGTGACGGAGGAGATGACGCTCTACCGCGAAGAGACGTTCGGCCCGGTCGTGGCGGTCTACCCGTTCGACACGGACGAGGAAGCCATCGCCCGCGCCAACGACAGCCAGTACGGCCTCAACGCGAGCGTGTGGACCCGCGACCTCGCCGCCGGCCGCCGAGTCGCCGAGCAGATCGAGTGCGGGACGGTTGGCGTCAACGACGCCTTCATCGCTTCGTGGGGGTCGACCGACGCGCCGATGGGCGGCTTCAAGCAATCCGGTGTCGGACGCCGCCACGGCCCCGAGGGCATCCACGAATACACCGAAGCGCAGACGATCTCGACCCAACTCCTCGGCCCGCTGACGCCCGACCACTTCGGGCTCTCGCAACAGCGCTTCGCCGACCTCGTCACAAAGTCGTTCCGCCTGCTCCGTCACCTGCCGGGGCTGCGATGATATGAAGGGGCATATGCACCGTCTTTTCGTCCGCCACATCCCAGGCAGCAACCCGGCTCAGTTCTTTGTCCAGCGCCTGAGCGACGGAAAGTCTACGGCTCCAACCGAGGTGCTGCCCCCCTACGGCTTCCCCGTGGACGGGCGGCCCAACAGCCCGCTGATGCCGGAGCTTCGCTGGTACCTCGAAGAGTTCCTCGGGTACCCATTCCCTCCGAGCACCGACCGCGCCGATCACGTCCTGGAGAGCCTGAACCGCTGGGGCCGCGCGGCCTTCGGTGCCCTCTTCGGTGACGCGAAGGGAGGCGGCATGCTAGCCCAGGCCAGCGCCGACGGCCTCGCCGGGCTGCACCTCGACATCTCCAGCGACGACCCGCAGGTGCTGGCGTGGCCGTGGGAAGCGCTCTACGACCCCGAGCGCGGGGCGATCGCCCATCAGTGCCAGATCGGGCGGCGGCTCAATCAGGTGGCCGATCCGCTCCCACTCTCGGACACGCTCCCGAAGGGCCGCATCAACATCCTGCTCGTCACGGCCCGGCCCTTCGACCGCGACGTGGCCTACCGCTCGGTCTCGCGACCCCTCGTGGAGTTGATTCGGGAGCGCGGGTTGCCGGCGGCAGTCCACGTCCTGCGCCCGCCGACGTTCGAACGGCTGCGCGAGCACCTGGGCGAGCGCCCGGACACCTACCACATCCTCCACTTCGACGGGCACGGTGGCTACGGGACACCGGCAGGGCCGGGGGCAGCGCACACCTTCCGGGGACCGCAAGGCCACCTCGTCTTCGAGACGGACGAGGGCGAGCACGACGCCGTGCCTGCGGAGACGCTCGCCACGCTGCTCCGCGAGCACCGCGTCCCGGCCGTCGTGCTCAACGCCTGCCAGTCGGCGATGGTGGACGAGCACGCGGAGGACGCCTTCGCCTCGGTGGCAGCGGCGATGCTGCGGGCGGGCGTGCGGAGCGTCGTAGCGATGGCGTACTCGCTCTACGTGAGCGGGGCGCAGGAATTCCTCCCCGCCTTCTACCGCCGCCTGTTCGAGTCAGAGAGCGTGGCGGTGGGGGTGCGCGCGGGGCGGCAGCAGATGCTGGCCCGGCCGGAGCGGACCTGCGCGCGCGGGCGCTTCCCGTTCCAGGACTGGCTCGTTCCCGTCGTTTACGAGCAGGACGTGCTGGACTTCGACTTCGCCGCGCAGCCGTCCGACGAGGCCGCAGACGAGGACAAGCGCCCTGCCCTGCCGGAGGAGGCGCGGGGCGCCGAGAACCCCTACGGCTTCATCGGGCGCGACGGGGCCGTGCTCGCGCTGGAGCGGGCCATGCGCCGCGCCCCAGTCGGCATCCTTATTCAGGGCCTCGGCGGCATCGGCAAGACAACGCTCGCGCGCGGCTTCGTGCAGTGGCTCCACGACACCGAGGGGCTGGGAGAGGGCTGCTTCTGGCTCTCCTTCAACGACGTCCGCAGCGCCGACTATGTGTTCAACCGGCTGGGCGAGCCGCTCTTCGGACCGGCCTTCGCCACGCAGGAAAAGGCGCAGAAGCTCGACACCCTCACCGACGCTCTCCGCGAGCATCCGTTCGTAATCGTGTGGGACAACTTCGAGTCGGCGCGGGGGGTCGAGGGGACGCACGAGACGGGGCTGCTGAGCACGGACGACCAGCAGACGCTGAAGGCTTTTCTCACGAAGCTCCGGGGCGGCAAGACGAAGGTGCTCATCACGAGCCGCAGCACCGAGGACTGGCTCGGGAGCACGAACCGCTTCCGCCTCCCGCTTGGCGGCCTCCATGGCGAGGAGCGCTGGCGCTTCTGCGAGACCATCCTCGACGACCTCGGCCTGAAGGTGGACCGGACCGACCCCGACCTCATCGCCCTGATGAACCGGCTCGATGGGCACCCGCTCCTGATGCGTATCGTGCTGCCTCTCCTCGAGACCCGCTCCGCTGCCGACCTCGCCCGCGCGCTCGACACCAACCTCGACGCGCTCGGCCTTGCGGGCGACGAGTTGGAGGACAAGCTTCTCGCCACGCTCCGATTCGTCGAAACCACCCTGCCCAATGACCTCCGATCCCTTCTCGCGCCTCTCGCCCTCCACGAGCGCTTTGTGGATGCGGACTACCTAGAGAGGATGGCGCAGCGGGTGGACGACGGCCCGACGCGCGCCGCGATAGACCGACTGACGCTGACCCTCACGACGGCGGGGCTACTCCAGGACACCGGGCAGGCAGTCTACCGCATTCACCCGATGCTGACGAGCTTCCTGCGCTCCTCAGCCTCGGCCGCCGCCCCGGAAGCGCAGGCGTGGCCCCACGCATTCGTTGAGGTGATGGCTAGGCTAGCGGATGACGTCGCGCCCAGACCGCTCCACGAGCAACGGCCGTTCTTCTACTGGCACGAGGCGAATTTCCATCACGCACGGGCAGAGGCAGAGAGTCTGGAGATGACAGAGGACTACCGCGCACTTACACAACGTCAGTCGCGGGTTGAAGTAGAGAACGGGTTGGCAAGTCGCTGCGTCGTGCGTAGGGTGGAGTTGACCACTCCCCTCGCACCAGCAACCCCGCCAACCCGATGACCAGCAATGTACTCGACCAGGCCACCCGCCTC
>JBBSMX010000102.1:0-15321 GCA_038232935.1 Rhodothermales bacterium | reverse complement strand
TCCGCTGTTGCTGACGCGGAAGCCGGTGATCGACGGCAGGCCGCCGGTCGTGCAGTTCTGGGCGATCACGTTGCCGCCCGCGTCGAAGAGGTCGTCCTCGGTCTCGCCGCTGTGAAGTACGTACAGGATGCCGCGGTTGACGGTCACGCTGACGGGCTTCTCGCCGCCCGAGTCCTGCACCTCGACGAGTTCCAGCCTGTCTTTCTTCACCTCGAACACGGCGATGCTGTTGCTGCCGGCGTTGGTGACGAAGAGCAGCTTGCTCGCACCGATCAGGTTGTTGGGCGAGGACTCGCCCCGAGAGCTACCGAGAATGACGCCATTGGCGGTGTCCTCGAAGCTCCCGCTGCCGGTGCCGCCGGTCGAGAACCGACCAGCGAGGGTGAGGGTGCCGTCGGGTGCCCGGCTGAAGGCGGCGATCTCGTTGCCGTCGCGAGCGTTCGACATACTGAAGACGGCTCCGCTCTTGAGGTTGATCTTGCCGCCTCTCGCCGCCGCGTCGGCACCGTTGAGGGTGTCGGTGGCGTCGAGGCTGTTTGCGTCGCAGCCGACCAGGGCTACCAGCAGGCCCGTGACCAGAATGGCTGCCGTGAAGACGCTTCGTTGCGTGCTCCATTTCATAAATCTATCCTCCGAGATGAGATGGTGAAGAGAGCCGTGCGTTGTTGAAGGGCCGGACATCCGAAGACGAAAGGGGGGCTCCGGGAGCGTTGAGCACGCACAGCGATGTGGTTCCCATGCAGCAGCCTAGCCACTGGCGCGCCCGCTGGCATGGGCTTCTGAGTGTAGGGCTCCGCGCTACCGGCGTTCATCACGAAAGTCTGTCCACCGCTCACGCGAGGGTCACTTTTCTTTACGAATGCTTCACATGTAGTCGGGCGATCTGCCAGCAATGCCCCAACTTTCCGGCGGGATCGTCCGGCCCGCTCTCCCTCTCGCCCTACCTCCTTTTTTATTGGAGTCCGACCCTGCCAACCCCATCGCCGACGGCGCAGGATGTGGTAGTATTAGCAGGCATTTTCACCCTGCACTCCCCTTCTCTCATCGTCCTTCATCCCATGTTTCTCGTCCCCACCTACCTGTCCGACAGCGCCATCCACGGCGTCGGAGTGTACACCCCACATCCTATCGCCGCCGGCACCCTCCTTTGGGAGTTCAACCCGGCTACGGACTGGAAAATCAAGCCGGAAGAACTGGAGCGGTTTCCAGAGCCGTATCAGTCACGCTTCCGGATGTACTGCTACCTCTCGCCCGAGGGGATCTACGTGTTCTGCGGCGACAACGCCAAGTTCATGAACCACTCGCTCACGCCCAACTGCGACGACCCCGAGGGCCGGTATACGATCGCGAACCGGGATATCGAGGCCGGCGAGGAGCTCACCTCGAACTACCTCACCTTCGACGCTGAGTCCGCCGGGAAAGGCATCACCCTCTACGACGAAGCCGAGGCAGCGACCTCCTCGAACAACGCATCGTAGGCGCGGACCTGCTCGGGCCACGCGAGCGGCTCGGGAATCGCGCGCAACACCGAAGGAGGCAGCGGGTGCTCCTCCCCCGCCAGGATCCGCCGCAGCACCTCGAACAGTTCGTCCTCGTCGCCGTAGAGCACAGGCGCGTGGAGGAGCGGGCGGTGCAGCCGCTCCGGTATCAGCTCCGGGTACGTCAGCCGGTCCGGCAGGAGCGGGTGGCAGCCGCAGCGGATCGCCTCCATCACGGCGACGCCGAAGAACTCGTGCCGCGCCGTCGAGACGACGAGGTCGGCGCGGTGGAGCAGCTTCGCGTACTCGGGGAGGTCCTCGGCGTAGCCGTAGTGGATGATCCGGTCGGCGTAGCGGCGGAAGGCCGTCTCGAACGCCGGCGGCTGCACCTCGAAGCGCTCGCCTGCGAGGATGAGCCGGAACGAGGCCCCGGCATCGTCCAGCCGATTCATCGTGCGGAAGAACGCCTCGGGGTTCTTGTCGTGCTCCCACCGCTGGTTCCAGAGGACGATGGGCGAGCCACCGTCGTGCTTCCGCAGCGGCGCGTTCCGGTCGAGGGCGTCGAGGTCGAGCCCGAGGTGGAGGACCGCGCTTTTGTCGCGGAGGCGCTGCGCCGTGCGGAGGTGGGTGTAGTCCGGGAAGCGACGCAGCAGCTCCGGCAGGGCCTCGAAAAACTCGTCGCGGTGGAACGCCGAGTTGAACACGACGCGGTCGGCCGTGAGGGCCGAGAGGTAGTTGATGTAGGCGTACGTGAGATCGCGCTCTTCCCCATCGCGGAGGGGGTACGTAAGCTGGTTCTCGTGGAAGTAGAGGACGACCGGCGTTCCCGCGAACCGGTCCCGCGTGAGCGCGAGGAAGGCCGGCAGGTTGACCATCGACGTGGCGAAGATCACGTTCGGCACGAAGCCATCGTCGGCCGCCTTCCGCGCCTTGGCCGACAGGGTCACGGCCCCGCCCTGCATCCGCCACTTCCAGTAGCGGTTCGCCATCGTGACGAGGCGGACGTCGTGCGCGCTGTGGCGGACGAGCCCGTCGAGGAAGTGGCGGTGCGAGCCGCCGTACCACGGTTCGAGGGCGAGGACGTTCATCCTTATAAAGGGTGAAGGATAAAGGGTAAAAGGGGCGATCCCCGTCGAGTCAGCTTTCCTTTACCCTTTTCACTTCTATCACCCTTCCTCGGACAGGTCGCGCTCTAGCTCCTCGTTCTCCTCCGAGGTCGTCGGACGGACGACGGCGATCGTGCGGATCTGGAGGTGCTCGCGGAGGATCGAGTCGCGCACCTCTTCGGCGGTGACGGCGATTTCCTCGCCGGCCTCCAGTTCCAGCTTCCGCGTCGCCATACGAATGGTGAGCGGGCGCTCGCTGAGGTTCTTGATGAGCATGCCACGGCGATCTCGGGCCATCGTAGGTCGGGAGTCAGGAGTAGAAACGCAGCGTGCTGCGTCTGTGGAAAGACGAAAAGGAGCGACGCTCAGGCGCAGAGCCTAGATTGGAGAGTACGCAAGATATCCCCACCCCCGCAATCCGTCCGGACGACCTCCCCCCCGAATGGAGGAAAAACGAGTGAAGGCCGCGATCCCCACCGGACCCGCCCTGCTGCTCCGGCGGCTCGGGCGCGCGCTCGTCGGCGTGCTCTACCCGCCGCTCTGCCTCGGCTGCGACGACCGGCTGCCGGCCGACGAGCCCGCCCTCTCCCTCTGCCCCGCCTGCCTCCGCGCGATCCCGCGCGCCGATCCCGACACGCTCGGTGCCCGCCTCGCCCGTTTCCCCGGCGGCTCCACCGCCTTCGAGCACACCGCCGCCCTCTGGCTCTTCGACGACGGCGGCACGCTGCAGCGGATCCAGCACGCGCTGAAGTACGGCAACCTCCCGACCCTCGGCGTCCGCCTCGGTCGGCTCGTCGGCGAAGCGTGGCGCGAGCGGGGCGCGCCGACGCCGGACCTGATCGTCCCGGTCCCCCTCCACCGTCGGCGCCGGCTGGAACGCGGCTACAACCAGAGCGAACGCCTCGCCGCGGGCATCGCCGACGTGTTGGATCGCCCCGTCCACATCGGCGGGCTGGCGCGAGCACGCCCCACCCGCTCGCAGACTACGCTCTCGAAAACAGAACGGTGGGAAAACGTCGAGCACGCCTTCGCGCTTTCAACCCCTGAAGCCGTCGCCGGCCGCCGCGTGCTGCTCGTCGACGACGTGCTCACGACCGGTGCCACCGCCGTCGCGGCGGTGCATCCGCTCCGTACCGCCGGAGCCGTGGTGGACCTCGCCATCCTCGCCTGCACCCGGGAGTAGCCCGACGCCGCCTTGCCCGGACGACGACCGAGCAAGCCAAGCCACGCACTCACCCCCGCTCTAACCCTCCACCGATGACTGATCCGATCGCTGCGTTTCTCGCCTCCTACGATCCGAGCGCCCGCCAGGTAGCCCTCGCGCTCTGCACACGCGTGCGTACGCTCACGCCTGACGCGAGCGAGACGCTCTACCCCGGCTGGAAAAACATCGGATACAGCTTCGACGGCACGCTCGCGACGAGCTTCTGCGCGGTCGGCCCGCACAACCGCCACGTCAACCTCCATTTCGCTCGGGGCACCGACCTCGGCGACCCCGAAGGCCTGCTCGAAGGCACGGGCAAGCGAGCGCGCCACGTGAAGGTGCGTACGGCCGAGGAGGCCGAGGCTCCGGCGCTCGCCGCCCTCATCGAGCAGGCCGCCGCACTCGCCCGTCCCTGAACGCGCTCAGTCCTGATGCGCGCTCAGTCGCGGCTCTTGAGGAACCAGACGAGGCCAGTGACGCCGAGCGCGAGGGCGAGCCCCGTCAGCACGGGCGGCGCGGTCACCACCGTCAGCCAGTGGCTCTCGGGCGACGTGCCTTTGTCGAACGAGTGCTGCGCCTCGATCATCCCGTCCTCGCCGTGGATCACGACGCGGCTCGGGGCCTGCTTCCGGGCGAATTCTTCGGCGTGCTTGATGGCCTCTTTCTGGGTGCCGGCCACGCGCGACGCCTGCTCGGAGCCCTGCTTCTTAACGGCCCACTCGTCGCCGCTCGGGACGACGTGGTATACGGTCTGTGCCATGGGTTTTCTCGTTGGATTGGATAGAAGGGGATGGGATAGGTTCGACGGGAACGACATGATACGCACCTCACCCAATTCCCGTCCACGCTAAACTCTGCGCCAAAACTCCCGTAGACCCCTTCATCTGCTCACCTCACCTCTTCTCCCATGGACCACACCCTCGACCCGACGATCTCCGACGACGCCTGCAAAACGGCGTCCCTCCTCCACCTGAGCGCCCTCGTCGGGCTGCTCGGCAACGGGATCGGCTTCCTCCTCGCCCCCCTTATCGTCTGGTTCCTCAAGCGCGACGACGACCCGTTCATCGACGAGCAGGGCAAGGAGGCCGTCAACTTCCAGATCACGATGACGCTGGCATCGATCGTATCCGCCGTCCTGATGGTCGTGGTGGTCGGCTTCGTGTTGCTGCCCATCGTGCTCATCGCGATGGTCGTCTTCCCCATCATCGCCGCGATGCGCACGCGGGATGGGGAGGTGTACCGCTATCCGGCCACGATCCGTTTCATCAAGTAGCGGCGGGCACAGGGATCCGCCGATGTAGACCGACCTCGGCGAGGCGGGTGCCGTATACTTTCGTACTTCCCTTGCCGGTACCCGCCATGCTCCGCTCTGCCCTCGCCCTCGCACTCTGGCTCCTCCCCGTAGCGGCAGCAGCGCAGCCCGATGTGCTCTCGACAACCCCCGCGTCTCACTCGCTCTCCGCTGCCGCCTCGTCCGCCATCGAGGTCGTGTTCGACGGGGCACTCGACCCAGCTTCGGTGACACCGGCTACGGTGCGAGTGGTCGGGCGGTGGTCGGGGCCGACCGCCGGGACGCTCACGATGGACGGCGCGACGCTCCGTTTCGTGCCGGACACGCCGTTCTTTGCCGGCGAGGCAGTGACGGTCTCGCTCTCGAAAGGTCTTCGGGACGAGGACGGGACCCCGATGGCGACGGGCTTCGCGTGGAGCTTCTGGGTGAGCGCTGCCCCCGCGTCACTCGACATCGTGGAGGTCGGTCAGCTCTCGACGCGCCGGCCGGGCGAGGGCAATATCGTTTCGTACGGCGCGTACGCGGGTGATCTCAACGACGACGGGTGGACCGACCTCGCGATCCCGAACGAGGCGGCCAACGACCTCCGCGTGTTCCTCAACGACGGGGCAGGGCAGTACGGCCCCTTCGCCGTCCACCCCCTCCCCAACGGCTCGATTCCAAGCACGAACGAGGGCAGCGACTTCAACGAGGACGGGTTGCTGGACGTCGCCGTCGGCAACATCGGAAACAACCGTGTGAGCGTGATGCTCGGTGACGGAACCGGCGGCTTCGGCAGTGCCGCGAGTTACCTCGCCGGCCAGTCCGTACGCGGGCTCTGCGTGCTCGACCTCGACGGCGACGGGCACGACGACCTCGCCACGGCGAACCGAAGTGCTTCGAACGTGACGCTCCTGCGGGGGCTCGGCGATGGAACGTTCTCTCGGCCCGTCGTGGTGGAGACAGGCACGGACGGGGAGACAGCCTGCGCCGCCGCCGACGCGAATGGCGACGGGATCACCGACCTCTTCGTCGGGGCCATCGACAGCGGCGAGATCGTGCTCTTGCTCGGCGACGGCGAGGGCGGACTCTCCGTCGCCTCAACCGTCTCGGCAGCGACGGCACCGTGGATGCTCGCGGCCGGCGACGTGAACGGGGACGGTGCCGTAGACGTGGTCGCGGCGGGCTCCCACTCCAATAACGTGTCGGTCACGTTCGGCGACGGCGCGGGCGGACTCAGCGAGCCCGTCCTCTACCCCTTCGGCCGTCTCAGCGTCGCCATCGACCTCGGCGACCTCGATGGCGACGGCGACCTCGACATGCTCGCGAGCAACTATTCGAGCCGGAACTTCCACCTCTACGAGAACCTCGGCACCGGCGCGTTCGCCGACCCCCGTGCTTTCCCCGTCTCCGGCAACGGCTCGTGCGCCGTCTTCCACGACCGCGACAACGACGGCGACCTCGACGTGACGGGCATCGACGAGGGCGACGACCGGCTCTATTTCTACGAAAACCCCGGCCCGGATACGAGCGCCGAGACGACCCTGCCGGCCGGCTTCTCGGTCACGCTCTACCCCAACCCCGCCCGCGAAACCGCTACCGTCCGGTTCTCGCTCGCGGCTCCGAGCCCGGTGACGGTCCGCGTGTTCGACGCGCGCGGCCGGGCCGTCGCCACGCACGAAGCGGGCGTGCGCGGCGCGGGGAACCACACGCTCTCGCTATCCACGCATGGGCTGGCGAGCGGGACCTACATCGTCCGGCTCGACGCAGGCGGCGTGTCGGCGACGCGCACGCTCACCCTCGCCCGGTAGCGCGGTGCGCCTCGGCCTCCAGCCCGACAACGTAGCGGAGCGGGCGGCGCTCGCCCTCGGCCTCGTACCGACGCCGTTCCTCCACACGCACCCGACGCTCCTGCTCGCTCGGGCTCTGATGGTGGCGACGGAACACGGCGTGTTCGAGACACTCGCCGCCGGTCCGCGCTCCGCCGCCGCCGTCGCCGCCGCCTGCGGCACGCACGCGGCGGCGACAGCGACGCTCCTCGACGCGCTCGTCGGCGCGGGCTATCTCCGGCGGCCCGGCGGCTACGCCCTCACGCCGCTCGCGCGGAAGTGGCTGCTCGAAGACAGCCCGCACTCGCTCTGCGACAGCCTCCGGTTCCGCAAGCTCGAATGGGACTGGATCGCCCGGCTCGACGCGTTCGTCGAGCGCGGCGAGCCGCTCGACTTCCACGCGGCGATGACGGAGCCGGAGTGGGACCTCTACCAGCGCGGGATGCGGTCGCTGGCGCGGCTGGCCGTGCCCGAGACGGTGCGCCGCGCGCCCGTGCCCGAGGCCGCCCGCGACCTGCTCGATGTGGGCGGGGCACACGGTGCGTTCTCCGTCGCGTTCTGCGCGCGCTATCCGCAGCTCCGTGCCGTCGTCCTCGACCTGCCGGCCGCCGTCGCCCAGGCTGCGCCACTGCTGGCCGAGGCCGCCGCGACGTCCGGCGTCGGCGGGCGCGTCACGCACCGGGTCGGCGATGCCCTGGAAGACGACCTCGGCGCGGAGACGTACGACGTGGTCTTCGTCGGCCAGTTCGTCCACCACTTCGACGACGCGACGGGGCAGGCGCTCGTGCAACGGTTTGCGCACGCGCTCAGGCCAGGCGGTGTCCTCATCGTGCAAGAGGTGATGCGTACCGCGCAGCCAGAAGCAGCTGGCCAACTCGCCGCCCTCGCCGACCTCTACTTCGCCCTCACGAGCGCGGCAGGCACGCGCACGTTCGAGGAGATGGCGGACTGGCAACGCATCGCCGGACTCGTTCCGAGGCGACCCGTGAGGTTTCGGACGCTGCCCGGCGTCGGTCAGCAGAACGCGACGAAACCGACTCGGTAGTCCCACCTCGCCCGTGGAGTGTGTCCCGCCGACGGTCTTGGAGACGCAGCATGCTGCGTCTCTACGGTTTCCACAGGGGTGCCGTAGCTTCGATGCTCTCGTCCCAATCTCTCGATCCCTCGATCCCGTGTCCGTCCTCCCTTCCAACCCACACCGTCGCCTCCTCCTGCTCAGCAACTCGCGCAACGCCGGGCAGGGCTACCTCGAACACGCCCTCGACTCCCTCCGCGACTTCCTCGGCTCGGCGCGGAAGCGCGTACTCTTCGTCCCCTACGCAGGCGTGCGAATCTCGTACGACGACTACGCCGCGAACGCGCGGGCACCGTTCGAAGCGGCGGGGTACGAGATCGTCCCGATCCACGAAGCGGACGACCCGGCGCGGGCCGTGGACGAGGCCGACGCGATGGCGGTCGGCGGCGGCAACACGTTCCACCTGCTCCGGGAAGTAGCCGAGCGCGGGCTCCTCCCCCGCATCCGGGCGCGCGTCAACGAGGGCGTGCCGTACGTCGGCTGGAGCGCCGGCTCGAACCTCGCGTGCCCGACGATCTGCACGACGAACGATATGCCCATCGTCGAGCCGCCGGGGCTCGGCGCGCTCGGCCTCGTCCCGTTTCAGATCAACCCGCACTACACGGACGCGCACCCGCCGGGCCACCAGGGCGAAACGCGGGCGGAGCGGATCGCCGAGTTCTGCACGGCGAACCCGAACGTGCCGGTCGTCGGGCTGCCGGAGGGGACGATCCTGCGGGTCGAAGGCGACCGGCTCACGCTGCTCGGCGACAAGCCTGCGCGGGTATTCCGGGGCAGCGACGAGCCCACAGAGCACGCGCCCGGAGACAGCCTGCAGTTTTTGATGGAGAGCGCTACGACGTGATGCGTGAGATCGCTCGACGGCAGCACTCGATCCCACGTGGGGCCGAGTGCGACGGCCTCGCTACCTTTGACGGTTTTGCTTGCTCCCATCCTCCCATCCTCCCATCCTCCCATCCTCCCATCCTCCCATCCTCCCATACTCCCATCCTCCCATCCTCCCATCCTCCCATGCCCCGTCCCCCGTCCCGCCCCACGCTCGGTCTCGCCCTCGGCGGCGGCGGTGCCCGCGGGCTCTCGCATATCGGCGTGCTCAAGGTGCTGGCACGCGAGGGGATCCACGCGGACGTGGTGGCGGGGGCCAGCATGGGCGGCCTCATCGGCGCGGCCTACGCCGCCGGCTTCCGCGTCGAAAGCATCGAGGCCGAGGTGCTCAGCCTCGCCCACCGGAGCCAGCTCCTCAAGCTCGCCGACTGGGTGCCCACGCTCCAGGCCCTCCTCTCCGGCAAGCGCTTCGAGGCCTACCTCACCGAGGTGATGGGCGCTGACCTCACCTTCGCCGACCTCCGTCGGCCCCTCGCGCTGGCGGCCTCCGACCTCAACACGGGGCGCGAGGTCGTGCTCGACGCGGGCCGGGTTGTCCCCGCGATGCGTGCCACGATGTCCATTCCCGGCGTGTTCGCCCCCGTCGAGATCGACGGCTACCGGCTCGCGGACGGCGGCATCCTCAACAACGTCCCCGCCGACCTCGCCCGTGCGCTCGGGGCCGACGTGGTGCTGGCCGTGGACGTGCTCCCGTTCTTCCGCGAGAACCGCCTCGACGAGCCGCCGCGCGTGGAAGCCCTCGAAGTCCCCTTCATGCCGCCGGGCGTCCGCGACGTGTGGCAGGCCATGTTCGTCGCCATCTCCGCCCTCACCGAATGCAATCTCGAACGCTCGAAGCCGGACGTCGTGATCCGGCCCGCGCTCCCGGCCGACGTGACGCTGCTGGCCGGGTTCACACGGGCAGAACTGTTGATCACCGCAGGCGAGCGAGCTGCCCAAGCGATGTTGCCGAAGCTTCGTGCCGCGATGAAACGCGCGGCGGCCTCCGCGGATACAAAAAGGTGAAGAAGGGCGCGAGATTGCTTTACATTATCTAACCGCCCCTTTGCATGTCTGGCTCATCTGTCCACGGATCCCTGATGCCCCCCCTCCGCCTGCTCTTCGCCCTGCTCTTCGCCGCCTCCCTCCTCGCCGGCTGCGAGGGCGTCTTCTCCGAGGGACTTCCCACCCCTGTCGAGCGCGACCTCGCCGAGATCGGCGAGCGAGACACCCTCTTCGCCCTCACCACGTACAACTCGACGTCGTACTTCCTCTACCGGGGGCAACCGATGGGGTACGAATACGAGTTACTCACGGCCTTTGCCGAGGCGAACGACCTCGTGCTCAAGATGAGGGTCGTCTCCGACAGCGACAGCCTGTTCTACCTCCTCAACGAGGGTGCCGGTGACGTGGTGGCCGCGCGCGTCGTCCCAAATGCGGCGGACAGCAACAACGTCCTCTTCACGCACTCCCTCTACAAGACGCAGCCGACGCTCGTCCAGCGCTCGGGCGACGCGGTAGGCCTCCCCGATTCCGTCGATTCCGTGATCGTCCACGGGGCCGATGCGGCCGACACCACGACGGCTCTCGTCCGGGCCATCCGCGAGACCGACGACGTGCCGGAGTCCGTCGAGATCAGCACCCGCCTCGTCTCGCGGCCGTCCCAGCTTGAAGGAAAGGACGTCTACCTCCCCGGCAACTCGCCCTACGAGGAGCACCTCATCGAACTCTCCGACGACCTCTCAGGGGACATCCACGTGGTCGAGCTAGGCGGCGACGTAGCGACCGAAGAGCTGATCAACAGGGTCGCCGCGGGCACCGTGGACTTCACCATCTCGCCGGAGAACGTCGCCAACCTGAAGGAGTCGTACTTCACGAACATCGTGATCCGGCCGGCGATGGGTCCCCTGCACGAGGTGGCGTGGGCCGTCCGCAAAAACGCCCCCGACCTCCAGCTCGCCCTGAGCTCATGGATCAGTTCCGAGGAGAACGAGCAGTTGCTCCGCGTGCTCTACAACAAATACTTCGTCGATCGCAAGGGGTACCGCGAGCGGGTGGCGAGCAAGTACCTCACGGGCGAGACGGGCACGCTCTCAGACTACGACGCTCTCCTCAAGAAGAACGCGGAGAAAATCCACTGGGACTGGCTGCTCCTCGCGTCGCAGTGCTATCAGGAGTCCCGGTTCGATCCGCGCGCGCAGTCGTGGGCCGGGGCCGCGGGTCTGCTCCAGCTCATGCCGCCGACGGCGCGGGAATTCGGCGTCAGCGACGCATTCGACCCCGAAGACAACGTGGCCGGGGCCGTCCGCTTTCTTCAAGGGCTGGAGAACTATTGGGAGGACAAGATCCCCGACGAGCGGGAGCGGCAGCGGTTCGTCCTCGCCTCGTACAACACCGGCCACGGCCACGTCGAGGACGCCCGCCGCCTGACGGCGAAGTACGACGGCGACGACACGAAGTGGGAGGAGGTGGCCTTCTGGCTCCTGCAGAAGTCGAAGGAGGAGGTTTACACCGACCCCGTCGTGAAATACGGCTTCGCGCGCGGCCTCGAACCCGTGACCTACGTCTCGCTCATCCTCGACCGCTACGACCACTACAAGCAGTTCGTCGTGGACGACGCCCCGGCGGCTCCGATCACCGCCGCACCGCCCGAAGTCCGCCTGCTCGAACACCTCGAAGCCGGCCGGTAGCCGCCGTGTCCTGGGTCCAGAAGCAGATCACGCTCGCGCCCCGCCCGCGCGGCTTCCACCTCGTCACGGACGAAGTGCTCGCGCAGGTGCCGGAGCTGCGAGGCTTCGCCGTCGGGGTCGCCCACGTGTTCATCCAGCACACCTCGGCGTCGCTCACGCTCAACGAGAACGCCGCGCCCGCCGTCCGCGCCGACTTCGAGCGCTTCGTCCGCCGTGCTGTCCCCGACGACACGCCCTACTTCGAGCACACGGAGGAAGGCCCGGACGACATGCCGGCCCACGTGAAGGCGTCACTGTTCGGCGCCAGCGTCACTGTCCCCATCCGCGACGGCCGACTCGCCCTCGGAACGTGGCAGGGGCTCTATCTCTGCGAGCACCGCGAACGCGGCGGCGCGCGCCGGCTCGTGGTCACGCTCTCGGGCGAGCGGGACGCGACCGACTAGGCCGCCGCGACGAGGTCGGAGCCCAGCAGCCGGGCGGCGACGGCTTCTCGGCCGCGCCCCGTCAGCTCCATCTTCGCCATCGCGCCCTCCACGTGGTGCCGGACCGTGTGACGCGAGACGAACAGCCGCTCGGCGATAGCGTCGTTCGAGAGGCCCTCCGCCACCAGCAGTGCGACTTCGGCCTCGCGCTTCGTCAGTCGAAAGCGCACCTGTGCCTTGTCGGCAGTGGGCAATGCAGGAGTGCCGCCATCGGCTTCGACAGTGACGAGGAACGCCTCGCCGAACCCGCTGCCCGACACCGGAAGCAACGCGGCACGGAGACAGTATCGCGCCCGCGCCGTGCGCACCTCAGCCGTCACGGGTACGCCGGGGGCTATCTCGCCGCGCCGGGCGAAGCCGAGCGGCCGGATGCGCCGGGCCAGCTCGGCGAGACCCTGCTCGACCCTGCCCATCTCGGGGTCGCCGGCCAGTAGGCAGCGAAGCGCCGGAGTCCGGTGTGTCTCGACGCCGTCCGGGCTGAATGCTGCGAGGGGCTCGTCGGTCGCATCCAGCGTGGCGCGGTGGGCCTTCAGCCGGTCGAGCGTGTCGAGACCCGCCTTAAAGGCCGGGACTAGGAGTTGGAGGCGCACCTTCGCGTCCTCGGGGTCCAGACGACGATGCGCGGGGGCGTTGTGGGCGACGAGGTGCACACCACCGGCGGGGCGCACGTCGAATAGCGCGCAATGGCGAGTCAGATTGCCAGGGACGAGCACCTCCTGGTAAAACTCCGACTGCTGGATCTTCCCGTCCGTCAGCCATTCGATCGTTCCCCAGTCCCACATGGTGATCTGCGAGGGAATCACCCGCTCGAAGAAAAGGTTGACGACCGGATCGGGGCCGACACCGTGCTGATTGGGCGGCGCGAGGTAATGGTTCATCCGCTGGATGATGGCCTCGTCGACGTCGGTGCCCAGAAAGAAGCCCCCCGGCCGATCCGGGCGCGCGAAGGAGGTACCCTCGGACCCGAGCACGGGGCGGAACGCCTGCATCACGGCCCGGCACCAGTCGTCCTCCGTGTCGAAGGCAAGGGGCGAGAGGAGCGCGCGGCTGGTAGCTTCGAGGTGGGCGAGGTCCGTGGTGGTGAGCGTGTGGGCCATCGTCAGGCGACCTCCGCACCGAGGAGCCGGGGGGCGACGGTCTCGCGCCCGCGTCCCGTCAGCTCCAGCTTCGCCATGGCCCCCTCGACGTGGTGCCGGACCGTGGGGCGGCTGACGAACAGGCGCTCGGCGATAGCGTCGTTGGGCAGCCCCTGCGCCACGAGCAGGGCGACCTCAGCCTCCCGCTCCGTCAGCCCGTGGCGTGCGCGGACCTCATCGACGGCCGGGAACGCAGCAGGGCTGCCCGTGGGCACGACCGTGACGAGGAAGGATTCGTCCAACCCGAAGGCTCCGGGGGGCAACAGCGCCGCGCGAAGGGCGTAGCACGCGCGTGTCGTACGGATGTCAGCCGTGGGCATTGCCACCGCCGGGGTATCGCGCTGTCGGATGAAGGCGAGTGGCCGAACGCGGAGAGTCAGCTCGGCCAGCGCGCGCTCGATGGCAGCGCCTTCGGGATCGGCGGCGATCAGGCGGCGCAGGGGCGCACTGCGATAGACCTCGCAGCCGTCGGCGGTAAAGGCCACGAGCGGTTCCGCCACGGCGTCCAGCGCAGCCCGATGGGCATCGAGGCGGAAGAGCGCATCCAACCCGGCCTTGAGCGTGGGCAGCAGCACGCGGAGGAGCGGAACGTGCTGGCCGGGGCCCGGCACCCGGCGGAGCGAGTAGATCGAGAGTTGGACCGCTCCGCGCGGCGTCGCAACGAAAAGGGACTGGCTGTCCTCGCTGCCTACGGGCACCACCACCTCGTTCCAGAACAGAGACTTCTTTGCCTCCCCGCCCCCTCCGAGCACGTAATCCGCGTAGGCGTTATCCCACGCCTCCAGCGCGCGCTCGGACGCGGTCTGGCAGAACAGGTCGAGCATAGGGTCCGGGCCGGCTCCGGTGTCCCCCCATGCTGGGGCCATGTAGGTATCCAATAGACACCGTGCCGTGTCGTCGAGCCCGTGCACGAGGTGGGGACGTTCCTCACCGCGCCAAGCATCGACATCGCCGAATACCAATGGGGAAGCGAACGTGCGCGTGGTCGCTTCTAGCTGGGCGAGGTCGGTGACAGAGAGCGCGAGAGCCACGGAATCCGTGTGCCGAAGAGAGGGAAGACACACGGGGACAGCTTACATATTCGATGCACGGATTTGCAAGAGAGGAGCGCTTCGCCCAGCAGTTATTTCATGCCGAGGCCGGGCACCAACGAGGATGTCGGGACCCGGCCTCGAACGGAGATCAATCGGCTTCAGCGGACGAGTACGAGCTGCCGGGTGAGCCGGACGCCGTCGCCCGAGAGCCGCGCGAGGTAGACCCCGGCCGGGAGGCCCCGCCCGTCCACCCGTGCTTCGATGGACTGCCCTGCAGCGGGCGTTCCCTCGTAGAGCACGGCCACCTGCCGCCCGAGCGCATCGAATAGGTCGAGCCGTACAGCCTGGGGACGCTCTGGTTCGAACGCGAGCGTAGCCTCGGCGCTGAAGGGGTTGGGGAAAGCCGGCGCGAGGCGCGCGGCCTCGGCCGGTGCGGCCACGTCCTCATTCGGCGTCATGACCACGCCCTCCCACTTCGCGAGGAAGTCGAGCGTCGGGTTGCCGTCCATGTCGCTGAAGCCGCCGCCCGCGTAGAGGTAGGGTAACGCGAGGACGAGCGTTTCGACGCGCCCGTTGCCGACGCCGCTGCCGAGCCCGGCCCACGCCGAGCCGTTCCACCGGGCGACGCTGTTGACCGTCACGCCGCCGGCATCGGTGAAGCTGCCGCCCGCGTAGAGATCTCCGCCGCCATCGACGACGAGCGCAGTGACGGCCGTGCTACCGCCCGTCGTCCCGGTGACGCCGCCTCCTACGTCGCTCCAGCTCGTGCCGTCCCACCGCGCGAGGTTGTTGGCGGCGACGCCGCCGATCTCGTTGAAAGCCCCACCCGCGTACATATCGCCGTCGGGGCCGAAGGCGATCGCGTAGACGGTCGGGCCGCCGCCCATCTGCGTCACGCCCTCGCCGACGCTACTCCACTGCGCCGTAGTGAGGTCGAACTGCGCGATCTGCCGTGCAGCCGTGCCGCCTGCGGTGTTGAACGAGCCACCCGCGTAGAGCGCGTCGCCGTCGAAGGCGAGGGATCTTTCCAACAAGGTACAGCGCCTCATGGATAGGTCCCCCTTCACCAGCCGCCTACCGCCATGTCTGCCACGACACTCTACACTGGCCTCGACCTCCACAAGCGCTCCGTCTTCGCCCTCACTGTCGACGC
>JBBSMX010000101.1:0-15738 GCA_038232935.1 Rhodothermales bacterium | reverse complement strand
TGCGGTGGGAGCACGGACGCGGGACACCCTCCGCACGGCGGTGTCCGAGGCGTTGGCGCTCGTAGAGATCGGGGAGATACGGCGATGGGTGCGGCATTGCGGCTACCGGCTTACGAGTACGTGACTCTCACACTAGCGCTGCACGGTGAGTGCCTGCGATGCGACGCGACCGTCGGCTTCGAGTCGGGCGAAGTAGACGCCGTTCGCGAGCCCGCCGGTCTGCACCTCCGCCATGTGGATGCCCGCGCTCCACTCGCCCTCAGCGAGGACGGCGACGGCGCGGCCGAGCACGTCGTAGAGCGTGACGCGGACGGCGCGTCGAGCGTGAAGCGGAACGTCGCGGCCCCGCTCGACGGGTTCGGATACGGAGCGTCGAGCGCGAACGTCGGTGCCGAGCCCTCGCTCTCTGCCGACACCACAGTCGCGGCCGTCTCAATCACAAAGAGCCCTTCGCCGAGCGTCGAGACGAGCGTCCGCCCACTCGGAAGGTAGGGGTAGGCCGTCCACGCACCCACGAAACCGTAGTCGGGTTCGAGGTACGTGTCGTAGAAGGCGACGCGCTCGGGCGTGGCGGGGTTGCTCACGTCGAACACTTGGTAGCCCTCGGAATAGTGGGCGATGTGGAGGCGGTCGTCTTCGGTGACATAGCAGTTGTGCACGACCGCGTTCGGGTCCACGATGATCTCGGCGATCAGCTCGACGTCGTCGAGGTCGGAGACGTCGAAGGCGCGCGTCCACCGGCCGGAGCCGATCTCGTCGCCGACGAAGATGGTCTGGCCATCGGGTGTAGCGCAGACGTTGTGCGCGCCCATATCCGTCGCGGGATAGACGATCGTCGTAAGAACCTCGGGCGCGGTGCGGTCCGAGAGGTCGAGCACATCGATGCCCTGGTTGAAGATGGCGGCCGCATAGGCGATGTCGCCGACGACTTCGAGATCGTGGTAGTACGTCTGCCCATCGGTCCCGTTGATCTCGCCGACGAGGGGCGGGTCGGTAGGGTCAGCAGCGAGGTCGTAGATACGGAGCCCGCCCGGCGAGCGGCCGCCGACGACGTAAGAGGTAGTCGCCCGCGACGAGGACGTTGTGTGAGCCGCCGTCCGACGGATCGGGCTGCACGTCAATCTCGCCGACGACCTGCGGGTCTGTCGGGACGGTGAGGTCGATGACGAGGACGGGGGCGAATTCGTGGACGAGGTAGGCGTAGGACCCGTACGTCTTGACGTCCTTGGCATCGGCCACGCTGGTGCCGTCCGAGATTCCCGGCACGAAGGCCACCTCGGCGAGCGCGGGCCCGTCGAGGTCGATGAGGCTGAGGCCGTCGAAGCGGGCGGTGAGGAGGGCGTACTCGCGGCTCGTGGCAGGGTCCACGTAGCCCCACACGTCGCCGTAGCTCCCGCGCGCGTTGATCTACCCGAGGAGGGAAGCGTTGAGCGAGCGGAAGGTCTGCACGGCGATCTCCTGGCTCACGTCAATGACGGTGCCCTGGCCGTCGACCGCTTCGAACCGGTAGTAGCGCAATTCCGGCTCAGCGACGGTGTCCGTGTAGGTCGTTTCGGTGACAGGCAATTCGGCGAGGAGGACGCCAGCTCCGTCGAGTCCGGTATAGACGCGGAGCCCGGCGGCCTCCGTCGGGGCGTCGTAGCTCCACGAGAGGCGCACCTGCCCGTCGTCGGGGAGCGTGGCCGTCAGGCGGCGATCCGCGCGATGTCGATCGTAATCGACGAGGGATCGGCTTCGAGGAGGGTGCGGCCGCCGGCGATCCGTCCCCACACGACATAGAGAATGTCCTCGTCGGGGGGCAGCACGAAGTTCGCGTCGGCGTAAGTCTCGCCGGTGCCGTCGTAGTCGCTCACCATGACGTAAAACCACTCGGCACCGCCCTGCCCTGTTGCATCGGGGTCCCACTCGAAGTTGGGCGCGTTGTTGAGATCGCCTTCGAGGAAGCAGATGTTGAGGCGGCGTGGGTTCTCGGGGTCCGACACGTCGTAGGCCGCGCCGGGAAACGTGCCGACGCCCGCCGCGCTCACGCCTCCACTGAGCCGGAACGTCTGCGCGAGCGTCTCTAACTCGCTGTTGAACACGATCTCGGCCGGCAGATCGCCCTCTGACCCGACCGAGGAGGACCCGACGACGAAATCGCGCCCTCGGCTGAGTCCACCGTTAAATCCCTCTCCGCCGAAGTCTACGCCGATGAGCCACTGTGGGTCGCGCTCCACCGTACGAGGAGATCGGCCTCGCCTCCAGTGCGCTCCACGGTCGTCACGGGCGGCCGGAGGTCGGCGAGCGTCGCAGGGAGAAGGTCGGCGAGGGACTGCGCGGCGGCCGGGGTAGCGAACGCGGCGAGGAGGGCGATGCGGTAGAGGAGGGCCATGAGACGAACTGGGGAAGTAGAAGAAGGCCCCTTGCATACCCACGAGGGCGAGCCGGCACCCATCGGGCCGTGTTACGAAAGTGTTAACACACAGGGTGTTCGCATAGGGTGAGTGGGGGCCATGGCTCGTCTTCTCACTGAACGGAAGAGGCTTCCACCTGAGCCCGCGCGGCGTGCAACGCTGCGCGCATGTACCCACGCCAGAGGGGGCGCACCACGGCCCACAGGATCGGCCGGGTCCACCAAGCGCGGGGCTCGAAGGCGTAGCGCCACCGGACCGAGGTCGCGCCGTCAGCCGCCTCGTCGAACCACCACGACCCGCGAGCACCGCTCGTGAGCAGACGGAGGGGCCCGGTGAAGTCACGGACGCAGTACGCGAAGTGGCGTGGGCGTTCGTAGTCGGTCAACTCCTCACGCGCGGTGCTCCCGTCGGAGAGGCGGATGCGCCGGGTCTGCCCTGCCGCATCCCACGCCCCCGTCTGTCCCTCGGTGGCGACGACGGCGGGGAGCGGGCCGTAGCCCCGAAAGATCGAAGGCAGATCGATGGGGGCGACGCGTTCGAACGTCGTCGCACGCGGGGCGCGGATGGTGAGGGTAGCTTCAGAGACGACTTCGGGGGTCATAGGTTTGGGAGGCGGAGGGTATGGGGGCAGTGTCCGGTAGCGCTATGCAGCAGCAACGCGTCGCTCTGCCTCGGCCTTCAGTGCCGCCGTCCCCTTCTCCAGCGCCCCGTCCAGCATCCGCCGCATCGAGCCGGCAAATAGCCGAGCGAGGAGGCCGTCGAACGACTCCTCCGTCCGCACGCGCGTGCCCGAGCCCTCGGATTCGAACGTCCACACGTGGACGGCCCGGATGCCGAGCGGTGCGCGCCCCGTCCACCCGATCCGACGCTCCAACTCGACCTCCTGCAGCACCGAGGTGATCGGGAGGCCTCCCGTCTTCCAGTGGAAAGCGGTGCCGGGCACGAGCGGGCCGTGGACGTCGACTGAATGCACGTCGGGGTTCCACGCCGGCCACCCGGCGAGGTCGGTCTGCACGGCCCATACGATGGCGGGCGGAGCATCGATAAAGGTGTCGGCCGAGGCGGTAGCGGGGGCGTTGCGGTTGATATCCATAGGGAACGAATCGGGAGGGACAGCGGGCTGGGGGCGGGAAGAGGGGGATGCGGTACGCTACACCCTACGCATCCGCCGCTCCGACTGGCTTGACCTCGGGCGAAGAACCGGTGGGGTTCCAGCCGATGAAGGCGTCGCGGTTGCGGAGGGCGACGGCATGCCACCACCGGTAGCGTTTGGTCGGCCGGAGGGCACGGCTCATCGTGCGAGAGAGGAGGCTCATAGCGGTACAGAGAGGAGGGGGACAGAATCGTAGGAGTGGATTGGATCGCGGCGTTCGCACAGCAACCCGAACGCCGCTCTAGTTCGGCGGCTTCGGCTTCCACTGGTTGGCGCGCTCGTTCCGCGCGGCCAGCCGCGCCGTCTCGTCGACCCGTTTACGGCGCGTGGCGGCCCGCTTCGCCGTCGCGATCCATTCGAGGATGCCGCGCCGTGCCGAGCGGGGGAACGCGTCCCAATGGCCGGCCGCGTCGGGGTGCTGCGCGAACGCCTCGGCGAGGTCGTCCGGCACGACGAGGTCTTCGACGGCATCGAGCGCACTCCACGAGCCGTCGGCACGGGCGGCGTCGATCCTGGCCTGCCCGGCGGGCGTCACTTTTCCCGCCGCCGTCATCCGCGCGACGCGCTCTTTGTTCGGACGGCTCCAGCCGCTGCCTGCTTTGCGGGGAGCGAAGTAGAGCATCGTCCGCTCGGCGTCGAGCTTGCGGGGCAGGCTGTCAACCCACCCGAAGCAGAGCGCCTCCTCGACGGCCTCGTCGTAGCTGACGATAGGTTTCCCCGTAGCCTTCTTATACCGGATGAACCACACGCCCTCGTCGCGGTCATGGTGCTCGGCCAGCCAGGCACGCCAGGCATCGCGGGTGAAGGGGTGAAACGCATCGGGCGGAAGCGGAGGCGTCGTCATCGGGAGAATGCAAGCCGGGCGAAGGCCGAGCGGTAACCGAGGTCAGGAGGAGAGAGGGAGGTCGTTGTAGCGAGTGAAAGCCCGGCCGGTTTCCGTCCGGCCGACGGCCCGGATGAGCGGGCGGAGCGCGAGGCGCTCGACCGCGCGATCCACCGACACCGGCAGGCCGGGGAGGTGGAGATCAAGCCCGTCGATGGCGAGCAGGGCGTGTGTGGCGCGGCGCGGAAACCCGTCCGGTCTCGCCTCGCCGTCGGCGGCCAGTCCATAGACGGCGCGCATCGCAGTCTCAAACCGCGCCGCCGCGCCAGGCTCGACCGAGCGGACCTCAGCGTCGAAAAGCGCCCACCCGGCCCCCGCATTCCAGAACCGGTGGACCACGCCGACCCCGATAGCGACGGCGTCGCCGGGGTCGAGCCGTCGGTGCTCGGTCTGCTGCGCCGTTGGCCCCACGGCCACGTCGAGCGCGCCGTCGAGGACAGTGAATGTCTCCTCTACCCGCCGGTGGACGTGGAGCGGCGGACCGGCGGCCCCCGGCGGGAGCGCGAACCGGAGGCGGGCGAGGGGGCCTCCAGTCTCGGCAGCGGAGATGAGCACACGCATGCGGTCGCCGGTGACGGGGTTTACGAGGGCGGGCGAGAGGGTGCAGGGCGTTGATGCTCCTATAGCTTGTCAAGTCCCGACGACAAGATTTTCCACGGCCGTCTTTCTCGATCTCGGCAGCAGCTGAAAGACCTCACGCGCGACGTACCGTTTGAGGCACCGGATGATCTCCTTCTTCGTCCGCCCCTCCGACGTACGCCGAGCCGCGTAGTCGATCGTCGGCTGATGCCAGCGCAGCCGCACGACCACGATCCGGTACAGCGCCGCATTGGCCTGCCGGTTGCCCCCGCGGTTGAGCCGGTGCCGGCCCGTGGTCCGGCCCGATGAGGCCGGGATCGGGCACACGCCACAGAGCTTGGCGAACGCGGCCTCGCTGCGGATCCGCTCGCCGTTGTCGCCGGCGGCCATCAGCATCTCGGCCGCGCAGTCGGACCCGATTCCGAAGGTGGCCGTGAGCTGCGGGGCCGTCTCGTCGGTGATCCGCTCGAGGTGGCGGGTGTGCTCCTTGATCTCCTCGTGGAGCGCGAGCCAGCGCCGGGCCAGCGAGCAGAGCACGTAGCGCGCGGCACTCGAGGGGTCCGACGGCGGTTCACCGGCCAGTTCCGTGCAGGCGGTGATCAGACGGAAGTCGCTCAGCCCCTCCAACGCGGCCCGGAGCTCGTCGGAGGCCGTCACGAGGGCGGACTTCAGCGCGATGATAGCCTGCGAACGGGCCTTGACGGCCGTGTCGCGGGCGACCTTGATCAGGCGGAGCGCCTCGACGCTCCCGTTGGCCGCTTTCGGCACCGACGTCGCGTCGCCCGAGAGAACCTCGCGTGCGGCGTGCTCGGCGTCGATGAGGTCCGACTTGCCGGCAGCCCGCCGCTCGCCTCGTCGGGGCGGTCGCGAGACCTCGTAGACCCTCGCACCCTGGCGACGAAGGTAGCGAGCGAGCCCGCTGCCGTAGCTGCCCGTGCCCTCGACGCCACAGGCAACGACCCGGCCGTGCTCGCGAGCCCACGAGAGCAGGTTGGCGTATCCGTCGAGCGTGGCGGGGAGGGCGTGCGAGCCGATTCGGCCCCCGATGCCATCGAGCGCGACGGCTAGGTGCTCGTCTTTGTGGGTATCGACTCCGACCACGACGTCGGTCCGCTGGAGGTTCAGGCTGGGCATGATGGTCACCGTATGAGGGGGACGGCCCAGGACCCGACAGAGCGGACAGGACTGCGAAGAGGTCCCGGGCGCGGAACGCGGGACCAGGCTCCTATGAGGTCACGACTGGTGCGGGCTGCGGGCCAAGTGGATCCCCAGGCAGGGCGGTCGACACGTCAACGCAAGGACACAGCGGTCGATCATAACAGGGGTCAGACCGCCCCACCCGAGGATGCCCGAAAGCGGGCACCAGAAAGATCGCAGTCATGGCAGCCGAGTCGGAGAGGAGAACCGCTTGGGGGTCAGGAGGGCTGCGGAGCGGCCGGGCGAGTGGTCGTGGCACGCGCCGTCGTGGCGACCTCCGGGCGCGTGCCGTAGCGGGCCAACCCGAGCCCGAGCACGAGGAGCCAGAGTGGGAGCAGCCCGTTCGTGACCTCGCTTACGGGGTCGACGAGGTCGGTGACGTTGCGGAACATCGCCACGGCGCCGAAGGCGGCGACGGTGAGGCCAGCCGGCCCAAACCATCGGGGGAAGCGGGCGTCCCGCCGCACGGCGTATGCCGTGGCAGTGAAGAACCCGTACATCCCCACCTCGCCTACGAACTCCCCGACGAAGTTGCCGAGGTAGCGGTTGAGCCCGTCGAAGACGGCCGCGAGCACGGCCCGGCCTGTGGGGTCGGCGGTGACGAACGTCTCGGCGAGCGCCCAGTGGACCGTCGGCCAGCGCGCGAGCCCGAGGACCATCGCGACGGCGGAGACGAGCGCGAGCGCGAGCCCGAGCCGGGCCGCCCCGTCCGAGGCACGGTGGAGCGCGGCGTAGGCACCGACGCTGCCGGGAATCAGCAGGAGGGGCAGGAGGGCGTAGACGGCCCACACGGCGCGGCCCGTCGCCCCCGTCGCGAGGAGGGCCGGGAGCACGTCGGCCGCGCGGCCGTCGAGCACGTCGGGGTAGTCGAACGCGGCGGCGAGATAGGAGAACACGCCCACGAAGGCTATTGCGGCGACGGCGAGTGCGAATCCGCCTAGGCGAGCGGTGCGAGCATCGGGCGAGACGGCGAGAGCGTTCATGGCAGTCTGATCAGGCTGGCTGGGGCTAGGGGTCTCAGAAGAGGCGGAGAGAGGCTCCGATCGTCGGGTTCAGCCGGACGCGCTCGCCATCGGTAGGGACGAGCACGGCGGCCCCGAGCCGGATGCCGATTCCGCGGTAGACGGGGGCGAGCGCGCCGCCTTCGAGCAGCACGCTGTCGGCCCAGCCGTCGGTGAGACTGACGAGGTACGAGGCGGCGAGATAGGGGCTGATCCCTCTCTCGCGCAGGAACGCCGCTGCGCCGAGGCGGACGAACTCGGTGTTCCGGTTCTCCCCGTTGCGTGGGATGATGGTGGGGTAGTAGCCGGCGTGGGCGGCGAGCGGGCCGTAGCGGACCTCGACGCCGGTGGCAGGATTGCGGAAGACCGTGAGGGAAACGCTGAAGGGATGGGCGGCGGAGGCGACGTCCGCTCGGGACGCAGCCACGGGTGTGCTGAAGGGTTGAGCGAGGGCGTGCGGTGCTGCGGCGGCGAGGACGAGCGAGAGGGCGAGGAGACGGAACGAGCGCATCGGCGTATCGGTTGAGGACAGGGCGGACGGCGGGAGTGCCGTCGTGTCCTATGCTACCGAGAGGCCTTCTCATTCGACCTGACTCCGGGCGACGGATGCTTGACCGCACGCGACAAATTGACGAGGCCGCACCGGGAGGCGAAGTCTCGATCTCCGCCCGCGTGCCCCTCTCGATGCTCCACGCCCTCGCCGCGGGGTGGGACGCTGATGCCGAGGCGCTCACGCGGGCAGCAGGGCTCGACCCCACCGCCCTCGCCGACCCCGATGGGCGCGTGCCCGGCCCGCAGATGGAAGCCCTCTGGCATGCCGCCGTCGCGGCGACCGGCGACGCCCACCTCGGGCTCCGCCTCGGCGCGGCGGCCGACATCGCCTCGCTCGGGGTCGTCGGTTACGTCCTCCAGAGCACGTCCACGCTCGGGGCCGCCCTCGACGCCTTCGCCCGCTACGTCACCCTCTTCACCGACGGGCTCCGAGCGCGCGTCGTGCGGCCGCCTGTGGGCGCATTCGGGGGCGAGGCGGTGCTCGAGTTCGTCGCTGTCGGGACGGCTGAGCGAAACTACCTTCTTCGGAGTCCGCGCTACCCGATGGAGGCGACCGTGGCAGGCGCGCTCGTCATCGCGGGCGCGCTCGTCGGCGATACTCTGCCCCCGGCGTCTCTCGAATTCGCGCACGATGCGGAGGCCGACGCCCCCGCCGTGGCGGCGCAGGTGCTGGGTACCCCCGTTGACTATGGGAGCGACAGCTACCGCTTCCGCTTCGCCGCCGCTGCGCTCGACTGGCCCGTGCTCAGGGCCAGCCCTGCTCTCCTCAGCGCTTTCGAGGCGCAAGCCGCCGCTGCCATTGAAGTCTTTTCCGCACGCCGCACGCGGCCGGTGAGCGAGGGCGTGCTCCGCGCCGTGACCGAGCAACTGCGGGGCCAAGCTCCTGCGGTAGACGAGGTGGCCGACGCGCTCGCGATGGGTGTCCGCACGCTCCAGCGACGGCTAGAGGACGAGGGATCCAGCTACTCTGCTCTCCTCGACGAGGCCCGACACGCCCTCGCCCTCCGTCACCTCGGACGGTCGGACGTGCCGGTGGCGGAGATCGCCTTCCTCCTCGGCTTCTCCGAGCCAAGCGCGTTCACGCGGGCCTTCCGACGGTGGACAGGAGATGCGCCGACGGCCTACCGACGCCGGGCAGCCGCCTCAGCATCGGACGGCAGGCGTACCCTCGGCGACTAGCTCTCGGCCCGCTCGAAGACGTCGAGGAGGGGCTGCGGAGCGCGGACGGGGCGACGGCGCGCCGTGTCGAAGAAGCAGAGCACGACCGTGCCGCTCACGAGGAGCGTCGGGTCGTCGGCCCGGTGGACTTCGTACTCGGCGCGGACACGTACGCTGGGCGTCTCGGGAAACCGGACGGTGACGTGCAGCAGGTCGTCGTAGCGGGCGGGCTGGTGGTAGCGGACGTTCAGCTCCACGACGGGCATGATGATCCCAGCGTCCTCCAGCGACTTATAGGGGAACCCGTGCGCGCGCAGCGCCTCGGTCCGGGCCGCCTCGAAGTAGTCCGCGTAGTGCGTGTGGTAGACGACGCTCATCGGGTCACACTCGCGGTAGCGGACCCGGTGCTGGTAGACGTGCTCGATCATGCGAAGGTCGGCTTAGCCTTCGGCCCACGCGCCCATCCGGTCGAACTTGGCGAGGCGCTGCGCCAGCAGGTCGTCCGTGGGAATCCCGTCGAGTTCGTCGAGGGCGGCGGCGATGGCGCGGCCGGTGGCCTCGAACGCGGCCTGCGGATCGCGGTGGGCACCGCCGCGCGGCTCGGGCACAATCGTGTCTACGACGCGCTGCTCGATGAGGTCGGGCGCGGTCAGCTTGAGGGCGCGGGCGGCCTCTTCTTTGTAGTCCCAGCTCCGCCACAGGATCTGAGAGCAGCTCTCGGGCGAGATCACCGAGTACCACGCGTTCTCCAGCATCAGAATCCGGTCGCCGACGCCGATCCCGAGCGCACCGCCGCTCGCGCCTTCGCCGATCACGACCACGACGATGGGGACCGGCAGCCGGGCCATCACGAGCAGGTTGCGGGCGATGGCTTCGGCCTGGCCGCGCTGCTCGGCTTCGAGGCCGGGAAACGCGCCGGGGGTGTCGAGGAGGGTGACGATGGGCTTGCCGAACTTGGCGGCCATATTCATTAGCCGGAGGGCCTTCCGGTAGCCCTCGGGGTTCGGCATGCCGAAGTTGCGGTACTTCCGGCTCTTGGTGTCGCGGCCCTTCTGCTGGCCGAGCACCATCACCGTCCGGTCGCGGCTGCCCCATCGGCTCCCCTCGAACCGCCCGAGGCCGCCGATGAGCGCGCGGTCGTCGCCGAAGAGGCGGTCGCCGTGGAGCTCGCGGAAGCCGCGGACGATGCCGTGAATGTAGTCGAGGGTATAGGGCCGCTCAGGGTGGCGGGCGAGCTGGACGCGCTGCCAGCGCGTGAGGCCCTGGTAGATCGTGTCGCGGAGGGACTCGACGCGCGTCTCCAACGCCTCGATCTGCGGCGAGAGGTCGACCGATCGGTCTTCGGCGTCGTACGCGCGCAGCTCGCCGAGCTTCTCTTCGAGCTCGTAGAGCGGCTTTTCGAAGTCGAACAGGTGCATAGAGTGATGCGTAAAACGTACGACGTGAGGAGGCTCAAGGCTGCTCGTTTCGGCGAAGCCCCCTCACGTTGTACGCATCACGTTTTACGGAAGAGGGCGCGCAGAAGGATCTCGAGGTCGAACGTGGCGGACTGGTTGCGGGCGTAGAACCAGTACGCCCGGTGCGTCTCGACGATGTCCGTCGGCGGTGCGGCGAGCGTGTCGAGGATGGAGACGATGCCGGGGCGGAGGCCCCAGTCCTTCGGCGGTTGGATGCGGGCGGCGGCGTCGTATCCGATGAGGGCGCGGCGGCCGGCGAGCACGGACGGCATCCGCGCCGTCGCGGCTGCGATTCGCTGGAGCCGGGTCGTGCGCGGGCCGGCCGGGCTGAGCTGGAGTATCAGGCGGAGTACGGGGTGGAGCACCATGCCGAGGAGCGCCACCGGGACTTCGAGCGCGCGCCGAGCCGCCGTCGAACGAAGCGGGGCCACGAACTGCTCGGCCTCGCGCAGCGGCGTCGAGAAGTCGTCGATGGAGGCTTTGCCGATGATGCGATCCTGGCCCTGCGTGAGGATCTTGAACTGGACCGGGAGATCGCGCAGGTGCTGCATGTGGCGAAGGATCGCCGTGTTCGTCAGGCTGTCGGCAGCGAAGACGACATCGTCGATCTGGCGGAGACGGACGAGGTCGCGGAGGTGGTGGGCCGCGCCGAGTCGGGCAACGGCCGTCCCGTCCCGTCCATTCGTCCCGTCCGTGTCGACGTAACCCATCAGCCGCATCGGCGGGTCGATCCGCCGGGCCAGCAGACCGTGCAGCCGCTCGGCCTCGGCCGTGCTGCCGACGAGGAGCGCCTGCCGGTTCCCGTACTGCCGCCGGTTCACGACGATCCTCCACACCGTCAGGATGACGGCCACCGCGAGGAAGCCGATCAGGATGGTCGCGCGCGAAAACGCGAGGCTCTTGACGAAGAACGAAACCGTCGTCACCGCGAGAAAGGCTGCGCCGATGCCGGAGAGGACAGGTCGGATCGGGTAGCGGCGGCTGCGGCGGTAGCCCCCGGCCGCGCCTATCCCGAGCACGGCGGAGAAAGCGTAGGCCGGGACGAGCGCCGTATAGTAGAGCGGCTGGAACGCGATGCCCTGCTGCCGCGACCACAGCATCGCCACGACGAAGCCGATGAGGAGGGCAATCCCGAAATCGAGGACGGGAACGGCCAGCCGCGCGAGGGCCTTGCCGGTCATGCTCACGCCGGCGCGGGCGAGGATGCCCGCCCGGATCAGCCCGGCGAGCGTCCGCGAGTAGCGGCCCCCGAAGTGTTTCTCGGTGAACTGCAGCATCGCCCCGTAAAAGAGGCGGACGTAGCGGAGTTCGCCCTTTCGGGTGCACTCGCCTTTGTAGTGGATGATCTGGGTGTCGGGCGTGTAGTAGATCTGCCAGCCAGCCTGCTGGATGCGGTAGCACCAATCGAGGTCCTCCCCATACATGAAGAACCCCTCGTCGAACAGCCCAGCGCCGGGCTGGGTGTGGGAGGGTGGGAGGGTGGAGGTGCGAGAGGCTGACGGTTCGAGCGATGCGGGGGGCCCGGTCCTCCCATCCCCCCATGCCCCCACCCCCCTGTTCTCATACAGGGTGTTGCGGCGGACCATCATGCACGAGCCCGAAAGCGCGTCCACCTCGCAGACCTCGTCGACCGGGAGGTACGTCATGTTGTAGCGGCCGAACGTCTTGCTACTCGGGAAGAGGCGGGACAGGCCGGCCATCCGGTAGAGCGCTACCGACGGGGTCGGGAAAGCGCGGCGACTCTCCGGCGCGAACGTCCCATCCGGGTTCAGAATCCGGCAGCCCGAGGCGCCCGCGTCGGGGTGAGCGTCCATGAAATCCACGAGGGTCCGAAGCGTGTCCTCCTGGAGAAGGGTGTCCGGGTTGAGGATCAGGAGGTAGCGTCCGTTCGCCTGCCGGATGGCCTGGTTGTTGGCCCGGCCGAAGCCGACGTTCTCCTCGTTTGCGATCACGCGGACGTGCGGGAACCGCTCGCGCACCATCGCCACGGAGCCGTCCACCGAGTTGTTGTCCACCACGAACGTCTCGACCGTCAAGCCAGCGGCGGCGCGCTCGACCGAATCGAGGGCCTGCTCCAAGAACTCGCGAACGTTGTAATTGACGATAATGACCGAGACGTCCACGACATCCGTGGTGCGCTCGGCAGGAAGCAGAGGCGAGAGGAGAGGGGCGGTGGTTTTCATGGCGGCCCAAGATACAACGAGGAGATGGAACTCCGCACGGGCACCCCTATACCGATCAGCGATCACTGGATCGCACCGCGCGCAGCCGTCTCAGAAGCGCGTTGCGGTGGACGAACCGTCCCCTGTGGAGTAGCTGACCTGTGCCGCGAGAACGCCGTCGAGTGCGTAGAGCAGCTCGTCGCGGGTGAACGGCTTGGCGAGGTAGCCGGTGAAGCCGGCATCGAGGATGTGCCGGTGATCGCCAGGGAGGGCGTAGGCCGTGACGGCGAGGGCGGGGACGTAGGCGTACGCCGGCATGGCGCGCAGCTCGCGCAGGAGCTCTAGGCCGCCGGGGCCGCGACCGAGGTTGACGTCCAGCAGGAGCAGGTCGAACCAGGCTCGGTGCGCGAGGGCGAGGGCGGTCTCGGCATCGGCGGCCGTCTCGATATCGTAGTACTCGGCTATAGTCCGCTCGACGAATCGCCGCGTGTCAGCGTTGTCCTCGACGACGAGGACGCGGGGGCGGGAGGTGAGGATGGGCGGCGTGCCCTCCGTTCCGGCCAGGGTGTTTGCCTCGTCCGCGGTGGCCCACGTGCGCCCGAAAGCGACGGCGAACACGGTCCCCTCGCCGACCACACTCTTCACCATGATGCGGCCGCCCATCATGTCTACGAGTCGCTTCGTGATGGTGAGGCCGAGCCCGTTGCCGTCGTAGCTCCGCCCCATCCCCGTGGACTCCTACTGGAACTCGTCGAAGAGGTGAGGGAGGAAGTCCTCGCTGATCCCGACGCCGGTGTCGCTGACGCGGATGACCACGCGGTGCGAATCCGCCTCGACGTCCAGGCCCACGCCGCCCTTCTCGGTGAACTTGATGGCGTTCGAGACGAGGACCGTAAGGATGCGCCGGAGGGCGGCTCGGTCCACGAGGGCGCGGGCATCGGCGGGCAGCTTCACCCGAAGGGCCAGCCCCTTCGATTCGGCCAGGGACCGGAGTTGCTGCGCCACCCCCTCCGCTTCGGTGCCGACCTCCACCACTTCCAGCCGGCACTCGATTCCATTGCCTTCTAGCTGGGCGAGGTCCAGCACCGAGTTCACCGTGTCGTGCAGACGCTTTGCGCTTCGCTGGATCGTGGCGGCCATCTCCCGCACCTCCTCGTCGGTCTCCTCGGCAAGCAACTCGGCGAATCCGAGGATGCTGACGAGCGGTGTGCGGAGCTCGTGACTCATGTTGTGGAGGAACGACGTCTTCAGCTGGAGCATCTCCTCGGCGTATTCTTTCGAAGCGTTGAGCTCGGCCCGGATGCGCTGCTGCTCGGTGAGGTCGTGCGCGGTGGCGCAGAGGACCGGCCGGCCGTCCTGGTCGATCCTGCTGAGGCCGACCTCCAGGCTGATGGTGGTGGCACCCTTACGGCGGTGCTGCTGCTCGCCGACGGCGAGGTGGCCCCGTTCCAGCACCTGGCGCACGTCCCGGTCGATGGCGGAGCGCTCGGCTACGACCATGTCGCGGAGGGTGCGAGCGCGGAGTTCTTCGAGGGTGTAGCCGGTGAGTGCCAGGTAGGCCTCGTTGGCATGGAGGAAGGCGAGCGTCTGTGCGTCGGCGAGGAAGATGCCGTCGGTGGTGCTCTCGAACACGGTTCGGTAGCGGGCCTCGCTGGCGTGGACGTGCCGGCGCATGTCCAGCCGGATCCATGTGCTGATGCAGATGACGAGTCCGCCGGTCGCTATGCACGAGGAGAAGATCCACGGGTTCACGCCGGGGTTCGGGAGCGTGAACGCTACGGCCATCGCTGCGGCGACGGCGAGGAGGACGCAGCCCACCGTCACGCGCAGCAGGTTCATGCCGAGGTTCGCCACGCCAATCATCATCAGGATGAGCATGTACCCGACGGCATACTCCGGCGCGAGGTTGTTCACGGCCGTGAGGCCAGCGAACCAGGCTACGACGAGGTAGACGAACAGGCAGCCCAGCGTCTCGATGTGCGCCCGCACCCACGGACTGAGGAAGGTGCCGATGCTGAGCCCCAGCGGAAGGGCACCGAGCGCCCAGCGCATCCAGAGCGGATCGTAAAACGCCGGGTCGACGCGGTGATAGATGTAGCCAAATGCCGGTGTGAGCCCTGCCGCCAACACGCATACTACCCGGTAGATGCGGAGCTCCACACCGGGCGCAACGCCGGACTCAGGTGGGGAAGCGAGAGGGGACATGCGACGGATAAACAATTCGTTGAAGCGCCCCCGAAGAATGCATGGGCACGGGGGGTATCGGCCATCCTGAGTGAACCTTTATCACCCCCTGGTTCGTTGAGAGGTCTTCTTTTCACGTGGCAGACGTCGCCTCGTCCCCCGTATTTCGTTGCTTCCGTTCCCGATTCTCCGCCGCGAGCTGCGCGCCACGCTCGTGCTCGCCGTTCCCCTCGCGCTCACGCAGCTCACGCAGATGGCGATGGGCTTTGTGGACGTCGTGATGATCGGGCGGCTCGGGCCGGAGGCGATGGCGGCGGGCGTCGTGGGCACGTCCGTGTTCTTCTCGCTCATGCTCGTGTGCATGGGCGTGGTGATGGCCGTGAACCCGCTCGTGGCCCAGGCCGTCGGCGCGGAAGACGAGGAGGGGGCGGGCCGCGCCGTGCGGCAGGGGCTGTGGCTGGCGACGCTGCTCGGCCTCCCGCTGATGGCGCTGCTGAGCCAGGCGGAGACGCTCCTGCTCTGGGCCGGGCAGGAGCCGGCGACGGCAGCACTTGCGGCGGCGTACATCCGCGCGATCCTCTGGGGCGTCCTCCCGAACCTGTGGTACACCGCGCTGCGCGGCTTCGCCGAAGGGCTCGGCCGCCCGCGCCCGATCCTCGTGGTCACCGTCGTCGCGGCGTTCGCGAACGCGGGGCTGAACTGGGTGCTGATGTACGGCAAGTTCGGCTTTCCGGAGCTCGGGCTCGTCGGGGCCGGATGGAGCTCGGCCGTCGTGATGGCGCTGCTGTTCGGCGGGCTGCTCGCTGTCGTCGAAGGGGACCGGGACTTCCGACGGCTCGCGGACCTCACCCACCTCCGCCGGCCGGACCCCGTGGCGCTGCGCACGCTCTTCCATCTCGGCTGGCCCATCGGGGTGAGCTTCGGGCTCGAAGCCGGCCTCTTCGCTACGACGACGCTGTTGATCGGGCTGCTCGGGACGGCGGCGCTCGCGGCGCACCAGATCGCCATCAACGCGGCCT
>JBBSMX010000100.1:0-15783 GCA_038232935.1 Rhodothermales bacterium | reverse complement strand
CCTCGGCGGGTGCGACCTCTTCTCCGGCGAGGATACTGTGATCCGCGCCTCCGGCACCGTCGTCATCGCCAGCACCGGCGAGCCTATCTCCGGCCTCAGCGTCGCGCTCGACTCCGACGCGGGAGGCCCCGGTGGACACCGACGGGTCGTAACGACGCGGACGGACTCCGCTGGGCACTTCTCCCTGCGCTACGACACCGAAGGCAAGAATTTCAGCTTTACCGTGTACGTCAACGACAACCCATTCGACTCTCGCTACACGGGACGCCGAGTGATTGTCCAACCCGGCGAGACCCGTAATCTCGGCATGATCGAACTGGAAGAGATTGGGGACTGAGCGGTCTGATGGCAACCGCTCCCTAGCACTCAACCCGGAAGCCCTTCATCGTCTTGTAGCGGCAGAAGAGGTCCTTGATGGTCCGCGCCATCACGTGGTGGATGCCCGGCTTCCCGTTGGCCGTCGGCGGGCCTTCGTAAAAGACGAAGTTGGGTGCGCCCTCACGGATGGCGAGGCTCTGCTCGAACACGTCGTGCTCCTGCCACCACGCGAGCGTCTGCTCCTCGGTAGCGGCGTGGTCAAATCCTTTGGCGTCGGGGTAGCGGGGCATGGGGCGGCGCGAAGCGGCGAGTCCGATCTCGGAAAGAGCGTAAGATACGCCCACCCCGCGCGGCGCTCCGTGGCCTGTGCGTGAAGGAAAGTGACCGCTTTTGCCTGCTCACCTCGCTTCTAACCATCATTAACGGCGAGATGCACCTTGATACGGAGTAATGGTGGCAGCGAATCCTGTGGTTATGTTTATTCGTTTCCGTGAACCACTATGCTCACCATGCTCTACCGAATCTTCCTTCTGCTTCTCGGCCTTCTGATCACCGGCTGCGATCTCTTCGGAAACGACGAGGGCGGCTCCTTCGAAGTACAGGGCATCGTCGTTGACGCTGAGACGGGAGCTCCCCTCTCCGGCATCGGCGTGAGCCTGGACGACGGGGGCAGCCCTATCAGTTGGAGCCGTCCGAGCGGGTCCGGTCCCGTGCCTTACGAGTCGGGTCCCGGTGCTTCCTTCGTCGTCGATGAGGCGACCACGGGGGCTGACGGACGGTTCCGACTGGGACACTCAAGCGAGCGGCTATATCACGCGCCATCGAGCCACGGTGGTCATAGGAACCGTGGTGCTGGACGAGACGGGCGAGCCTATTGATAGCCTCCGCGTCGAGATCGAGGAATTCGTCCCCTACTACGGCACCTTCTGGCCCGCAGAAACCGGGCTAACCGAGGCCGACGGCTCGTTCACGTTGCGCTTCCGACGCGCCCTCCCCAACGTGATCTACCGCGTGCTCGTCAACGCCCCGTGGTGCCACGATCCGCCTACCCCCTACACCGACCGCACCTTCGACGTGGCAGCGGGCGACACGCTCGCGCTCGGCACCGTCTCGCTCTCTCTCCGCTAGTCCGTGCCACGCTCGAAGCGCTCGCGGAGGGCGAGCACATGGAGAGCGACGGCGTTGCGGACCTCGTACGTCGCCTCGTAGAGCCGTTGGTAGGCGACCGGCCGCATGTACGATGCGGCGCGAATCCGCTGGAGCGCGACGAGAGCGGCGTTCGCGGCGGCGAGGGCGCGCTTGACGTAGGCGATGTTGCCGCCGAGCACGTCGCGCTCGTAGCCCACGGCGTGACCGCCGCTGAGCTTCGCGGCGACCTCCAATGCGTTCGAACAGAACTGCACGAGGTCGCCGTCTTTGACGCTCGCGGGGATCGGCTCGGACCAGCGGATGACCTCGGTCGCGAGCGCACGGGCAGCACGGTAGACGGGTAGTTCTTCGACGGGCTGCTGCTCGGGGAAGTCGGCGAGGCCGGATTTCCACCCCTCCCCCCCACCGTCTTCCGCGTCCGCCTCGTCGGTTTCGCGCTCCCACACGGGGAGGTCGTCGGCGGAGCCTTCGAAGCCGGTGCGGCGGCGCATGAACGCTTCGAGCCGGGCCTTCCAATCGGCCTCGTCCTCTGGCGAGGCGTCGTCGGGCGGCGGCGGGTAGCGCTGCATGAAGTCGGCCATCAGCGTCATAAAATGGTCGATGCGCCGGTCGTTCTCGCGGAGGAAGTCCTCCCATTCATACTCGTCCCACGGCTCGTCCGTCATAGCATCCCTTACCCGATGCCCTGGACGACGGCGCGCATGACCTCGGTCAGCTTCGGCTCGGCCTCGCCCGCGGCGGCGAGCACGTCCTCGATGGAGACCGGTTCGAGCGCGTCGGGGAAGCACTCGTCTGTGATGACGGAGATGGCGAGGCAGCGCAGCCCCATGTGCCGGGCGACGATCACTTCGGGCACCGTGCTCATCCCGACGGCGTCGGCCCCGATCGTGCGGAGGAATCGGTACTCGGCGCGCGTCTCCAGATTCGGCCCCTCGACGGCGACGTAGACACCCTGCTGGAGCTTGATGGCGCGTTCGAGCGCGGCTTCCTCGGCGAGCCGGCGGAGGTCCTCGTCGTAGGGCGCGCTCATGTCGGGGAAGCGCGGCCCCCACGCATCGTCGTTCGGCCCGGAGAGCGGGTTGACGCCTTGCAGGTTGATGTGGTCCGTGAGCAGCATGAGGTCGCCGCGCCGGTAGTTCGGGTTCATGCCGCCGGCCGCGTTCGAGATCAGCAGCGTCTCGACGCCGAGCGCGGCGAGGACGCGGACGGGGAAGGTGATCTCCTTCGGGTCGTAGCCCTCGTAGAGATGGAACCGGCCCTGAAGCGCGAGCACCGGCACGCCGTCGAGACGGCCAGCGAGGAGCTTGCCGTGGTGGCTCTCGACAGTGGAGACCGGGAAGTGCGGGATCTCGTCGTACGAGATCACGGTGTCGGCGTCGATCTGCTCGGCGAGGCGGCCGAGGCCGGTGCCGAGGATGACGCCGATGCGGGCTCCGGCGTCGGCGCGCGCGCGGATCGCGGCGGCGGCTTCGTCTACGTGGCGACGGTAGAGTACGGGGTCCATTCTGTGATTGGCCGGGGAGAGAGTGATTCGGGGAAGTCTGCAAATCAGCCAATCAGCGAATCGGCCAATCACCCACTGGCTCAGTCGAGGTCTTCGAGGATGCGGCGGATTCGTTCCTTCTCCGACGAGGGAGCTGTGCCTGCCTCTGTTTCGTCCTGCTCGTCTTCGTCTGACGCTCCACCCACGATAGAGCGAAGGGTCCACGCGGGCTCGTCGGGTTCGGCCCCGTCTGCCGGGTCGGCGGACTCGTTGGGCTCGCGGTGGGTCTCGGCCTCGGCGGCGCGGGCATAGAGGTCGCCGTAAGTCGTCTCCTGCGCCTCGGAAGCGTCTTCGCCTCGTTCGGTCGCGGCGGCGCGGGAATCGACCCCGCTCGGCGCAGGCTCGGAGGTCTGCGCCGCCGGGGCGGCCTCGCGCCCGGCGGCGGGGGCCTGCGGCAGCGCCTCGGCCGGGGCGGACGGCACGAGCTGCATGAAGCCGATGGGCCGGTCCTCTTCGTGCCGGGCGAGGATCTCCAACTCGGACATCAGAAAGTGACGGAGCCGCGCGGTGATCTCATCGTGCCGGTGCGTGAGGCTGGCGATGTCGTGGCGGAGCCGCCCCTGCCGCTGATCAGCCTCCTGGAGGAGCTGCTCGGCCCGGAGCTCGGCCTCTTCGATGATCAGGCGGGCACGGTCCTCGGCGTGCTCCTGCGTACGCTTGGCCCCACTCCGCGCCGTATCCAGCGCCTCGTGCAGCGCGTTCTCCACCTTCTCGTAGTGCTCGATCTTGCCTTCGAGTTCGCGCACGCGGTCCCGCGCGTGCCGGAGATCGTCGAGCACCTCCTCCCACTGACGGGAGACCATCTCGGTGAATGCGTTGACTTCTTCGGGGTCGTACCCGCGGAGCTTCTGGGCGAACCCGTGCTTGCGAATGTCGAGCGGCGTCAGCTTCATCGGTCGGGAGTCGGGAGTGGGTGGGCAGCCTCGGCTTCGCCGTAGAGGGCGGCGACCTCGCGACTGACTTCGGCGGCGCGGTCGGTGAGGGTCGTGTGGCGGCGGCGGAGCCGGGCGAGGGTGCGGGCAGCACGCTCCTCCGCGTCGCGCAGCCGCCTGCGCAGCAGCAGCGCGAGCAGCGTGAGGGTAACGAGGCTGAGCGCGAGCACGAGGAGCGATAGAACCATAAAACGAAGGTAAAGATACACGGGAGCGGGAGCTAATACGGCCGGACGCGCCCGCTGATTCCCCACGGCCCGCACCATCGCCTCCCCCGCCGTTCAGCCCGACGGCCGGTCTCCGAAGAGCGCCGAGCCGATCCGCACGTCCGTCGCGCCCTCCTCGACGGCCACCTCGAAGTCGCCGCTCATCCCCATCGAGAGGCGGCGTAGGTCGATGCGGGGGCTCGCGCTCGCATCGTACGTCTCGGCGAGCGTACGGAGCCGACGGAACTGCGGCCTCACGACCGTCTCCAGCTCCTCCGGCGCCTCGGCCGGCGCAGCGAGCGTCATCAACCCGACGATCCGCAGGTGCTCCCACCGAGCGAGCCGGGCGAGAAACGCGTGGACTTCGGCGGGGGCGACGCCGGACTTCGTCTCCTCGCCGGAGACGTTGACCTGCACGAAGCATGGCAGGACGCGCTCGGCCTGCGTGGCGCGCTTGTCCAGTTCCTCCGCCAGCCGGTCGCTGTCGAGCGCGTGGAAGAGGTCGGCGTGCTCGATCATCTTCTTCACCTTGTTGCGCTGGAGCGGGCCGATGAGATGCCAGCGGATCGCGCCTCCGTTCCCCACGCCGGGAAGGACACCTGCCTTCTCTTCCAGCTCCTGCACCCGATTCTCGCCGAAGTCCGTCAGCCCCGCTTCGATGCCGGCGCGAACGACCTCCAACGGAAACGTCTTGCTCACCGCGACGAGCCGCACCTCGGTCGGGTCGCGGCCGGCACGGGCGCAGGCGGCTTCGATGCGCGCGCGGACGGTAGCGGCGCGGTGGCGGATCTTGACGGCATTCACGGAGGTGGGCATAGAGAAGGGCAAGGTGGAGGCGGGGGTACCCGGATGATACGTGACCCGTCGCACGCATTTTCTTCGCCGCACGTACACATTTCTTCTCGTTTGCGGGACAGATCGGCGAAGGAAACGATCTCTGGTGGTCTTATGAGCAGCACGGCAGAATCCTTGTTATAGAGCCCGCATCACCTCACCATCCCTTGCTCCTCATGCCCGCTCTCGCGCTCACCGACCTCCTCAGCAACGCCCGCGCCCAGTGGCTCGGCGGCGACCCCCAGGCGTGGACCCGCTACGTCGAATGCTGCCTCCAGTTCGAAGCTGAGCTGCGGGACGTGCAACGCACAAAACCTGCGGTCCGTCCTCCCTCTCCGAGCCCGCTCCACCTCTCTCGAACGACCGAGCCGACGAGGGCACGGCAATAATCCGGCGCGTGAAGGCGTTATGAAGGCCCCACTTCGGCCCACGCAACGCCGCTCCCATGACGCCGTCTCGTACGCTCCTGCTCGTCCTGCTCGCGCTCCTCTCTTTGCCCGCCTGGGCGCAGATCATCGTCCCGATCCCCCGGCCCGTGCCGGTGCCGAACCAGCCCGTTCGAATGGCGGCGCTGGAGATCGACGGGCGGATCGTGGATCAGGTGGCCGAGGTCACGGTCACGCAGACGCTCTTCAACCCGAACCCGAACCCGGTCGAGACGGAGTTCCTGTTCCCGATCCCGCCGGGGGCGGCGGTGCAGAACCTCGTCCTCGTCGTCAACGGACAGGAGCTCACCGGCGAGGTGCTGCCGAAGGACGAGGCCCGGCGGCGCTACGAGGAGATCGTCCGGCGGATGATCGACCCGGCGCTGATGGAGTACGCGGGCTACGGGCTCTACCGGACGAGCGTGTTTCCCGTCCCCGCACAGGGCGAGAGTACGGTCCACTTCCGCTATACCGAGGTCGCCCCGCGCGAGGGTGAGCGCGTCACGTTCAGCTACCCGTTCGGCCTCGCCCGGCAACAGGATACGGTCGGGCGGCTCCGCATCAGCCTCACGCTCACCGGCGAGGTCGGTGCCGTGTACAGCCCGTCGCACGACGTGGAGATCGAGCGCGAGCGCGGCCGAACGCGGGTCCGCTTTGAAGCCGACGACGTGCGGCTCCGCCGCGACTTCGCGCTGATCTACGAGCCGGCCGCCGAGGGGCCGGTCAGCGCGACGCTGCTGAGCCACTGGCCGCGCAGCGCGCAGGACGGCTACTTCCTGCTCCTCGCGAGCCCCGAGATCCGCGAGACCGCGACGCGGGCGCTCCCCAAAACCGTCGTCTTCGTGATCGACCGGTCCGGCTCGATGGCGGGGAAGAAGATGCAGCAGGCCAAGGACGCGCTCACGTTCGTGCTCGACAACCTCGGCGAGGACGACCTCTTCGACATCGTCGCCTACGACGACCGCGTGGAAGCCTTCGAACCGGAATTGCAGCGCTACACCGCCGACACCCGGCGCGACGCGCTCGACTTCGTCGACGGCCTCCGCCCCGGCGGCAGCACCAACATCGACGGCGCGCTCACCGAAGCGCTCGGCCTACTCGCCGACGACGAGCGGCCCGCGTACGTCCTTTTCCTCACCGACGGCCTTCCAACGGCCGGAGAACAGAGTGAAGGTGCGATTGCCCAGAACGCGGACCGCGCGAATGACACGGGAGCCCGCATCTTCTCGTTCGGCGTCGGCTACGACGTCAACGCCCGCCTGCTCGAACGGCTCGCCGCCACGAGCGGCGGCACGACGGAATACGTCCGCCCCGAGGACGACCTCGAAGCCAGCGTCGCCGCGCTCTACGGCCGCATCACGAGCCCCGTCCTCTCCGACCTCGATATCGCCCTCGATGGGACGCGCATCAACCGGGCCTATCCCCGCGCCCTCCCCGACCTCTTCGCGGGCAGCCAGGTCGTGTGGGCCGGCCGCTACACGCGCGGCGGCGACGTGACCGTCCGCCTCACCGGTCGCGCCGGCGGCATCGCGCAGACCACGACCTTCCGCGCCGACCTCGCAGCCGAGGGCGACCGCACGCGTACCGACTTCATCGAGCCGCTCTGGGCCACCCGCCGCGTCGCCGACTTGCTGGAGCAGATCGACCTCAACGGGCAGAACGACGAGCTCGTGGAGGAGCTCGTCGCCCTCTCGACGCAGTACGGCATCCTCACGCCCTACACCTCGTTCCTCGCCGAAGAGGACGCCGCGTTCGCCAGCCGCCCGGTACAAGTCCGACGCGCGCAAGAAGGCCTCATCCAGCTTGACGCCGTGGGCGGCGCGTCCGGCGTCGGGCAGCGGCAGGTGCGGGGCGATTTCGCCGCCGCTCCGCAGGCCGAAGCCGCGGTCAAGGCCTACGACGCCGAAGGCCGCGCACGCAACGTGGAGACGGTGCAGAAGGTCGGCACCCGCGCTTTCTACCGGCGCGGCGACCTCTGGATCGACGCCGGGCTGCTGGACGCCGACCCGAGCGACGCACGCGAGGTTACGCAGCTCTCGGACGACTACTTCGCGCTCGCGCGGCGGCTCCCGGCAGAGTCGGCCGTCTACCTCACCTTCGAGGAGGACGTGCTGGTGGAACTAGACGGCGAGGTCTACCTGATCCGGGCGGTGAACGGGTGATGCGTGAGCGATGAACACCGGGGGTAGGGGCTCGGCACGCCGTGCCTCTACGTCTCCGAATCGATGGAGAAACGAGCACGACCGATGAGCGGTGCCGTAGCTTCCCGGCTCCCGTTCCGCCACCATCCGCCGCCCCGATACCCGATCCTTTGACAAGCTCAGGACAGGCTCTCGCTCCGCTCCTCGCTGCCCTCGACAACCGCCGCGCCGAGTTCCTCGCCGGACTCGACTCCGTTCCGCCCGAGCAGTGCGACCGAGCGCCCGCCGCGAAGGCGTGGTCTCCCGTTCAGATCGGCGAGCACCTCCTCCTCGTCGAGCACGGGCTGGCCCACGTCACGGCCCGGCAGATCGAGAAAGGCGACGACCGGCGGCGGTTCGGCGAACCTTCGGAGACCTCGGTCGAGGGTGTGCTGCAAGCACTGCGGACGCCGGCCAAGATGAAGGTGCCGGAGGGCGTCGGCATCGAACCCACCGGCGACGTGTCGATGGACGCGTTGCGCCGGGAGTGGCCGGCGACGGGCCAGCGGTGGCACGAAGTCGTCGCCGCGCTGCCGCCGGAGCTGGAGGACGAGGCCCTCGTGATGCACGCCGTCGCCGGGCCTCTCACGGCGGCGCAGACCCTCCGCTTCCTCGAAGCACACATCGAGCACCATCTCCACCAGCTCGGCCGGACGGTGCGCGCGCTGAACAGCTCGGCCGCGTGACCCGACCCCTGCTTTTCTCGCAGCCGCGCGAAGCCTCCCGCGTTGCGGGTGCAAGCGCGGCAGGGGATCAGCGCCCACTCGTCACGGTGACGGTGGGAACCGGCGGAACGAGCGCGAGCGTGTCCAACACGGTCGCAGTCGAGTCGGCGAACCCCCGAGCGAGCGGCTCCGGCCGCTCGGCCGCCTCGAAGCAGCGATTCCACGCGAGGATGGTTTCTGTGTCGGTCGAGCGTGCACTCGTCCGGTAGCCCGTCCACTCGACGCAGACCTCGGGGCCGCCGTCGTCTCGGACGGCCATCTCGATCCACTGGCCGGGGTGCGGAGGCAAGGTGGAGGGGTTCGGATACGCGCCCTCGCTGTACGGCCCGCCCTTCTCGGAGCCTGTCTGATCGAGCGGTGCGGCCTGAATCACCGGGATCGGCGCACCGCCGTCGGTGGCGTAGTCGCCGTTCGTGCCATCGTCCATCGCCAGCATGTGGGCGTCGCCGCCGAGGATAACGAGGCCTCGGATGCCGTTCTCCTTCACGAAATCGGCGATCTCGCGGCGCTCGCGGGCGAAGCCGCCCCAGTTATCTCCTTTCGGCGACGGGGGCGCGATCCACGGGACCGTGCTGACCCAGACGATCACGGGGTAGCGCCCGTTCGCAACCCGCAACTCGCGCTTGAACCACGCCTTCTGCTCGGCCCCCATCATGCTCCGTTCCCCCGGCTCGCGGGAGGCGTTGGGGTCACGGGCCGAACGGAGGTCCGTCACGATGAACCGGACGCGGCCCACCGAGAAGGCCTGATAGATCGGCCCGTCTGCGAGCGGGTAGTGCGGGACGAGCTCGCGGTAGACTTGGCGCGCTGCCTCCTCACCAGGTGCCGTACGGTCGCTGTCGTTGGGGCCGTAGTCGTGGTCGTCCCACACGTACACGAGGGGCGTGCTGCGGTAGAGCGCGGCCTGCCGGGGAGCGCGGAGGACGCGGCCGAACGCCCGGCGGTAGGCGCCGGGCCTGTTCACGGCAATGTTCTCGTAGAACATGTCACCGAGGTGCAGGAAGAACAGCGGCTCGCGCTCCCGAATCGCGTCGAAGACGGGCTGATCGGAGCCGGTCTGCGCGCACCCCCCGACGGCGACCTCGAACGAGAACGGGCCGTCCTCCGGCGTGCGGAACGTGCCATCGCGCAGGCTCGTCTCGGCGGACTCGAAGGCGTAACCGTAGCGCGTGCCCGGCGTCAGCCCTTCGAGCCGAGCCCTGACGACGCGCCCGGTCTCCCCAACCATGAACGGCTCCGACCGAAACGGCAGCAGCGTATCGGCCTCGGGGCGGACGACCAAGCGAACGGGTTCGCTCGCCCACAACCCCGCGACGATGTCCACCGAGTGCGGCGTGAGGGCACCGGACCAGGCGAACCCAGCGGGTGGCACGACCTCCGTCTGCGCGAGGCGCGCCCCGCTCGTCGGTTCCCGACAACCGGCCGAGGCCAGTACGATCAGCACTCCTGCGGCCAAGCCGCGCAGCCTCCCTCGTTCCCTCACTGACCGTCCTTCTTTTGCTGCGTGGAGTCCTGGCCCGCCTCCTCGTCGGAGTCCGGTAGCACCTCGTCCTCCACTTTCGAATCGCTGTAATCGGGCAGCACCTCGTTTTCAGCTTGCTCATCCGAATCTGGCAGGCTTTCGCCCTCCGCCTCCGGAGCAGAACGAGGCTCGGGGACGTCGAAGCAGCGGCTCATCTCCACGAGCCGCTCCGAGCTGGGCCGGTCCCACCGCGTGCGGTAGCCGGTCCAGCGGATACACACGGTGCGGCTTCCCTCGTCCTCGACCTCCATCTCTACCCATTGGCCGGGGTGAGGAGGGAACACGGTCGGGCTGGGATACGCGCCCTCGCTGTACGGCCCGCCCTTCTCGGAGCCAGCCTGATCGAGTGGGGCGGCCTGAATGACCGGGATCCGCAGGCCGCCGTCGGTGGAGTAATCGCTGTGCGTGCCGTCGTCCATCGCTATCATGTGCGCGTCGCCAGCCAGGATTACGAGGTTATCGATCTCGTGCTCCTTGATGAAGTTGGAGATCTCCTCCCGCTCCTCCTCGTAGCCGCCCCACGAATCGCTCCGGGGGTTCGCCCGATAGATCCACGGAACACTGCTCACCCAGACGACGACCTCGCCGGCCTCTTTGGCCTGCAGCAGCTCCTGCTCGAACCAGTCCCGCTGGCGCTCGCCCATCATCGTCGGGACGGTCGAGAATCCGCGGCGGTACGGCCGGCGCGACGAGCGGAGGTCGGTCAGGATGAAGTGGAGCCGCCCGATCGTGAACGCCTGAAAGATGGGCACGTTGCCCATCCCGGCGGCGAGGGGGTAGTGCGGGATCATTTCGTGGTAGGCCTCACGCGCGGCATCGCGTCCCGGCGAGAGCCGGTCGCTGTTGTTGGGACCGTAGTCGTGGTCGTCCCAGATGTACGCGATGGGGGTGCTGCGGTAGAGCGCAGATTGTGACCGGGACGCGAGTACGGTGCGGTACGCCCGCCGGTAGGCCTCGGGGTCCTCCGAATCGATGTTCCCGTAGTGAAAATCGCCGATGTGCAGGAAGAATAGCGGCTCCTGACGGCGGATCACGTCGAAGACGGGCCGGTCCGACCCCGTGATGGCACAGCCGGCAGCGATGAGCTTGAACGAGAACGGGCCGTCCTCCGGCGTGTGGAACGCGCCGGCCTTGAGGGTGTCCAGCGCCCCCCCGACCTCGACCGCGTACCGATACGTCGTATCCGACTCCAGATTGTCGAACTCGAACGCCACCGTCCGGCTATCTTCGTTCACCGCCTGATAGCCCGAATACGTCGGCGCGTCGAACGACGCGTCCGTCGTGAGCGCGACGCGCACGCTGTCCGTCACCGCCGAGAGCCCCGCCACAATACGGATCGACGTGGGCTGGAGCGCGCCCGACCACACGAACTCTACGGTAGGCGTCTGGGCGAGGGTCAGGGACGGGAGGAGCAGAAAAAAGAGGAGGAGATAGCGAACCGCGCCCTTCAGAAACATGGAGGTTGACAAACTAGCGTGGGAGGAGGCCGGCTAGACCCGAGTGGCCGGAACGACAGAGAGGGAAGCCAGAACGTCCCGATGCACGGAATGGTTCAAGGGGGCTTCCCCTCGATAACAACGAGAAATCGGCTCCGCCTAGTGCGCGGCGCACGCCGTTGCACCCCACCCTCCTCTACGCGCGATCCTCCTCACCCGGGTGGAGCGGGCTGTCGTCCGGCGGCTGACTGTAGCGTCGGCTGGGTCGGCCGCCGACGGTGCGCCGGACCATCTCGTCGTAGGCCTGCTGGCACAGCCACACCTCGCCGTCGGTATAGGCAGGCCGAAGGTAGTACGTGCCCTGCCGGTGGATCGGCAGGCCGTAGGCGGCGCAGCGTTCACTCGAGGGCTCGCCGTCGGAGCGGTGCCACTTGACGCGGTGCCACGTCCGCTCCGCCATCGCCTCCCAGAATGCGTCGTCGCGGTCGAGCTTCATCGGTTCATCCGTGGACGCGGCGGCCGAGCGTCTTGTCGGCCTCGTCCTCGTCGCCCGTCGTCTCGTCGTCCACGCCGACGAGCAGGTCCCGGCTGCCGGAGGGGGGGAGGCCGCTGCGCTCGCGCTCCAGCTCTTCGATCCGCTCCACGAGCGGCGCATTCGCCTCACGCACCGCCTCCACGAGCATCTTTCTAAGCTCTCCGGCGGTGACGCCTGTGCTCTCGCCCGTCCCGCGCTCGGCCTCCAGCTTGGACTTCTTATAGTCCACGACCATTTTTAGGATGGTGATCGGTAGACCGACCGTCAGCGAGATGACGAGGACGAACTCGAAAAATTCCATGACATGGCGTGGGGTGATGGGGATATCGCTACGAATCGGACGGCCGTGCGGTTGCATACGGCGTAGTCGCTCAGACGACGTGCGCCTCCTCAAGAAACGACACCGGAGCGGCTCGCGTCCCATCGCGCCCGAAGGCGTGAGTAACTTTGGCCGCCCGAGGCGCGGCTACGTGTGCATCGGGCGACCCCGTCTCCGACCGCCTCCTCTTCGCTTTCCTGTCCGCCACCCCGCCACGATCCATGCCCCGTTTCGCCTTCGCTGTACTCCTCGCCTTCCTGTTCGCCGCCCCCGCTTCCGCGCAGCGCGGCGGGCTCAACCCCCGCTTCGGCGTCGGCTTCGACGCCCTCCTCTCGCTCGCCAGCGGCGACGTGCTCGACGACGGGCTCGGCATCGGCGTTCGGGGCCGCGCCTCGTTCCCCATCAACGCCGACTTCTCCGTCGCCGTCGGGGCCGGGTTCGCGGGCTTCCTCCTCGGCGGACGCGACGACGCGAACTACCTCTTCAACCCGCAGATCTCCGGCATCCTGACCCTCCCCCGCTCGCCGCAGTGGGCGCGCTACCTCATCGGCGGCTTCGGCGGCTACTTCCCCCTCGGCGACTCCAACGCCGAGGGCGGACCGGCGCTCCACCTCGGGCTGGGCTGGGTGCGACCGCTCAACGAAACGTCGCTTTACGTCGAGATCGACCCGGCGCTCGTAATCGGGGAATCGCGGACGGCGCTCGTGCTCCCCGCCCGCATCGGCGTGATTTTTTAGGTCGCGCGGCGAAGGATGGACTGGAGGCGCTCGTGGTCATCGTCGAGGAGACGGCTGAGGGCGCGGCCCGCGCTGAGCAAGGCGCGGATCCCTTCCTCGCCCGCGCCGTGGGCTCGGTGGGTCCGGCGCAGAAGCGCCACGAGGAGGTCGTCGGTCGGAACGCCCATCTCGGGGTGGCGGACGAGCGTGCGGAAGTAGTCGAACGGCGCGGCGAGGTTGCAGACGGTGTCGTCGCTGCACGCGCGGACCATGTCGTGGAGCGCAGCGGGACGTGGCGGGATCGTCTGATGGAGGGTGCCGCGCGCGTCTCGGTAGGCCAGCACCTGAGCGCGGAACGTCGTGCGGATCAGTTCCATCACCTGCGGCATCTCGCGGCGGAGCGTCGCCCGGTCCATCCCGAGCGCCATCGCGCGCCGCCCCGGCTCCACGCTCCCCGTCTCCACGTGCGCCACGACAGCGAAGAGCGACGTGCCGTCCTCCAGCGCCACCTCCGCCCACGCGCCGAAGTCCGGGGCCTCGGCATCCCGCAGCACCTCGGCCACGAAGTGCCGCGTGCTCGACTCGACGACTTCGGCGATAGGGTCGGGCATTCGTCTCGGGGTTGCAGCTCCTATTTCGGCGCGGCGGGGCCTGCTGGGCGGAGGAAGGTACACATCGACGCTCGCATGAGCGGAGTCAGAGCGCTAGCCCGAACAGGTGTACCACGTCGCCATCGCCGTCAGGAAACTCGAACTCCCGGTCGAAGGTGAAGCCGAGGTCGCCCAATAGCCGGAGGGACGCTGCGTTGTCCGGGGAGACGATGGCCGCGATCCGGTCCAGGGCTACGACATCTCGGGCATACACTACCGTCGCTTCGGCAGCCTCCCGCGCGTATCCCTTGCTGCGGTACGCGCGGTCGAGCGCAAACCCGAGGTCGGCGTCGTCCAAGAAGTCCCTCTGGATGAGCCCGCAGAGCCCGACCGGCACCCGGTCTCGCTTGGTCTCCACGAGGTAGAGTCCGAATCCATACCGTGCGTACATCGCGACCGCCCCGTCGAGGATGTACGCGCGGGCCTCGGAGAGCGTCCGGATCCCACGGTCCCCGATGTAGCGCAGCCAATCGGGGTCATTCATGAGACTGAGAATGAACGGCGCGTCCTCCGCAGTCTGGTGACGGAGCACGAGGCGGGGGGTCTCGATAACGTCCATTCCCAACTACGTCGAAGTTACGTCGAGGTAAGGAGCAGGACAGAAGCTAACACGCGCAGCATCTCAAATCCTCGGCGCGCGTTTCGAGGCGGCTTTTTGCGAGCCCGCGTAGCCGCGCAGCCCGGCCCGCTGCATCTCGCGTTCGAGGATGCGGTAGAACAGCGCCTTCTCCTGCGCCCGGATGACGGCGCGCTCGTGCGCCTCGGTCAGGATGATCGGGTATCCGCCGCCCTTCTCCGCCTGATCGACGACGACGGCGTGGATCATGTCCAGCCACCCCGGCTGCTCCGCCACCCACGCCGGGAGCTCGACGCGGCCCACCTCTTCGGGGAGGCGGACGTAGAAGTAGCAGATCCGGTGGTGCGGCCCGTAGTCCCGCTGAATGTGCGAGCCCGACTCGAAGAGCGCCGACCGCTCGCCGAGCGCGAGCGTCCGCTCGAACACGAGTCGGTCCACGAGCCCGAGCACCGAGTCCTCGTCCGCCGCATCGTCGGGCTCGTTGCGGAAGAGGCCGAGCAGGTTAATGAACTCGGTGTTGCCCGGCATCGAGACGTACGAGCAGACGGGGATGCCCTCGTCCCGAAACCGTTCGAGGATGGCGAGGTAACGCTGGATCAGCCGGTCTTCGAGCGCGCGGTGGTTCATCCCGCGCAGCATCCAGCGGATGAGCGTCCCGTCGGCGATGGCGAGGACGGGGCGGGCGCTGCGGCGCTCGGCGGCGGCCGTCTCGAAGAGCCAGCGCAACTCCTGCTCGTCGCGAAGCGCGGAGACGACCTCGGTGGAGACGTCGAAGAACGCCTCCTCGCCCTCGTCGGCGTTGAGCTCGTCGAGGTCGCGGCGGCGGAAGCGGAGCTCGGGCTCGGCCGTCATCAGCGGCGGCTCCTCGGTGCCGTAGTGGAACGCGATCCGGCTCACGTTGAGGAGGTAGCACGTCGGCTCGACGTGGCGGTCGGGGTAGATCTGCGACCCGTCCGTGGCGACGACGGTGACGGGCGTCGGGCGCTCGCCGCACGTCGCGCAGCCGTCGGGCCGCTCGCGGAGGCCGGCCGTGAGCGTACGTGGCCGGTCGTGGGCGACGCGGTCGCGGAGCGCCTCCCACTCCGGCGCACAGTCACGGAAGGCTTCGAGCGCGAGGTCCAGCTTCTGCACGCGGCGGGCGTCCTCGCCCACGCGGTACGCGCTGAAGTCGGAGAGCTGGGGGTGGAGGCGGTGGAAGTCGAGCAAGCAGGCGTCGGGGTCAGGTCGCCGCGAAGATAAGCGAGCGGGCACATGACGAGGTCCGCGACGTGACAGGCTTCGAGCCGCCTGCACCGTAGAGCCCACGCGCACTCGCCCTGGAGGGGACTCGTAGATGGGTGGAAAACGCGACGGGGAATGTGTACACTTGGGAAACCTATCTGTTCATCTCCTACGGAACGTGCTATGAACGGCTTCCTCAACGTGCGAGACCTCCCCTCCCCGCTGACCTCCGCCGTGGGCGACGGGTGTACTAACGACAGGCCCGCGATCCAGGCCGCGCTGTGCGCGCTCGCCCGCCTGTGGAGCGACACATGCGGGGCCACGGCGGTGCATAAGACCTGCACGGCGCCCGGGCGCCCCTACAATGCCAGTTGGCCGGAGTATGCCGCAGGATTGTACTTCCCGGCTGGGATCTATCGGATCGACGCACCCCTCGACATCCCGTGGCTCATCAACGTCCGGCTCTTCGGCGACGGGGGGCGTGGGGGCCAGGGT
>JBBSMX010000099.1:0-15817 GCA_038232935.1 Rhodothermales bacterium | reverse complement strand
TGGGGCAGCACCGTCAGCGCGAGCGTGACGAACGCGGCTTCGGACGGCTTCGCCAGTTCCGGCCACATGCTCGCGATGTCGGGGAAGAGGATCGGGGTGACGAGCACGGGCGTGATCCACAGGAGCGGCATGAGGATGCCGAGGCCGGCGCACCACAGCGCCATCTTCCGCGTGTCGCGCTCGTCGGGCACGCTGTAGTAGCGCTGTGCGATGTGCCACTGCACGTTGTAGCCGAGCAGGATGCTGATGAAGTAGGATACCCAGAACAGCTTCGGCTGCCCGACGAGGGTGACGGCGAAGTAGCCGTCCGGTGCCTCCCGAACGAGCCGGCCGATCCCGTCGGCGATGCTCCCGTCGCCGAGGAAGTGGTACGCCACCGGCACCATGATGAGGGTGAGCAAGAAGAGGATGAGGAACTGAAGCGCGTCCGTTACCATCACCGCCCAGAGCCCGCCGACCATCGTGTAGATCACGAGCACGGCGCCCGTCACGAGCAGGCTGAGCTGAAACCCGTTCACCGTCGCCACGCCGAGGTCGAACGTGAGGGTGTTGAACCCGAACGCCGTGGAGGTGAGGATGCACAGCGTGTAGATCATGATCCCGAGGATGAGCACGTTCGGGAGCACGGCCAGCAGGGTGTAGAAATACGTCGTCCCCGGCGAGTAGCGGCGGCCGAGGAACTGCATCGGCGTGTCGATCCGCGTGCGCCGCCAGAGCGGCCCGTACACGAAATAGCCGAGCATGTACGCCGGCCCCGCGAGCGCGAACAGCACGAGCGCGCCGCCGCCGCTCCCATACGCCACGCCCGCCGCGCCGACGAACATGAACGCCGAAAACCCGGAGATGAAGAGGGACACGCACGCGAGCCCCCACGGGATGTGCCCGCCGCCCTTGAAGTAGTCCTCGGTCTTGCGGTTGAACTTCGAGACGTACACCCCGATGCCGATCACCGCCAGCATGTAGAGCCCTACGACGAGGTAGTCCAGTCCGTTGAGGAAGGTGAGCTCCGGGGCAGCAGGGGGCATCGGACGGCGGCAGGGCTAGAGGCGAACGGGCTTTCGAGGGACGTGAGGAAAGAAGGAACGGTGAAGGCTATGATACTTAATTTCTGCCTTACATTCTACTATAGAAACCGCATTTCAAATGGTAAACAAAGGAGGCGACTCGATTTTGCAGCGCACGCTGTTTGCGGCGGTGCTCGAAACCCGCAATTACATCGTCGGCGAGGACAACGCGCCGAGCGGTCTGTACCGGCGCGATGGCTCCGGCTGGACCCACCTCGGCTGGCGAAACCTTCGCTGCGCCGCCGTCACCGTATCCGAGTCAGCGCCCGAGACGGTGTTCCTCGCGTCCGGCAACGGTGTCCTGCGCTCGCGCGACGGCGGGGCGACGTGGCGCGTCACGACGGGTTGGCGCGTCGCCGAAGTCCTCGACGTGGCGTTCGACCCCTTCACGCCGCGTGCGGTGGTCGCGGCCTCGGCCTACGGTCTGTGGCACTCACCGGACGAGGGCGATACGTGGACGGCCTTGCCCGCCGCCGCGCCGTATCCAAACGCGACGTTTGCGCCGACGCTCTCGCTCGACCACGACCGGCCGAGGCGGGTGCTGATCGGGACGGGAGACGGCCTGTTCGAGTCGGATGACGGCGGGCAGACGTGGCGACCCGTCGGGCCGCGCGTGGCCGTTCGGACGCTGGAACAGAGCGCCGCCCACTCGGAACTCTGGCTGGCAGGGACGGACGACCACGGCTTGCTCCTATCGACGGACAGTGGTGCGACGTGGTCGGTGAACGAAGAGGGCACCACGATCTACGCGATCGCCCTCGACCCGACTGAGCCGCAGCGGATGGCAGCGGCGGGATACGAAACGGGCGTGCTCCTGAGCACCGACGGTGGGGCTCACTGGCGGAAGCAGTCGCTAGACATCCCCGCACGAGCGCTCCATGCCCTCGCCTTCGATCCCGACGGATCGGGACGCCTGTGGCTCGGTACGGTCGGCGAAGGCGTTTTCGTCACGGACGACCTCGGGCAGACGTGCGAAGACGCTGGGCTACCCGAAACCACCGTTTACGACTTCGTCTTCGCATGATGTCTTCCCTGGACCGTCCCGTCTTCCGCGACCCCACCGGCTCGACTTATGCCGAACGCTGCGCCTCACTCGTCGAGTACTACGCCGACCGTGAGCAGCAGGGCAACGAACGTCCTGCCCTCGGCTACATCGAAGTCGCGGCTCGCCTCGCAACGGACCGCCCACTCAACGAGGTGCTCCCTCTTCTGAATGGATTGCTCGACGAGCCGACGGGCGACATGTTCTGGATGGTCCCGATGGCGCTCGTCCACCACGCCGGGCAGGGGCGGCTGCCGGATGAGGTGCTGGCCCGGATGCGCGCGTTGTGGCACACGTACACGCCGTACCGGGGCGACACGGAAAACCACTGGTTGCAGTATTACGCCTCGCTGTACCTCCTCGCGCAACTGTATCCGGACGACCACGCCGAGACGTGGTTCAACGGCCGGAGCGCGCAGGAAAACCTCGCCGAAGCCGACGAGTACCTCGCGCACTGGACCGAACTGACGACGACGCGCGGGCAGGGCGAGTTCGACTCGCCGCACTACCTCCCGTTCTTCCTCGCGCCGCTGGCCCTGCTCTACGGTTTCGCCTCGGATCCGGCAATGCGGAAGCGGGCGGGGATGATGCTGGACTACCTCGTCGCTGACTTCGCCGTGGACACGCTCGGCGGGCTATACGTCGGCGCGTTCAGCCGGATCTATCCCGAGCCGACGCTGGAGCGGTGGCGCAACGGGAGCACCACCTTCTCGTGGCTCCTCTTCGGAAATATTCCGCTCCGGCCCGACCCCGTCAACGTCGTGCTTCCCCGCGCCGGCTACCGGCCGCACGGCGTCGCTGCGATCCTCGCGCTGAGCGGCTACGAGCCGCCGGAGGTGATCCGGCGCATCGCCACCGACCGGAGCACGCCGTATGTCCACCGCGAGCTCAAGCGGACGCGCCATCGCATTCGGTACAGCGATGTCCGCAACGCGCCGATCTACAAGTCGGTGTTCATGCGGGAGGAGTACGCCGTCGGCTCGATCCAGGGCGGCATCCTCCAGCCGATCCAGCAGCACACGTGGGAGGTGCTGTGGGCGACAGCGGACTCGCACGAGGGGTTCAACGTGCTGTTCACTATCCACCCCTACGCCGAGCCGCACGAGCTCGGGATGTACTTCGCCGAGGAGCCGAAGCTGCTGGCAGAGGTCGTCGTGCAGCACGAGAAGAACACCTACGACAAGCCCGACAAGTGGACCGGGTCATCGCCGTTCGAGCAGGCGGTGCAGCACGAGGACGCCGTCGTCGTGCTCTACGACATCGCGCCGGGCACGCAGTACGAACACATCAGCGGCTACTTCTCGCGCACGCTGCACGGACTGGAAGAGCGCGAGTCCGGCTGGATCGTCGCACGCGGGGGGGACGCCCTGATCGCGTACTTCCCGCTCGCGCCGTTCGCGTGGCGCGACGAGCCGGGCGGCGACCGACGCCTCCACAGCCCGCACCGTAAGAACGGCGCGGTCGTGCAGGTCGCCCCGGCGCGTGCCTTCGCCTCGCTCGCCGCCTTCGCCGACGCCGTCGAAGCGCTCCCGCTGGAGACGGCGACGGAGCCCACCCCGAGCGTCCGGTTCACGACGCTACGCGGTGCTCGGCTCGACGTGACGTACGGCGTGACGCCGCGGGTGAACGACGAGCCCGTAGACTACGACGCGTGGCCCCTTTTCGGCGGGCCGTTCCTTCAGGCCGAGCGCGACAGTCAGCGCCTCGACATCCGCCACGGCTGCCTCCGTCGCACGCTCGATTTCACGACGATGACCGTCACGGACCACACCGCAGAAGCCACGCTCGTTCGATGAACGCCCTCTACTACCCGGCGTGGGACACCCTGACCGTCACCGAGCGCCCGCGCCCGGAGGCGATGGCCGACGAAGTGTTGCTGCGCGTGGCGGCGTGCGGGATCTGTGGCAGCGAATTGGAGACGTTCAAGGCCCGCAGCGACCGGCGGACCCCGCCCCTCATCATGGGCCACGAGTTCTGCGGCACCATCGAAGCGGTCGGATCGAACGTGCGCGGGGTCGCGGTCGGCGAGCGCGTCGTCAGCAATGCCGTCGTGCCGTGCGGGGCGTGCGTGCGGTGCCGGCGTGGGGAAGCGAACCTCTGTGCGCAGCGGCAGATCTTCGGGATGCACCGGATGGGGGCATTCGCCGAAATCGTGGCCGTGCCTGCGCGTTGCCTGTTGCCCTGGCCCGAAGGGCTGCCCGCCGAGGCGGCATGCTTGGCCGAGCCGCTGGCGAACGGCGTCCACGTCGCTCATCTCGTGCGGCACCGCGCGCCGCGCCGCGCCGTGGTCCTCGGGGCCGGTCCCATCGGGCTGATGTGTCAGCAGGCGATCCAGGTTTTGCTCGGCACAGAGGTCGTCGTGGTGGACCTACTCCCGGAACGACTCGCCGTGGCGGAGCGCCTCGGCGCGGTGCGCACCGTCGATGCCCGAGGCGAAGACGTGGCCGAAGTGATAGCCTCGCTCTCCGAAGGCGAGGGGGCCGATCTCGTGATCGATGCGGTTGGGTCGGCCGCTACCAAGCGTCAGTCGCTCGACGTGTGCCGGCCGGGCGGGGCCGTCGTGTGGATCGGCCTGCACAGCGATGCCGTGACGCTCGACACCTACGGCGTAACACTCCCCGAGAAGACGATTTACGGCACCTACGCTGCCCATCCGCACGAGCTGGAGCAGGCGCTCGACCTGATGGCGGACGGGCGCGTCGATGTGCAAAGCTGGGTGCATGCCTTCCCACTCGCCGACGGCGTCGAGGCGTTCCACCGGATGCTCGCCGCGCAGGGCGACGACCTCAAAGCCGTACTGATCCCCTGATGAATAGGCCCATGCCCCATGTCGTCTACACCGACCACGGCTTCCCGGACGTGGCGACCGAGCAGGCGCTCATCGAGGCGGCCGGCGGTACGCTGGCCGTCGCGCAGTGCCGCACGCCCGAGGACGTGATCGCGGCCACGGCCGACGCCGACGCGCTCATCGTACAGTGGGCACCGATCACGGCTGAGGTGATCGCGGCGCTGGATCGGTGCAGGGTGATCGTCCGCCTCGGCATCGGCGTGGACAACGTGGACCTCGCGGCGGCGCGGGAGCGAGGCATCCCCGTCTGCAACGTCCCGGACTACTGCCTCGACGAAGTGGCCGACCACACGCTCGCGCTCGCGCTGAGCCTCGCCCGCCAGCTTCCGCACATCGACCGGCGGGTGCGCGCCGGGACGTGGCGCATCACGCCGGACGCCCCGATGCCGGCGTTCCGCGCGATGACGTTCGCCACCGTCGGGTTGGGGCGCATCGCGCGAGCGGTGTTGGAACGTGCGCGGGCCTTCGGCTTCCGCCTCGCGGCGCACGATCCACTCGTGTCCGACGACACCTTCCGACAGGCTGGCATCGACCGGCTCGATCTGGACGCGCTCTTCGCCGAGGCGGACATCGTCTCGCTCCACTGCCCGCTCACGGCGGAGACGCGGAACCTCGTGGACGCCGAGCGCCTGCGGCATATGAAGCCGACGGCGATCCTCGTCAACACGGCGCGGGGCGGGCTGATCGACACCGTCGCGCTGGCGGAGGCGCTGGAGGCCCGAACGGTCGCTGGCACCGGGCTCGATGTTTTCGAGGCCGAGCCGCTGCCGGACGATCACCCGCTGCGCACCTGCCCGAACGCCCTGCTGACCTCACACGTCTCGTGGTACAGCGAGCAGAGCGTCCCGATGCTCCAACGTAAAGGAGCGGAGGAAGTCGTGCGTGCGCTCCGTGGCGAGCCGCTCCTCCATCCCGTCACGCCGTAGTCATCCGTTCGCTCCTCCACGAAGATCTTCTGCTACTGACGACCCCGATGACTCTCGAAGTCTGAACCCTCAACCGCTGCGTCCCATGCCGCTCATCGACCTCTCGCACCCGCTCGAACACGGCCAGTTCAACTTCCCGTTCGACCCCAAGATCAGCGTGCTCGTGCATCACACCGTAGCCTCCATCGGCTACAACATGACGCAGATCAGCATGGCGACGCACCAGGGCACCCACCTCGATGCGCCGTACCACTTCTACGACGACGGCAAGCCGATCGACCAGATGCCGCTGGAGCAGTTCTACGGCCCGGCCACGCTCGTCGACCTCGCGCCGGGCGGCTTTTTGGAGGCCGGCACGCCGCTGACCGTCGCCATGTTCGAGGCCCACGCCGAGGTGTTCCAGCCGGGTGCCCGGATCGTCTACCGCACCGGCTGGGACCGGATGTTCGGCGACCCGCGCTTCTTCTCCGACTTCCCGACGCTGACGCAGGACGCGGCGAGCTGGATTGCCAGCCGCAAGATCGGAATGCTGGGGATGGACACGCCCACACCGAGCACGGACTGGAAGGAGGTCCACCTGATCCTCCTGGCGGCGGACGTCGAGATCCTGATCGTGGAGGCGCTGACGCACCTGGAGAAGCTGCCGGAGCACTTCACCTTCATCGGCTTCCCCCTCAACATCGTCGGTCGAGATGGCTCACCGATCCGCGCTGTAGCCGTCGTCGACTGATTGGTTTTCGCCGCTCCCAGCCCTCGCCGCCCATGATGACGATGTCCCGCCTCTTGCGTCCCACTCTCGGAGCGCTGGCCCTCTCCGCCCTGACGTTCGCGGGCGCGGTGACCGCACAGCCGCGCACCGTCGACTTCCGCTTTGCGCCGCCGTACTGGTACAGCGCCCTCGGCGTGCCCGACGACTGGCACAAGCCGCTCGCCAGCGACGAGGGCGCGCTGCTCTACGACTTCGGACCGGGGCCGTACGTCATCCCGCTCACCCGCGTGGGCGTCGGCGTGCAGGGGGCGGAACTCACGCGCGAAGGGCAGGGCCTCGCCGCGCCGCGCGTGCCCGTCGTCGAAACGACGCTGACCGGACCGGGCGTGCGGCTCGACCTCACCACGTTCTCGGTCGTCCCCGATGCCGCCTCACCATCGAACGGGCGCTTCGGCGACTACGAGCGGCTCGACGGCATCAGCGGGGCGCTCGGCTGGACGCGTCCGACCATCCCGGCCGACTCTGCCTTTCGGAACGTGGCGTGGGGCATCACGCGGCCCATCCACTACCGCCTCCGCACCGCGCCCGGCGCGAAGAAGCGCGTCGTGCTCGGCTTCGCCGAGAGCTACAAGCCGCGCCTGAACGAGCGCAGGGCGTGGATGCAGGTCGAGGGCGCGCCCGACCAGATTGCGGACCTCGCCCTCACAGCCCGCCGCAACGAGCCGCAGGTCTTCGTCTTCGAGGCCGCCGACGAAGACAGTGACGGCTGGACCGAGGTCGAGGTGCTCGCGCCCGAAGGCTCCGACCCGAACACGACGCTCGCCGCGATCTGGATGTACCCCGAGGGGACCTATTTCACGCGCGACCAGCTCATCGCTGGGACGGGCGGCAGTACGCCTCCCGAGTTGCGCATCGACGGGGGCACGGAGACGCTCCGCCAAGTGCCGCGTGTGGACGTGATCGACGCCGTCGTGCAGGCTCCGACGGATGCCGTCCCGGTCGTGACGGTGCAGACGCGCCGGGCGCTCACAGCGCGCGACGGCGTGCTCTGGCTCGGCGACCGCCCGTTCGTCGCCACCGAGCCGGCCTTCACGTCGGCCGACACGACGGCCGAGGGGTGGACGCTCGCGTTGCCTGCCGGCACTCGTCAGGCCCGCGTGCTCGTCCTCTCTGGAGATGCGAGTGCGGCTGATCTGAGCCGAGCGCGGGCCATGTCGAGCGAGGCGATTCTCGCCGCCTCGGCCGCGTTTTGGAACCGCGCCGACATCCCGTACGACCACGTCCGCGTGCCCGACGCGGGCATCCAGTCCGTCCTCGACATGGGCTTGCGGACGCTCTACCAGGGACGGGAGACGGTCGGTGGGCGCGGGCAGTTCAACTCTAGCTTCACGCTGTACCGGGGGCTGTGGACGGGCGACGCGGCCTACTTCGTCGACCTCGCCACGGTCCTCGGCGACCGCGTCCGTGCCCGCGAGGCGCTCGACGGCATCCTCGCGCACCAGACGCCCGAGGGGCTGATCGAGGTGATGAAGCCGTTCACGTTCTGGCGTGAGTCCGGCATGACGATCTGGACGTTCGCCCGCTACGCCCGTCTCGTGGGCGACGACCCGGCCGAGCGTGCCTACCTTGACCAGACTTGGCCCGCCGTGATGCGGATCGTCGAGGCGCTCCGCCGCGCCCGGCAGACAACGGTCGGCACCGGCAAGCCGTACGACGGCCTCTTTCCGCCCGCCTTCAACGACGGCGGCATCGGGCAGATCTCGGCCGAGTATTCGAGCGTCCTGTGGGCGATGACGGCCTCGCACGAGCTGGGGCAGGTGGCGCGCGCGCAGAACCGCACAGAGGACGCGGCCCGCCTCGATGCGTTCTATTCCGACCTCCGCGCTTCGTTCGACGCCGCCTTCCAGCGCGATGCCCGGCGCGACGAACACGGCCACCTCTATCTGCCCGTGCCCGTCGCCAAGGCCGGGCCGGATGAGGTTCCGCAGCTCGCGCAGTGGGCGGCCCTTGAGGCCCATCTCTTCGCCGACTATCTGCCGCTCGACGGCGACTACCTGACCGGCACGCTCGGCATCATGCAGGACGCCGAGCGGCAGGGCCTGCCCATCAGCACGGGCTGGCTGCCCGGCGGCGTCTGGGCCGGTTTCGGCTACTGGTACGGCATGAACCTAGTGCTGACAGGCCATGACGACCGCGCCGCCGACGTGCTCTACGCGATGGCGAACCACGCCTCGCCCGTCGGCACGTGGGTGGAGGAGCAGCCGCTCGTGGGCGAGGGGAGCCGCCTCGCGGGCGACATGCCGCACAACTGGCACCCGACCGTCTTCAACCGGATGGTGATCTCGATGCTGGCGATGGACCGGGGCGAAGACGTGCTGCTCCTCGGGTCGGTGCCGGAAGAATGGCTCGTGCCCGGCGGCACGTCGTCGCTCGACGCGATTCAGACGATTGCGGGACCGCTGACACTCACGCTCACGGTCTCGCCTGACGGGCGCACGGCGCGGCTGCGCACGGACGCGCTCGGGCGTGCCGGACAAGCGGGGCATCTCGTGCTGCACACGATGAGCCTGCGCCGCGCCGGTTTCGTTCGCGTCGAGGGCGCAGAGCCCGACGCCGAGGGCACTGCGGTGCTGCCGTGGGGACGCCCGGTGGACGTCACCTTCCGCAAACGCTGACTCCTCTAAACCAGAGCAAACCGATGCGAGGACTCACAGGCAAGACGGCCATCGTCACCGGCGGACTGGGCGATCTGGGCTATGCCGGGGCCGTCCGGCTCATCGAGGAGGGCTGCCTCGTGGCACTCTTCGACCTCAAGGACGACGACGGCCGTGCCGACGCCATCGGTGCCCCGCTCTTCAGCGTTGACATCGGGGACGAAGCGCAGATCCGCGAGGCGTGCGGGGCGGTCGAGCGAATGCTCGGCCCGGCGTCGATCCTCGTCAACTCGGCGGCAGCGTTCGTCTTCAAGGGCGTCGAGGCCGAGGTCGAGGAGTGGGAGCGCATCCTGCGCGTCAACGTCATCGGTACGTCGCTGGTCGCGAAGCACGTCGTGCCGCAGATGAAGGCGCTCGGCGGCGGGAGTATCGTCAACCTGTCGTCGGTGAGCGGCTTCGTAGGCCAGGCGAACTTCGCCACGTACAACGCCACCAAGTTCGCCATCCGCGGCCTGACGAAGTGCTGGGCGCAGGACCTCGCGCCGCACGGCATCCGCGTCAACAGCCTGTGTCCCGGCTACATCTACACGTCGGCGTTCATCAACTCGTGCAAGGCGCTCGGGCTGGATGAGGCGGAAGAGGACCGCCGGGCTGCCGAGATGCACCTGCTCAACCGCCAGGGCCGCCCCGAAGAAGTCGCTGCCGCCATCGCGTTCCTCGCCAGCGACGACGCCTCGTTCGTCACCGGCAGCGATATGCTCGTCGATGGCGGCTACCTCGCCAGATAGACCCCCGATTTTGTGCAAGCCACCGCCGTCGTCTTCACCGCGCCGAACACGGTCGTCGTCCGAGACGTCACCTGTCCCGATCCGGGGCCGGGCGACGTGGTTGTCCGCATCACGCACTCGTGGATCAGCAATGGCACCGAGGGCTCGTACCTCCGTGGCGAGCGGAGCGACGGCGACACGCCGTTTCGAGCGGGCGATCCGGCCCCGTTTCCCGTCGTCGCTGGCTATCAGAAGATCGGCGTCGTGGAATCCGTCGGGGATGACGTGGACGATCTGGAGATTGGCGAGACCGTGTTCGCCACGATTGGACTCGTGGAGGGGATGCACCACGACTACGCCGGGCACGTCTCGCCGTCGGTGTGCCCGCGCCGAGAGGTGTTCAAGCTGCCCGGCGGAGGCGAGCCGCTGGCGTTCGCCGGACTCGTGCTCGCACAGGTCGGGTACAACGGAGGGATGCGGCCACCCGTCGAGCCCGACGAGGTAGCGGTCGTCGTCGGAGATGGCATGGTCGGGCAGTGGACCGCGCAGACCCTCAGCCGACGCGGTGCCGAGGTCGTGCTCGTCGGGCGTCATGACGACCGGCTGACGCTGTTCGCCGACTGGCCGCGTGCCCACACCATCAACGCAAAGGCGAAAGATTGGGTAGCCGCCGTGCGAGAACGGTTTCCCAGCGGCGTCCACGTCGGCGTCGACACCATTGGCAGCCTCGCTGTGATGAACGACTTGCAGGCCGTGGCGCGGCGGTTCGGGCACCTCGTCTCTGCCGGGTTCTACGGCTCGGATGACCGGCTCGCGCTCCAGCCGCCACGTTACAAAGAGCTATCCATTCACCTCGTCTCCGGCTGGACACGCGAGCGGCTCGACACCACGCTCGCCGCCGTCGCGGACGGCACGCTCGACATGCTCCCGCTCATCACCCACCACTTCCCGGTGGACCGCGCCGCCGAGGCGTGGGACCTCATCGAGTCGAAGCGTGAGCCCGTGCTCGGCGTCATCCTAGATTGGTAACCATGGCCTCTACGATGAAACTGCTTCAGATCGACGAACCCGGCCGGGCGGTGTGGCGAGACGCGCCGCTACCCGAGCCTGCCCCCGGCGAGGTGCTGCTGAAGGTGTCGGGCGTGACGACGTGCCCGCACTGGGACCTCCACATCCTCGGAGGCGAGCCCATGTTCGCAGATCGGCCGCTGACCTACCCATACGTTCCCGGCGAGCCCGGCCACGAAGTCGTGGGCGAAGTGGTCGCGGTGGGGGAGGGGGTGGCTGAGCCGACGGTCGGGACGCGCGTGGCGACGTGGCGCGATCCGGGCGGACGGCGGCAAGGCTGCTATGCGCAGTACGCGCCGGTCGATGCGGAGCACGTGCTCCCGGTGCCGGACGATCTTGCGGACGCAGACCTCGCGCCGCTCGAACTGGCGATGTGTGTACAGGTCTCGTTCGACCAACTCATCGAGCGGGATGGGATTCGCGGCAAGCGCGTCGGCATCAGCGGGCTCGGCCCTGCGGGGCTCATCGCCGTGCAGATGGCGAAGGCGTACGGCGCACGCGAGGTCGTCGCCATCGATCCGCTGGAGGAGCGGCGGGATCTCGGCCACTCGCTCGGTGCCGAGGCCGTGCTCCCGCCCGACGCGACGCGCTTCCCCGCCGGCCGTACTGGCGAGATGGCGGTCGACACCGGGCTCGATACGACCGGGTTGAAAAAGGCCATCGAGTTCTTGATCGAGCGGACGAACGAGACCGTCGCGATCTTCGGCGTCCTCCGGGAGCACGTTGGATTCGGGCCGGAGCACTGGTGGGGCGGCTTCGCGCTCCTCGGCTACGGCGAGCACAATCGGGCCGCGGCTGAGCGAGCGCTCGCGCTCGTCGAAAACGGATCGCTCCAACTCGCTCCGCTCGTCACCCACACGCTGCCCCTCACCCGGTACCACGAAGGCGTCGAGTTGCTGCGAAGCAAAGAGGCGATCAAGGTGCTGTTCGACCCGTGGGCTGAATAAATCCCCACCTGACCCTGTAGCTCATGCCCGCACGGCCGCTCTGCTACCTTGACTCCTGCGCCTCCATCGGAATGCACGGCCCGACCGATGCCCGCGTCCCGTGGAAAGTGTCGTCGCTGCTCGACGACATGGAGCACACGGGCATCCACGGCGCGCTCGTCTGGCACTGGCTCGCCCGTGAGTATGCGCCGACCTACGGCAACAAGGTCTTGCTCGAAGAGACGGCGGAGCACGAGCGACTGCTCCCATGCTGGGTGCTCGTACCTCACTACACGGGCGAGATGGCATCCAGCCCCGAGGTCGTCGCTGAGATGCTAGATCAGGGCGTACGCGCGGCAAAGATGTTTCCTCGCCGCCACGGCTATCGCTTCGACGAAGAGGTCTGCGGCTCGATCTTCTCCGCGCTCGCAGGGGCAGCGCTTCCCCTGCTCATCGACGTGGGGCATTACGGCGAGGATCGGCAGGCGACGTTCACGGAGGTAGCCCGACTCTGCGCGCTGCATCCTGGCCTGCCGGTGCTGTTGCAGAAAGCGAGGTGGGAAGACACCCGCGACGTGTGCGCACTCCTCGACCGGCACCCGGACACGTATGTCGAGTTCTCCAGCTTTCAGATTCATTACGGGCTCGAATACCTCACCGAGCGTGTCGGCGCGGACCGGCTGCTGCTTGGATCGGAGTGGCCGTTCAAGAGCCTCGGCGCGGCCCGCTCGTTCGTCGATTACTGCGAGCTGTCTGACGACGATAAGGCGAAGGTGGCCGGCGGCAATCTGGCTCGTCTCCTGAAGCTCGACGCCCTGCCGGAGTCGTATCCGGAGCGCGACCAGGGCCGGATTCTCAACACGGCGAAGCGTGGCGAGCCGCTCGACCACATCCCCGTCATCGACCCGCACACGCACGTGCTCCACGACGGTCTGATGGGCAGTGGCACCGTCGCGATGCCGCATGGGGACGCCGAGCACATGATCCTTCGCAACCGACGCCTCGGCGTAGACCGATTCTGCTGCTCGTCGTGGATCGGCATCTGGATCGACTACCGGCGCGGCAACGAGCTGATCCACGACCTCACCGAGCGCTACCCGGACGACATCATTGGCTACGCCACCATCGACCCGAAGAAGTCGGACGACCTCGCTGCCGACATCGCGCTCTGCCACGACACGTACAGCTTCCCCGGCCTCAAGCCGTACAACCCGCGCGTCGGGCTGCCCTACAACTCGCCGCTCTACGACCCGTGGTACAAAAAGGGGAACGAGATCGGCGGCTTCGTCAAGCTCCATCAGACCGCCATCGGCGACCGCTTCCTCGACGAGATCGACGACATCGCGACGCGCTATCCGAACATGAATTACCTCCTCGCACACTCGGCGTGGACGTGGGAAGTCGCCCGCGAGCGCGCTGACTTCGCCCGGAGCCGCCCGAACGTCTTTCTCGACCTCACCTTCACGAGCGTGCTCCACGGCGTGATCGAGTTCTTCGTGGAAGAAGGGCTTGCCGACCGGGTGCTCTACTGCACTGACGCGCCGATGCGCGACCCCATCCCGCAGTTCGGGTGGGTGGCATACAGCCGGATTGCCGAGGTGGACAAGGAGAAGATCTTCGGCGGCACCATGCTCCGCGTGCTCGACCACGCGGGCGTACCCACCGACGCATTGCGCCGGCAGTATGGACTCAGCGAGTAGCCTGCGCGAACACTTCGTCCCCGACGACGGCAAGCGCCGCGTCCATCACCTCGACCGTCTCGTCGATGTCGGCGGGTTGGTGGGCGTAGGAGAGGAGGAAGGGGTGCGAGGCGAAGATGCCGTGCCGGTAGAGCTCGCGGGCGAAGACGGTCTGCGCGTGCTCGTCGGTGGCGTCGTCGTCGCTGAAGCGAAACTGGACGGCGGGAGGGAGGCCGTAGCTGTGCGCGCCGAGTCCGAGGCGGTCGGCGGCAGCGTCGAAGCCGGCGCGGAGGCGCTCGCCCATCCGCCAGATGTGCTCGATGACCGGTTCGTTCTGAAGCACATCGAGTGTGGCGGCGGCGGCGGCGAGGGAGAGCGTTTCGCCCGCATACGTCGTGGTGAGCGTGACGCGGTAGAGCATCTCCATCACGTCGCGTCGTCCGCCGTAGGCGGAGAGCGGGTAGCCGTTCGCGAGCGCTTTCGCAAACGCCGAGAGGTCGGGCGTAACGCCGAAGTAGTCCTGCGCACCGCCGCGCGCGAGCCGGAAACCGGTCAACACTTCGTCGAAGAGGAGCAGGCTGCCGTGCTGCTCGGTAAGGGTCCGCGCCCGCGTGAGGAAGTCGGTGGCGACGTTCTCGTTCCAGTCATACGGCACCGTGATGAACGCGGCGATCTCGCTACCACGCTGTTCGAAGACCCGCTCCAGCGCGGCGGTGTCGCCGTAGGCCACGCGCGTCACGAGGGCGTCGAGCGCCTTCGGAACGCCGGTGATCTCGGAGGTGACGACGGAGGGCGACGCGCCGGTGCCGCAGGCGAACCAGTCGCCGTAGCCGTGGTAGCCGCACGAGACGAGGTGGTCGCGTCCGGTGAACGCCCGCGCGAGCCGCACGGCGGCGCTGTTGGCGTCGTTCCCCGTCTTCATGAAGTGGACCTGCTCCAGCGACGGCACGGCGGCGACGAGTCGTTCCGCTACCTCTAGCTCGACAGGCGAAGCCATACTGAACAGGACGCCGCGCTCCAACTGCTCGCGGACGGCCGCTTCGACGGCGGGGTGCTTGTATCCGAGGATGATCGGCCCGAGCGACGAGCGATAGTCGATGTACCAGTCGCCCTCGGGCGTGCGGAGGCGGCACCCATCAGCGCGGTCGAAAAACGGCGGCATGTTGTCCGCGAGCGCTGCCGGGAGGCGTTTCGCGTTGGTCTGCGTGCCCCACGGCATGAGGCGGCGCGCGCTCTGGTAGAGGGAGCGAGAGTCCATGTGCGGCGGGACCAGATACGGATCGGTCGCGGAAGGGTCAGACGGTCGGAGGAGGCTCAGGCAAGCTCGGCCCGCTCGGTCTCGGTGAGGGCCACGCCCGTCGCGGCGTCGAAGAAGTGCAGCTTCCCGAGGTCGAGCGCGAGGTCCGTCTCCGATCCCGGCGCGGCCACGGCCTGCGGGGACACCCGCGCCACCACGCTGTGCGTCGCCGCCCCCTCCCCCGCGTGGGCGTAGAGCACGACCTCGTTCCCCATCGGCTCCACCACGTCCACCGTCCACCGGCTCGTCGCCCGCCCGGACGTCGCCTGCCCGGACGTCGCCCGCGGCGTCCCTCCCCCATCGCCCCCAGCGGCATCCGCGCCCCCGGCGATGTAGAGATCTTCGGGGCGGATCCCCAGCGTCACCGCTTGACCGACGTGCCCGCGCAGCCGCGCCGCGTCGTCGCCGTTGAGCGCGAGGGTGAGCGCCTCGCCCGCCGCCACGAAGGCGGACCCCGCGCCGGCCCCCTCGCCCGTCTGCTCGATCCGCCCCGTGATGAAGTTCATCGCCGGGCTCCCGATGAACCCCGCCACGAACTGGTTCACCGGGTGGTCGTAGAGCGCCAGCGGGGTGTCCACCTGCTGGATCTCCCCGTCCTTCAGCACGACGATCCGGTCCCCCATCGTCATAGCCTCCACCTGGTCGTGCGTCACGTAGATCATCGTCGCGGCGAGGGCGCGGTGGAGCTTCGAGATCTCGGTGCGCATCTGCACGCGGAGCTTCGCGTCGAGGTTCGAGAGCGGCTCGTCGAAGAGGAACACGGCCGGCTTCCGCACGATGGCCCGGCCGACGGCCACGCGCTGGCGCTGCCCGCCCGAGAGCAGGCCCGGCTTCCGC
>JBBSMX010000098.1:0-15999 GCA_038232935.1 Rhodothermales bacterium | reverse complement strand
GGGCGCCCGGTCTTCGCGGCGGAGGGGAGCAGCGGGGCGATGGCGTCCCACTGGGCATCGGCGAGTTCGTAGCGTCGCATGGGCGGCGTGGAAGGAGGACGCCGAAGGTCGCACCGCTCAGGGTTTCCGTACAAGCCCTAGGCGACGACGCCCGCCGCCCGGCCTACATCGAGACGATCCCGCGCACGGGCTACCGGCTCGTCGCCCCCGTGGGACTAGCCGACGTAGCGGCCCGCCCTGATTTTGCCGCACCGCACGTCACAACCCGCCGTTCTGCCCTTTTCGTGGTCGGCATCGGTGCAGCCCTGCTCCTCACCGCCCTCGCGCTCCTCGCCCGGCGTGGACCGCTCCCTGACGCCGTGCCCTCGGTTCGGCCGGTCACGCGTGCAGCCGGGATCGAGCGGTATCCGGCGCTGGACCCCGCCGGGCAGCGGCTCGCCTTCTCGGCCCTCGCCCGCGACAGCACGTTCTATCACCTCTTCGTGCAAGACCTGGAAGCAGAAACGCCACGCCAGCTCACGGACGCCCGCGCCAGCGATATCCTGCCGACGTGGGGGCCGGACGGGCAGACCCTCACGTTCCTCCGCTGTCTCGATCTTCGATGCCACGTCTATACGATGCCCGTGCTCGGCGGGACGCCGCGCCGCCGGGCCGAGGCATCGGTTTCGCCGTACGGGCTCGCATGGACGCCGGACGGTGACGCCGTGCTCGTCGTGGACCGGGACACCACGACGGCCCCGTATCAACTCCTGCGCCTCGACCTCGCCACGGGCGAACGCCGTGCCCTCACCGCACCTCCAGCAGGCGCACTCGGCGACCTCGGCCCGGCCCTCGGCCCGGACGGGACGGTCGCGTTCGTCCGGCACAGCCAGCGCGGCGGCGAAGATCTCTACCTCCTGGATCCAGAGCGTAGCGAACCCATCCGCGTCACACACGAGCAGGGTCGAATCCGTGGATTCGCGTGGGACACGGATGGCCGCCGCCTCATCTTTTCGACGCGCCGCGAGGGCACCATCAGCCTGTGGCGCGTGCCTATTGAGGGCGGCCCGCTCGAACGCGCCGACGCACCCGGCCTGCGCGACCCCGGTGCCCTCACCGTCCAGGCGGGCCGCACCGTTGTCGAGTCGTGGACCATCGAGGTGAACCTCTGGGAAGCCACGCAAGCCGAGGACGGAGCGTTCAGGACTCGTCCCCTCATCGTTTCCTCGGGTGCCGACCGGGAACCCGCCCTCTCGCCCGACGGCACGCGGCTCGCGTTCGTCTCAGACCGCTCCGGCACCCCCGAGCTATGGGTCGCACGCCGCGACGGGTCGGAGCCGCTCCGGCTGACGGACTTCGGCGGAACGGGCCTCGGCGCGCCTGCTTGGCTCCCGGACGGCGAGCGGATCGTCTTTGAGGTGCAGCGCGAAGGCCAAGCCGGCATCTCCATCGTCGGGGCAGCCGGAGGCACGCCGCAGCCGGTCACCGATGCGGCGGGCTACGACGTCGCACCGCGCCCCTCGCGCGACGGGCGCTGGATCTACTTCGGCTCTGACCGCAGCGGCAGATGGGAGGTCTGGAAAGTGCCCGTTGCCGGAGGCCCGCCCGTGCAGGTCACCACCGACAAAGGCTTCGCCGCGATGGAATCGCCCGACGGACGGACGCTGTATTTCACGCGCTACTTCGAACCGGGCCTCTGGACGATGCCCGTCGAAGGCGGCCGGGCGCGCCTCGTGACCGAGGGCCTATCTGCGCTGGATTGGGGCAACTGGACCGTCACCGAGACCGGCCTGTTCTGGGTGGATCGGAGTGAGGAAGACGTGCGCATCCAGCTCATGAACCTGACTACGGGGATGGTCGAGGTCGCCTTCCTCGCCAACGGCGTCCCGCTGCGCGAAGTCGGCCTGACGGCGACGCCGGACGGGCGCACGCTCGTCGTCGCCCGCACCGAGCGGGTCGAGAGCGACCTCGTCCTCATCGCCTCCCCGAAGGATTAGGGCCGCTCGACGTGCTGCGCAAAGAGGTGGTCGAGCGTGGCGGCGGGATCCGACGTTCGTCCGGTGTGGACGGGCGAGGTCTGCAGCACGGCGCTGCGCGGGGCCGTCAGCCAGTGGAACCGCTCGCTCGGCGGGAGCAGCCCAACCGGCCCCGCGTGGGCTCCGCCCTCGGCCACGCGCTCGTACGCGGCGAGGTACCGGAGCAGCACATCGGCGTCGACGTCGGGGCAACAGGCGGCGAGCCACGCCGCGTCGCGCCGGCTCCGTGCGGCGAGGAACCCTGCCGTTCGGGCGTGCAGCACGACGCCCACCGTCAAGAAATCCCCGCGGTGGACGCACGGCACGACACGGACGGTAGCGTAGTCGTAGTCATGAATCGGCGCGCTCATCGGCGGTATCCCAGCGTCTCGGGCTTCGCCGCTTGCACAGCCTGACGGGCTCGCTCGGCTACGTCGGCGAAGGGACGAGTCCCGGAGGCGCGGGGGCCGGCGAGGCGGGCGTGGAAGTAGTCGAGGTAGGCCTGCCGGTTCGCCTCGGGGGTTTCGAACGGCGGCGTGCGACCTTCGGGCGCGTCCATCAGCAAGGCATCAGGCACTGCGTCCACCACGGAGCGCACCACCTCGTCCGTGAGAAGTGGGGCGAGCCGGGCATCCGCGTCGGTGATGCTTTCGGCCCGAGGAAGCAAGACGTGGTCTTTGATCGGCGCGAACGGCGCGCGGGCGCGGACCTCGTCCACGCTCGGCCAGTCGTGGTGGAAGTAGAGCGCCGCGCCGTGGTCGATCAGCCACACGTCGTCCTCCCACAGCAGGAGGTTCGGGTTACGCGGCGTCCGGTCGATGTTCGTCGTCAGCGCGTCGAGCCAGATGGTGTCGGCGGCCTGCTCCGGCGTAATCATGTCGGCGATGGCGACGGGGTCGTAGGTGAAGGCCCCGTCGAGGTAGCGGAGCCCGACGTTCGCACCGCGACTGCCGCGCAGGATATCCTGTATCTCCGGATCCGGCTCCGTCCGCCCGAACCCCTCGTCGAGGTGGACGAGCGCGAGCTGTGGCACGGGCAACCCGACGTGCTCTGCGAGCCGCCCGACGATCAGTTCGGCGATGAGCGCCCGCGCGCCCTGCCCCGCCCCTCGAAACTTGACCACGAACAGCTCATCGCCCTCGGTCTCGACGATCGCCGGGAGCGAGCCGCCCTCGCGGAGCGGCACGGCATAGCGGACGGCGGAATGCGCTGGAATAGGGAGAAGAGGCATGGGAGGCGGAGTCGGTTGCCCCTTGTAGCGTCAGACCGACGCAGCGTTCCGGCCTTGCGCGGACGCAGTCGGCACCGTTCCTTGTCCTCACCTTTCTCCTTCCTCTGCCCGCCATGCTCCACGGCCTTCGCACCACCACCTACTCCGTCCGTGACTTCGACCGCGCGAAAGCGTGGTACACGGAGATCCTCGGCTTCGGCCCCTACTTCGACGAGCCGTTCTACGTCGGCTTCAATGTCGGCGGCTTCGAGCTCGGCCTCGTGCCTGCCGACGACGGCGCAGCGATGGGGCCGGGCGGCGCGACGGTCTACTGGGGCGTGGACGACGCCGACGCGGCCTTCGCCCGACTTCTAGAAAACGGCGCCACGTCCCACGAACCCATCCAAGACGTCGGCGGCGGCATCCGGCTCGGGGCCGTCCTCGACCCGTTCGGCAACGTGCTCGGGGTCATTCACAACCCGCACTTCGAGGCGACGTGAACTCACACGCATGGGCGGTTGAGGACGAAGATATCCGCCCGTGATCGCGGGGAGCCTATAAAGCTGGAGGGCCGGGATGCGGTAGTGTCCCGGCCCTCGCCGCGCGCTCTCGGCACCTCCTGCTCAGTGCAACGGGAGAACGAGATCGGAGGCTTTGTTCTCGACGAGGATCCGGTTGAGGTCGTGGAGGATCGTCACCGTGCGGGCGTCCTCGTCCACGACGAAGGCGTCCATCTCGACGGCGGGGAGGAAGTCCGGCACGAGGCCCGACGCTGCCGCATCGTCCTCGCTGATGTTGGGGTTGACGAGGAGCTCCGCGAACGGGACGGCCCACTTGATGCCGAGGTCCATCATCCGCCGGCCCTCGCCGATGAAGATCTCCTGCCGCAGGAGGTAGAGGAGCTCCAGCGCCTCGTCGAGACCGGCGAGCGCGGCGATCCGGTCGGCGGTGACGGAGGTGCCGGAGATGACGGGGACGGTGATGCGTTCGCTGCGGTCCAGCATGAGGCCGTCGCGGAACGGCGCTTCCGGGCTGGCGGCGACGAGCCAGTCGCTCCCCGTGGGGCGAGCCGACCCGCCGAGGTTGAGGCGGGGGTCATCGGCGTCGCTGAACGTCGCGCGCTTCCGGCCCTCGACCACGCCGAGCAGGTCGGTGAGGGTCGCCTGGGCACCCGCGAGGTCGCCGTCGGCGAGTTGGGCTTCGGCGAGGATGAGGAACGCCTCCTCGCCTTTGATGTAGGCGACGTCGGCTTCCTGATCGTCGTTCACGTTCGGCGCGGCGGAGTTGCTGAACTTCGGGTCGAGGAAGTCGAGGCGCGGGAGCGGCTGGAGGTCGTTCTGCGGCCGCCCGAACATGGCGAGCTGGACGTCGTTTTCGAGGTTGTTGGTAAAGTCGTACCGCGCGAAGCGGGCGAAGTCCGGGTCGGCGGCGATGGCCGCTTCGGCCGCCGTGCGGGCGGCGGCGCGGTCGCCGAGGTTGCGGTACGTACGGGCGAGCGCGACCGTGTAGTCCACGCGGCCGGGATCGAGCGCAAGCGCCTCGTCGAACGACGCGACGGCGATGGCGAACTGCTCAGACGAGGGCACGGCGGCCCCGCCCGAGTCGGCCGGCGCGCTGTGCCAGATCTCGCCGGTGAGGAGGTGCGCCATCCCCTTGTAGAAGTGGAGCTCGGCGCGCTGCGCGTCCGTCGTGTTCTCGTCGGCGGCGGCGACGCGCGTCAGCCCGAACTCGGCGCTCTCGCGGAGGTCGGAAATCTCTTGCAGCGCCGTCTCGAACGTGTCGTCGGTGTTGTCGATGGTGAGGTCGTCGAGGAACTGGTTGAAGAACGTGGCGGTGTTGGCGTAGTTGTCCGAGGCGATCTCGGCGGCGGGGAGGTAGCCCGTCTCGAGGTCGTTCTGCTGGTTGTTGAGGGCGAGGGCGATCTGCCGCTCCATCCCCCGGAGCCACGACGCCATCGGGTCGGGAAAGTTGAGGAAGTCGTCCTCGGTCACGTTCGGGTTCTCGACGCTTCTCGGGTCGAGGAGGTCGCACCCGGCGAACGAGGCGGCGAAGACGAGGAGCGCGCCGAAGAGCACGGCGGCGAGTACGGAGCGTAGCAGCGTGTTCATGGCAGGTGGGTTTGCGGTAGGGGCACGGCATGCCGTGCCCCTACGGTGGGCGCGGTTAGAATCCGAGCTTGACGTTGAGGAGGAACTGCCGCGGCGGCGACTCCGTGCCGAAGGCGAACACGCCGAGGTTCACGCCGTCCTGTACGCCGCCCGTCCCGCTCTGCCCGTTCGCCCCCGTCACCTCGGGGTCGAAGGACGAGGCGACGAAGTTGAACGGATTGACGACGCGGACGCCGATGTCGAGGTTGCGGACGTACGGGTTGCGGAACCACCGGTCGGGCACGGTATAGCTCGCCGAGATCAGCCGGACCTTGAGGAAGTCCGTGTCCTCGACCCAGATGCCTGCGATGTCGAAGAAGTTGGCCAGGCCGACCTGGAGGTTGCCCTCCGCGTCGGTCGGGATGCGGCCGTCGTCGGGGAAGCCATTGAAGAAGCGGAGCACGTCGTCCACGGCCACGCCCTGCGCGCCGAGCTGGTAGTCGGCCGTGATGAAGAGGCGGAAGCGGTCGAAGAGCGTCGCGTTGAGGCCGAACGTGCCGAACACGTCGGGGAGCGGGCTGCCGAGCTCGGCGTTGCGCTCGACGTCCACGAGGTTGCCCTCCGCGTCGAACGTCGGCTTGCCGCCGCGGAGGAACCCGACGGGCTTGCCTTCCTCGACCCACTGCCCGAGGAACGTGAACCCGCCGACGGAGAACGGCGCGATCCCACCGTCGTCGACGACCTCGTTGTCGAGCGTGTTGAGCGAGGCGGTGAGGCGGAGGTCGAGGCCGCGCGTGTCCACGAGGAATGCCTGCGCGGCGAACTCCCACCCCTTGTTCACGATCTCGCCGACGTTGAAGAGCTGCGCGGCGAGGCCGGCCGTCGGGAGGAACGGGACGGTGAAGAGGGCGTCCTGAGTGCGGGAGTTGTAGTAGGTGACTTCGAGGGCGACGCGCTCGTTGTAGAGCCCGAGGTTGGCCCCGACCTCGAACGTGCGGACCCGCTCCGGCTTGAGGTCGTCGTTGCCGACCTGGTCGAAGGTGTAGGCGATCTCGCCGAGGATCGGGGTGGCGAGGACGAGCCGGTCGTTCGCGAACGGCGTCGGGAAGTTGCCGGCGAAGCCGAGGTTCGTCCGCAGCTTCAAGCTCGGGACGAGCGTTTGGAGAAGCGGGCTGCCCTTCCAGAACGCCTCGTCGGAGAGCTGGTACGCCGCGCCGATCTTCGGGTAGACCACGAGCCCGATCTCGTCGCCGAAGGCGGAGTTGGCGTCGGCCCGGAGCGCGCCCTCGATGAAGTAGCGGTTCTTGTAGCCGACGTTCTCCTGCACGTAGACCCCGTAGTTGGCGACGGTGAGCTGGAAGTCGAGCGAGGTCTGGTCGGCGGCGTTGTTGACGGAGGTCGTGCCCTCGGCAATGTTGGTCGCCACGAGGGCGTCCTGCCGGTCGTCGTCGCGGAAGACCTGCCCGCCGAGCGTGCTGATGAACGAGAAGTCCCCGACCTCGCCCTGGTGCTGGGCCGTGCCTTCGAGCGTGAGGCCGAAGAACCGGCGCGAGCTCCGGATGATCTGGCTCGTGGTCGGCGGTAGTCCGACGGCGCTGAGGAACGACGGCGCCTGCGTCTCCTGCTCCGTGTTGACGCGGTAGTCGAGCCCGACGATGCCTTTGAACGTGAGGTGCTCCATCGGGACGAAGTCGAGCTGCTGTGAGGTCTGGAAGCGGCGCGTGTCGCCCTCGTAGCGGTAGAGGCCGACGACGTTGCGGATCGAGTCCCCGATCGCAGCGATCTCTTCGTCGGTCATTTCACTGAGGTCGCCTTCGGTGCCGCCTTCGAGGTTGCCGAAAGAGGCGAGCCCGTTGTTGGCGTTGACATCACGCGTGAAGTCGCTGGTGGTGAAGCCGAACGTGCCGTTGTAGCGGACGGCGGGCGTGACGCGCGCGCCGACGGTGGTGCGGAAGCTGTACTGCTGCTGGTCGTTGCCGGGGCGGAAGCCCTCGTCGCCGTAGAGGCTGCCGGAGAAGCTGTAGTTGAGCGCCTCGCTGCCGCCGCTGCCGCCGAGGCGGTACTGCTGGATGAGCCCGGCGCGGTAGAGGACGTCGCCGGTCTGCGCGAAGCGAAGGAAGTCCTGCGTCCCCTGCATCCACCCGAGCTCGGTCTCGAACGTGAGCGCCGTCCGCCCGCCGACCCCACGCTTGGTGAAGATCTGGATCACGCCGTTCGCGGCGTCGGAGCCGTAGAGCGTGGTCGCGGCCCCGCCCTTGATGAACTCGATGCGCTCGATGTTTTCGAGCGGGATGTCAGGGATCGCGCTCGACTGCGCGCCACCGGTGTCGATGCCGAGCGCGCTCGCCGTGTTGAGGTTGTCGACGCGGACGCCGTCGACGTAGATCACAGGCGTCGTCGAGGTGGAGGCCGAGACCGGGCCGCGCGAGCGGATGAGGCTGGCCGTGCCGGGCTGCCCGGACGAGAAGCGGATCTGTGCGCCCGGAAGCTGGGCCTGCAACAGTTCGTCGAGCCGGTTGCCGGGGTTGGCGGCGAGCTGGCGCGGCGTGATGACCTCGACGGTGGTCGAGAGGCGGCGGCTCTCGACGGCCGCGCCCTGCCCGGTCACGACGACCTCGTCGAGCCCGAGGAGGTCTTCTTGCAATGCAATGTCCTGCACGACGGCCGCGCCGGACGCGACGGTGACGGGCGTGCTGAAGCGCTTGTACCCGACGAACGTGGCGACGAGCGTGTAGCTGCCCGGCGCCACGGCGGGAATCTCGTACTCGCCGTCGACGTTCGTGGCGCTGCCGAGACGGAGCTCCTGGAGGAACACGTTGACGCCGGGGAGCGGGGTATCGGTGCCGGCTTCGGTGACGGTGCCGCGGATGACGGCGTCTTGGGCAAGCACGGGCACGGCGAGCGAGAGGACGAAAGCGAAAGCGAGTAGCAACCTGTTCATGGCGGTCACCGGCTGGGTGGGTGGAGGAACTCCACGCACAGGCTACCGCGCACCGCCCCCGCTGCCAGCGCCTTTGTTGCCGCCTGCCCGCCGCCGGTGCGAGTCGCCGCCGGCTGTTGCGGAATGCAGAAGGCGGGGCACCGGCTCGCCCCTGGCTCCCACTCCCTCTACTATCCTTTCGCCCCCGGTAACGGGAATAGGCCTGCCACACAACAAGGCCGGCCCCGGAGCTATCCCTTCTCCGGAGCCGGCCCGATCTCAACACCGCACGTCGCGGGAGGAGGTTGCGACGATTGGTTGCCCCTCGCTACGGGAAATCAGCGCCCGAGTTACCCCGATGTCGCAGAACGCCCCGCCGTGTTGCGAACGGCCCGCTCGCGCGTGCGAAACGCAGGGCGCTAGCCGAGCGTCGCGCTGACGCGGTCGCGGTAGCCCCGGCTCATCTTGAGCTGCCGCCCATCGCGGAGGATCACGAGCGCTCCGCCGTTGAAGTGCGGGACGATCTTCTTCGCCCGGTCGAGGTTCAGGATCGTCGAGCGGTGGATGCGGAGGAACCGGCGGGGGTCGAGCCGCTGCTCGACGTTGTGGAGGCTCTCGCGCAGGAGGTACGACTTGGCCCCGACCTGGAGCCGGACGTACACCCCCTCGGCCTCGATCCAGTCCACGTCCCCCGGATCGAGGAAGACGAGCTGGCTGCCGGTTTTGATCACGAGGCGGTCGCCGACGCCGGCGTGCGCGCGGTCCTCAGCGTGGTCACTGAGGAGGGAGAGCAGGCGGTCGTGGTGCCGTCCCGCCTCGTGCTCGCGGAGCCGCGTCCGCACGCGGGCGAGGGACGCCTGGAAGCGCTCGGCCGAGAACGGTTTGTGGAGGTAGTCGAGCGCGTTCGCTTCGAACGCCCGGAGCGCGTACTCGTCGGAGGCGGTCACGAACACGACGGCCGGCGGCACGTCATCTCCCAGCGCCTCGAGCACGGCGAACCCGTCGTCCGGCGGGATGCGGATGTCGAGGAAGAGAGAGGTCCGGCCGCTCGGCCCGCGCCATCGAGATCGCTTCCGTGCCGCAACAACACGCGCCGACGAGGTCGATGTCGGGTTCGCGCTCGAGGAGCCGTTGCAGCCGAAGCCGCGCCGGCCCCTCATCGTCGACGACGAGAGCACGGATACGCTCGCTCATTGTCTCTTCCTCCCCGGCCCAGGGCCGCCCCATGCGGCTGCGTAGCCGGCTGTTTCGGGAGGTATACCGGATGACCCGAGCGAAGTTGAGGGTAAAAAAACAGCACCCCGTCTCACATCCCCTCACAGCCCACCTGCAACGCGCCGTCCCCGCCCGGCTCTCACACGGACTGCTTGGAGAGCGCGTGGAGCCGGCGAACCCGCTCTTCGACCGGCGGGTGTGTGGCGAAGAGCTTCGCGATCCCGCCCATCCGCCCGGCGAATGGGTTGACGATGAACATATGCGCCGAGCTCGGATTTGCCGCCATCGGCACGTGCTCGGCCCCTTCGTGGAGACGGAGAAGGGCGTTCGCGAGCGCGTCGGGGTTGCCGGAAATCTCGGCCCCGCCCTCGTCGGCGGCGAACTCGCGGGAGCGGCTGATCGCCATCTGAATGAGCATCGCGGCAATCGGTGCGAGGATCAGCATGAGGAGACCGGAGAGGCCGCCGCCCCGGTCGTCGCGCCCGCCGAGGGGGATGAAGATGGCGAAGCGGGCGAGGAGCGTGATCGCCGAGGCCAGGGTCGCCGCGACGGATGAGGTCAGGATGTCGCGGTGCTTGACGTGCGCGAGCTCGTGCGCGAGCACGCCGGCCAGTTCGTCGCGGTTCAGCCGCTTCACGATCCCGTTCGTCACGGCGACGGCGGCGTGTTCGGGGTTCCGGCCCGTCGCGAATGCGTTGGGCTGCTCGCTCGGGAGGACGTAGACCTTCGGCATCGGGAGGCCAGCTCGCTGCCGCAGCCCGTCGATCATGTTGTAAAGCTCGGGCGCTTCGGCGCGCGTCACTTCCTGCCCCCGGTACATCTTGAGGACGATCTTGTCGCTGTACCAGTACGAGGCAACGTTCATCGCCACCGCGATCACGAAGGCGATCACGAGGCCGCTGTTGCCGCCGAGGGCGTAGCCGATGAGGGCGACGAGCGTGATGAGGACGGCCATCAGTCCGGCCGTGCGGAGTCCGTTGTGCATAGCGTCAGATCGTCAGGTGAAACCTGCGCTACGAACGTTCAAACGATGTGCCGTGGTCTATTCCCGCCCGTGATTCACGCGGCCTCCCTACTGCGCGATGCGGAGCTCCACCTTCTCGGCGGCCCCCGGATTCTGTCCGAGCGCTGCGGCGGCGGCCTCCGACAGCTCGATCAGGAACCCCTCGCTGACGGGGCCGCGGTCGTTGACGCGGACGAGCGTGCTGCGACCGGTCGCGGGCATCGACACGAGGAGTACCGTCCCGAACGGGAGGGTCCGGTGGCTCGCCGTGAGCGCCGCGGGGTCGTAGGGCTCACCGCTGATCGTCTCGCGCCCCACGTAGGAATCGGGGTAGACGAGGGCGAGGCCGGTTTCGTCGGCGGGCAGCGGGGGCGCGGGCTCGCGGTAATGCTCGATGCCGACGGAGTCCGGGAGGACGATGAGCGTCCCGGCCGGCAGCGGCGCCGTCGTGAGCGTGTTGACGGCGAGCAGCCGGCCGACCGTCGTGCCGTAGCGGGCGGCGATGCTGTAGAGCGTCTCGCCGCGCACGACGGTGTGCACCTGATCGTCGCCGACAGTGCTCTGCGTCACGTCGTACACGCGCCCTTCCTGCGGCAGGACGACCGGCGCGACGGGCCGCGCCGAGCCCGCCACGGCGAGCTGCTGCCCGACGGCGAGCGCATCCCCACGGAGCCCGTTCCGCTGACGGAGCGCGTCCACCGTCGTCCCGTAGCGGCGGGCGATGCTGAAGAGCGTCTCCCCCGCCTGCACGACGTGGACCTGCGACGCTTCCGCCGACACCGGCGCGGAGAGGATGACCTGACCGCTCGTACCCGCGCCGATGCGTACGCGCGAGACCGTCGCGGGCGGCGGCGGCGGCGGCGGCGGGCCGAGCGGGATCGGATCGGGCGGGTTCAGCACGACCTCCCGCTCCTCGGCCGGACCGATGTCGAACGGACCCACCTCGGCCGGCTCGTCCGCGTATTCATCGACGAGCGGGGGCGGCGGGGGCTCGGTCGGCGCCTCCTCGGGACGAGGTGCCTGAGCCTGTACAGGCACCTCGTCTACCTCCCAGCCGACCCGACCCGGCCCCGGCTCGATGAGGAGCCGTTGCCCGACGCTGATGACGTCCGTGCTCAACCCGTTGAACGCTTTGAGCTGCGCGACCGTCAGCCCGTTCGCACGCGCGATCTTAAAGAGGGTGTCGCCGCGCTCCACGACGTAGACCGGGCTGGACTGCGCCCACACCTCCGGGGCCGCCGCCACAGCCAGCACAAGCGCGCCGGCCACCATCGCACGGCGAAGCCATCGTTTCATCGTCTCTTTCATCTGATCTATTCGTCGTCGAACCCGATTCCCTGCGCTTCAAGGAGGGCACCCTGCAGCTCTGAACGGGCGTGGAGGTCGGAAGCGTGTCCGGCCTGCTGCACGCCGGTCTGATAGGTGCGGATAGCATCGTTCGTCCGCCCGAGCGCCTCGTAGAGCTTGCCGAGGTGGTAATAGGTACCGACGTAGTCGGGATGGGCATCGGCAAGCCCTTCGAAATACCGTAGCGCCTCGTCGGTCTCGCCGCGCTTCAGGTGCTCCTGCGCGAGCGCGAACCGGACGAACGGGTCGTCCGGGTCCTCGCGGTGGTACTGCAAGAGGGTATCGAGACGGTCCATTCGAGGTACGGGTCGGTCAGTGAATGCGCCTGAAAGTACGCCTCACCATCCGCCTCCGGCACCACCGCCCCCGAAGCCGCCGCCTCCAAACCCGCCGAAGCCACCGCCACCGAAACCTCCGCCGCCGAAGCCGCCGCCGCCGCGATGCCCGCCACCGAAACCGCCGGGGAAGACGATCACAGGCGGAATCCCCGACCGCCGCCGTCGCGTGGTCCCGCCGTCGCCGCGCCCGCCGTCATCGCGGGAGGCCGAGATGATCGCGAGCGCGATCACGGCGAGGATGACGATGAGGGCGAGATCGACCCCACCGCCGTCCTGACCGCGCGGCTCGGCGGTGTACTCGCCTTGGGCAGCCGCCATGAGCGCGTCCGTCGCCTGTGAGATGCCGCCGAAGAACTGGCCCTGCCGGAAGCTCGGCACGATGACATTGCGGACGATCCGCCCCGCCACGGCGTCGGGGATCGCCCCTTCGAGCCCGAATCCCGTGGCGATGAACACCTGCCGGTCCTCGGTCGAGACGAGCAGGACGACGCCGTTGTCCTTCGCCCCCTGCCCGACGCCCCACGCCTGCCCAAGCTCGGTGGCGAACTGCCCGGGGTCCGCCCCATCGAGCGTCCGGAGAATGACGACGACGATCTGGTTCGAGGTCGAGTCGTCGAAGGCGATGAGCTTCTGGTTGAGCGACTGCCGCTCCGCGCTCGAGAGCAGCCCGGCCCGGTCGATCACGAGCCCCTCCGACAGCGAGGGGCGCGGCGGGATGTCCTGCGCCACGGCCCCGCCGACGGCGACTACCGCGAGCGCGAGGACGAACAAACAGAGGGAGAGGCGCATGAGCACTACCCGTTGGGGCGAGGCATACCTCGTCCCTCTCGGGAGGAAACGAGGCTAGCTTCCGAAATCGACGGTCGGGGCCTGCTCGGCGCCTTCCTCTGCCTCGAACGGCACGCGCCGGTCGAACCCGAACATCCCCGCCCAGATATTCGACGGGAAGGTGCGGATCGTACGGTTGTAGTCGGTGGCGAGCTCGTTGTAGCGGCGGCGCTCGGTGTTGATCCGGTTCTCGGTGCCTTCGAGCTGGTCCTGGAGCGAGAGGAAGTTCTCCGTCGAGCGGAGCTGCGGGTAGTTCTCGCTGATGGCGAGGAGCCGCCCGAGTGCCCCGCCGAGCGCGTTCTGCGCGGCGGCGAACTGCTCGACCTTCGCGGGGTCATCCAGGTCGTCGGCGCTGAGCTGGATCTGAGGCGCGGTGGCGCGGGCGCGGGCCTCGACGACCTCCTGCAACGTGCCGCGCTCGAAGTCGGCCGCGCCCTCGACGGTGGCGACAAGGTTGGGGATGAGGTCGGCGCGGCGCTGGTACGTGCTCTGGAGGTTGGCCCACTGCTCGTTGACCGCTTCGTCGGCGCCGACGAGCGAGTTGTAGGTGCCGCAGCCCGCGCAGCCGATGAAGCCGACGACGAGCACGACGAAGAGAATGGCGATAGCCCCGGTGCTTCGCATGGCGCTGGAGTGTTGATGGGTAGAGGTGTGGGTGGGCGGCAACGGCCGAGCCCGGCCGGTCTGCCGCCCCAACATACTCCGAAGTCCTCCGCAGGTGCCCGCCCGGTGCGCGTCGTTCTCTGATGCTCGATGTAAAAACCGTTACCCCACCTCGCCAGCCTTCCGATTCTTTGGCTAACGGTTTGTATACTGAAATGCCTCCCTCCGTTCAGCGCTATGTGGGAGAACTCGTCCCTTCTCCACCCACCGAATTCCCCATGCGCTATTTCCCAATCCTCCTCACCGCCCTCCTGCTCGCTCCGAGCGCACTCGCCCAGAGCTACCCCATCGACCAAGGCAGCTACCTCCTCGGCGGCACCGCCAGCTTCACCAGCCAAGGCGACGATGACGACGATGGTGAACGGCTTACCACATTTGAACTCAGCCCAAGCTTTTCTTATTTCGTGACGCCAGGGTTGGCGGTAGGCGCGGAGATGTTTTATATCAGCAATGAGTTCCTTGGTCGCTCCTCGACCTCGACGGGGATCGGTCCGCAACTCGCCTATTTTTTCGGCGGCCCCTCGTCGAAGTCGTACCCTTTTGTCGCGGCGGGCGTGAGCTACACGAGCATGAAGTTCAGCACCACGTATTCCGGCTTCAGCGCTGACCTATCCGGCGGCATGGTGTTTATGGTCGCGCGCAACGTCGGACTTACAGCTGAAGCGTTTTACAGAACGCTGAGCCTTTCGGGTGATAATGACTTCGGCGACGACGACTTCAGCACAAACGCAATCGGCATACGCGGCGCGGTGACGGCGTTCATTTTCTGATTCGGCGGCATCCGGCTTCAACGCGGCCTCTCGGCTTCGGGAGCGCTGCGTTTTATTTCAGCCCGAGCGCGTCGCGCATGAGTTCGGCCGGGTGCTGCGCGGTGCGGCCCGTCGTGTCGGCGATCTGCGCGCGGCAGGACGTCCCGGCCGCAACGACGTGCGTTTCCGGCGCGGCGGCGCGAACGGCGGGCGCGAGGACACGCTCGGCCATCGCGCGGGAGACCTCGACGTGCTCGGCCTCGTAGCCGAACGCGCCCGCCATCCCACAGCAGCCGGAGTCCACGGGTTCGACCTCGAATCCCGCCGTCTTCAGGCACGCGACACTTGGAGCCATCCCGCTGAGGGCTTTCTGGTGGCAGTGACCGTGCAGCAACACGCGACCCGCCTGTTTCCACGGTAGCGCCGCGAACGTCTCGGACCGAGCGGCGACGAACTCCTCGAACGTCTGCGCCACCGCTGCCACGGCCTGCGCCCGCTCGTCGCCCGGCAGCAGCGCGAGAAACTCGTCACGGAGCGTGAGCACGCAGCTCGGCTCCAACCCGACGATCGGCAACCCGGCTTCGGCGTAAGGCGCGAGCGTGTCGACGGCCTCCCGCGCCAGCTCCCGCGCCCGGCTGAGCACACCCTTCGAGAGGTACGTCCGCCCGCAGCAGCGGTACGGCGGAACGACGACGGCGAAGCCCGCCGCTTCGAGCATGGCCTGCGCCGCCCGCGCCACGTCGGGCTCCATGAAGCGGTTGAACGTGTCAGCGTAGAGCACGACGCTGCGTTGCGGACCCCCTGCCCCGCTCGCGCTGCGCGGCTTCGCGGGGCTGTCCCCCTTCGAGGGGGACAGTTCGTCGCGCCCTGAGCGCAGGGACTCGTCCCGGAGCGATGGTGCGATAAACAGGGGGTCAAACGGATGCCGCGCGAACGTCGGCAGCTCCCGCTCCGTGGTGATGCCGAGGCGTTTCAGCGCGGCCTGCGCCGGCTTCGAGCGGGCGATGCGGTTGGCGAGCGGGGCGAGCGGTCCGGCGACGCGCTGCGCCTGCACGGGCAGGTCCGCGAACAGCTTCGTCCGCAGCGGCATCTTCTTCGTCTCCCACACCTTCGCCTGCCACGCCGACTTCAGCTTCGCCATGTCGACGGCGGCGGGGCACTCGGCCTTGCACGCCTTGCACGAGATGCAGAGGTCCATCACGTCGGCCATCTCGGGACCCGTCATGGTTTCGGGCGGAAGCTCGCCGGAGATCACCATGCGGAGGGCGTTGGCCCGGCCGCGCGTCGAGTCCTTCTCCTCGCCCGTCACCATGAAGCTCGGGCACATCGTCCCCGTCCGCTTGCGGCAGTCGGCGGAGCCGTTGCACTGCTCGACGGCCGCCACAAAGCCGCCGGGCCCGAAGTCGAGATCGGTCAGCACGGGGATCGCGGCGTAGTCGGGGCCGTAGCGGAGGTGCTCCGTCATCGGCGGGGCCTCGACGACGCGGCCGGGGTTGAACCGGCGCTCGGGGTCGAAGAGGTGCTTGACGGCGCGGTACGCCTCGTAGAGGTCGGTCCCGTAGAAACTCGGCGCGAGCCAGCTCCGCGCGAGGCCGTCGCCGTGCTCGGAGGCGACGATGCCGCCGTACTCCTTCACGAGGTCGGC
>JBBSMX010000097.1:0-16085 GCA_038232935.1 Rhodothermales bacterium | reverse complement strand
GAGAAACGCCTCGGCCTGCTCGCGCCCGACGCTCGGGAAGTCGTCGAGGAACGCCTGTAGCGTAACCCCGGCGCGGAGATGATGGACGAGCGAGTCCACAGGGACCCGCGTGCCGGTGAACACGGGCGTCCCGCCAAGGATGCCGGGATGGGAGTGGTAGATGTCCGCGCGGTTCATAAAGGACGCCGTTTGCGTGAGGGTGTTGAACGCGCTCCCCCACGGCGCGATCCTACGCCACGTCCTCTTCGCCGTCGTGCTCGTGTGGCGCGTGAACCGCTGACCTCAGATCCCTTCGGCGGCTACTCGCAACACCAACTCTTTGAAGTCATCGAACCCGTCCGTCGCCGGGTTATAGTTCTGGCTGTTCGCCACCTGCCGCATGGCTACGATTCGGTGCTCCGGGATGACCATGAGCGTCTGCCCGAGGTAGCCGTCGCCGTAGTACGCCATCGTGCCACCGTAGTCCTGTTGGAACACGCGCGGCACGCCGACACGCTGAAACCGCTCCACGATGAAGTCCTGCCAACCCGGCCCGAGCACCTCTTCGAAGGCGGCGATGACATCGGCTATCGCCGTAAACGTCCGCCCGACGAGCGGCTGAAGCGGAGCGAGGTCCGCCGAGGCGACGCCTGCTGCTGCGAGTTCGGCCATGCGTGCCTCGTCGAGGGTGAACCGCGTCTCGCTCGGAAGCCGCCACCAGAGCAGGCCGTGGAATGGGAACTGTGGCTGGCTCGGGGCCAGCATCGCCTCGATGTACGCCTCGCTCACGAGCCGCTCCCCTTCCCACGTTCCGCCGTCGAGCACGATCCGGCCGAACTTCGCGAGGTCGCGAGCGTGGAGCGCGAGGCCGGCCATCGCGTACGGTATGCCCGACGGGTCGTAATCCCAGACGTACTCCTCGATCTGCATCGGACCGAAGAACTCATCCTCGAAGAAGTGATCCATCCGCTGCCCGGACACCCGCTCGATGATCCCCGACAACAGGTTCACAGCTTTGTTGTTGTAACGGAACGTGCTCCCCGGCTCCTCCGACAGTACGGCGTCCAGGGCGAGTTGCACTGCGTCAGGGCTCGGGTAAATCTCCACCCCAGCATTGGGCACGTTCTGCAACCCCGACGTGTGGGTGAGGAGGTGACGCACGGTGATCGCCCGCTTCGGCCCCCGCTCCCACTCCGGATAGAACGCGTGCACCGGCTGGTCCAGCGAGTCGATCTTCCCCTGCGCGACGAGCCGCCCGATCCCAAGGCTGACGACGGGCTTCAGCACCGACATCAACTCGATAGGACGACGCTCGTTGCCGAAGGTCCACTCGGCGATGGGCTCGCCGTCGCGGAGGACGAGGAGGGCATCGCTGTGTGACCGTTCGGCAGCGTCGCGCAGCTCGGCGAGCGTAGAATCGGCAGCGTGCTCCGGGGGCTGAGCACATGCGAGGACGGTCGCGGTAAGCCCGAACAACAGGAGCGCAGTTCGTACAAGGTTCGTCACGATGTTATTCCGAAGTTGATTCGTGAAGGGGGCAGTCTAACGCTCGCGCCGACGCCACCACAGCCAGCCGTACATCGCGAGGTTGAGGGTGAGCACGAGCGCGCCGAGGGCGAGTTGGTGTATCCGCGTCAGCCCCGACGGGTAGAGGAGGGCGAGCAGATACTCCTCGACGAAGCCACCCGCGTAGCCAGCCTCTCCGCCGAGCCGTCGCAGGTGGTTTTCGAGCGGAGTCAGCGGGCAGATCCACCCGGCGAACTCGATCAGCGCGCCCCACGCCGCCGCCGGGAGGTGGAGCCACGAGAGGCGCGGCCGGCGCAGCACGAGGAGGCCACCCGCCACGACGAACAGGACGAAGGCGAGGTGGACAACCACGACGAGGTCGGCGAGGAAACGGTACACCATGCGTCAAGATAGGCTGGGGTTGGAGCGCAGGCTGCTGCCGCCTACCTTTGGCTGTCGCTCCAATCCACCCGCGTGCTCATGCCGTTCTCCCCCCACACCCTCCCCTTTTTGTCCTGCACCTCGTCTGGGATAGGATCGGCCACCGAGACGAGAGATGATGGAGCCTGACGCCCCGATCCGGAAAGTCAACCTCGCCGACGCCTTCGACCGGTTCGAAGAGCGCTGGTCGCCCCGGATCGTCGGGGAGCTGAACGGGCAGCACGTCAAGCTGGCGAAGCTGGAGGGGCCGTTCGTGTGGCACCGGCACGAGAACGAGGACGAGCTGTTCCTCGTCGTCAAGGGGCGGCTCGTGATCGAGTTGCGCGACGGCGCGGTGACACTGGACGCGGGTGAGTTCGTCGTTATCCCGCGCGGCGTCGAGCACCGACCGGTAGCCGAGGAGGAGGTGCATCTGCTCCTGTTTGAGCCGGCGGGCACGCTGAACACGGGCGACATCGAGAACGAGCGGACCGTGCGGACGCTGGGGCGCCTTTAAAAAGCACACGCGGGGGGCGACACTCTTCCTGGATTGCATTCCTACCTTTACTCCTACGGCATCAACGCGTAAAGCACGCCCGACTCCCCCTCCATGACGTGGCTCCTCGCCGGACCGATTCTCCTGCTGCTGGCGATGCTCGCGGTGCTCCTGCCGTACCCAACGCTTCGGCTCGCGGCGCGCAATAGCCAGCGAGCCGAGGGCGTGCGGAGCACCCGCCGCACGCGCCGCGAGCTTCACCACGCCACGCCGTTCCTCCGCGATGCCGTGCTTGTGCCGGTGGTCGTCATCGTCCTGCTTCAGGGGGCGTCGTTCGTGATCCACGGCTACGTCGTACCGGACACGACGCTGAGCGAGCTCTTCGGCGAGTACCACCCGGAGGTGTCACTCCACGCGCCAGATCTGGAGGCGTGGAACGAGGCCATCGAGGCGACGCACCGGGACCGCGACTACGAGGCGTGGCGGCAGGCGCAGGGCCTCGCCCCCCAAACGCCCACGTCCATCGACGAGGTGCTCGTAGAGCACTGGCCGCTCCACCTCGTCTTCGTGCTGCTGCCGCTGGTCTACCTCGCGTGGTTCTTCAGCCGGCGCTACTTCGCGCTAGCGCGGAGCTACCACCGCGGCGTGGCACAGCGGGCCAAGCGCTACGCCCTCCTCACTTCCTGGGCATCGCGAGGCGCTACGCCTCGCCGCCAGGAATGTTGAACGAGAACTTCGGCTGCGCGCCGCCGCCCTCGCCGATCGGGCCGAAGCTGGCCTCGTAGCGCGAGATGTTCTCTTCGAGCGCGCCGAGCAGCCGCTTCGCGTGCTGCGGCGTCACCACGATCCGGCTCTTCACGCGCGCCTTCGGCACGCCCGGCATCACGCGGATGAAGTCGAGGATGAACTCCTCCGGCGAGTGGGCGATCATCACGAGGTTCGAGTAAGTCCCCTCGGCGACGTCCTCGCTCAGTTCGATGTTGAGTTGGGGCGGCTGCTCTTTCTTCGGGGTTTCGGAGTCCTGGCTCATCGGGTTCTCTTGTGGGCGCGGCCGGCCTCGGCGAGTGCCGAGATGAGGTCGGACCGCGTGATGATGTCGTAGTGGTCGTCGTCGGGGGCGTGGACGAGCACGGCGCCGGTCTGCGCATCGAGGTGCTCGGAGAGTTCTTCGAGCGTGGCATGCATGGGCAGGATCGGCAGCGGGTCCCCCATCACCTCGCGCACGGCGCGGTCGCGCGCCTCCGGCTCCTCGATGAGGAGGTTCAGGATCCGCCGCTCGGTCAGGCTCCCGACTACCTTCCCGTCTTCCATCACCGGCACCTGGCTGATCCCGTGCTGCACCATCACGCCGATGGTCTCGGCGAGGGTGTCCTCGGGGGCGAGGGCGACGATGCCGCGCTCGCCGTTGCGCCCGTGCAGGATCGAGGCGACGGTCACCACGGTGGGCTCGTCGAGGAAGCCGTGACGGCGCATCCACTCGTCGTTGTACGTCTTCGAGAGGTAGCGGAAGCCGGAGTCCGGGAGCAGCACGACCACCACGTCGTCCTCGCTCAGCTCGTCGCGGTGTGCCCGGAGCCACTGCATCATCCCGGCCACCACCATCCCGCAACTCTGCCCGACGAAGAGGCCCTCCTCGCGCGCGAGCCGCCGCGTCATCTGCATCGCCTCTTTGTCGGTGACCCGCACGAAGTCGTCCACGAGCGAGAAGTCCATGTTGCCCGCGAGGATGTCCTCGCCGACGCCCTCGGTGAAGTAGGGGTAGATCTCGGAGTCCTCGAAGACACCGGTGTGGAAGTAGGTGTAGTAGACCGAGCCATAGGGATCCACGCCGACCGTCTTCAGCTCAGGGTTGTGCTCTTTGAGGTACTTCGTGGTGCCGGAGATCGTGCCGCCGGTGCCGGCCCCGGCGAAGTAGTGCGTGATGCGGCCCTCCGTCTGCTCCCACAGTTCGGGACCGCTCGTGCGGTAGTGGGCCTCGGTGTTGGCGGGGTGGTCGTACTGGTTCGGGTAGAACGAGTTGGGGACCTCTTCGGAGAGCCGCTTCGCCACGGAGTAGTACGAGCGCGGGTCGTCCGGGGCGACAGCCGTCGGGCAGACGATGACCTCGGCGCCGAAGGCGCGGAGCACGTCGGTCTTCTCCTGGCTCTGCTTGTCGGTCGTCGTGAAGATGCACTTGTAGCCCTTCGCGATGGCGGCGATGGCGAGGCCCGCGCCCGTGTTGCCGCTCGTCCCCTCGATGATGGTGCCGCCGGGCTTGAGCAGCCCCTTCGCTTCCGCGTCCTCGATCATCGCAATCCCGATGCGGTCCTTGACGGAGCCGCCGGGGTTGAAGAACTCGACCTTCGCCAGCACGGTGCAGGGGAGCCCGGCCGGGATCCGGCCCAGCTTCACGAGCGGCGTATCGCCGATGCTGCCGAGGATGTTCTCGTGCCACATAAGGAGTCGAGGGTCAAGGGTCGGGGGTCGAGAATCGGAGGGCGACGGACTCCAAAGGTAGGGGCGGATCGGAGAAAAGGGGAGCACGGCCAGCGGATTCGCTACGACTTGACGGCGTACGCGACGATGACGCGCGTACAGTTCCGCTCCCCTCTTGCGTCCGAGCCCGCCTATCTGCTATCCTAGTCCGTCGTGTCGCCCGTGCTTCCGCACCCGCGCGGTGCAACGGCCTCGACCGATAGAGGCCATCCGATCTCGTTCCCATGGAACCCAGCCCTACCGACGTTCTCTCTCTGTTGGCTCCGGAACTGCTCGCCGCCACCGCCACCGCCGACGGCCAACGACTCGGCTCCAACGCAGCCTGGGACGCCATACTCGGCCGGGGCCACCTTTGGGAGGGTCTCACGCCGGAGGACCGGCGCTTCGCCAGCGAGTACCTAGCCGAGGCCGGAGCGGGGTCGATGGTCACCCACCAGGTGTTCCTCGTCGCTCGGCGCGACGAAGAGCTCCCGGCCCCGGTCCTGCTCAACTTCATCCCGGTGCACCTGCCCGATGCCGACATCGGCGCGTGCCCCGTCGTGATCACTGGGGAGGTCTTGCAGGAGCCCAAACGCTGGGCGATGGACCAGACGAAGCGGCGGCGGATGGAGATGCTCGGGCAGATGGCGATGGGCATCGCGCACGACTTCAACAACCTGCTCACGAGCATCCTCGGCCACGTCGAGCTGATGACGGACGCTCGCGACGAAGCCAGCTTCGAGGGCCAGCTCCTCACCATCCGGCGGGCTGCGCTGGACGGCGCTGCCCTCGTCCGGAAGATCCAGCGCTACATCCGCCACGAGAACAAGCAACGCTTCGAGCAGATCGACCTGGCCGGACTCGTGGACGAGGTGGCCTCGCTGACCCGGCCGTACTGGTACAACGAGCCGCGCCGCCAGGGCATCGCTATCCAACTCGACAAGAAGCTGGCCCCCGTCCCCCCCATCTTGGGCGTCGAGTCCGAACTGCGCGAGGTCTTCGTCAACCTGATCCTGAACGCCGTGCAAGCAATGCCGCAGGGTGGCACGCTCACCCTCTCCACCTCCAGCGACACACTCGGCGTCATTGCTGAGGTGGAGGACTCCGGGATAGGCATGCCCGCGGCGACCAGGCAGCGCATCTTCGAGCCGCTCTTCACGACGAAGGGCGAGAACGGGACAGGGATGGGCCTGCCGGTGTCATACGGGATCGTGCGCGAGCACGACGGCACGATCGAAGTGCAAAGCGAGCCGGGCAAAGGCACCCGCTTCCTCCTGCGCTTCCCCATAGGCGCGCTCGCCGAATCGCCCCTACCGGCCGAAGCCGAATCGACATCCCTGACGGAGATCGAAGAGCCAGAGCCACCGCCCGTGGCCTCGGACCGGACGGAGCGGTACCTCCTCCTCGTGGTGGACGACGAGCCCATGGTCCGCAATGTGACGGCCAAGCTGCTCCGCCTCCGCGGCCACGCCGTCGAGGAAGCCAGCGGCGGGGTCGAGGCGCTGAACAAGCTCGCGGACCATCCCTTCGACCTCATCGTGACAGACCTCGGGATGCCGGGGATGAGCGGGAGCGAGCTCGCGTACCGCATCCGCCAGCACCACCCCCACCTCTGCATCATCCTCCTCACCGGCCACACCGACGCTGAGGACCAGTCCAAGCACGTGGACGTCGTCGTCCGCAAGCCCTTCCAGATCGACGCCCTCGACGCGACGATCCACCGCTTGCTCGGCGAGTAGCGAACGGCGGAGGCAGAGCGAGCGCGCAACCCGCCACTTTGTCACGCCCGGCGGTTGGCATGGTTTTGGGCTTTCGAGAAAGGCCGCGCGGCACGCTCGCCCGCACCCCCACGACTCCGACATGCTAAGGTCTATTTCATGATTCGAATCCCGCTGTGGCTCGCCGACGAAGAGGCCGCACAAAGCATCCCCCTGCTCACCCCGGATGAGGAGAAGGAGATGCACGAGGCCGATCTCCCGGACGACCTCCCCGTGCTCGCCCTCCGCAACACCGTCCTCTTCCCCGGCGTCGTCCTCCCGATCACCGTCGGGCGCGACGCCTCGCTCAAGCTCGTCAAAGATGCCTACGCCGGCGACCGGCTCATCGGCGTCGTCTCCCAGCTCGACGCCGAGATCGAGAACCCCGGGGCCGACGACCTCTACCGCATCGGCACCGTTGCCACGATCCTCAAGCTGATCAAGATGCCAGACGGCTCCGTCAGCATCGTGATCCAGGGCAAGCGGCGCTTCCGCATCACCAAGATCACACAGGAGGACCCCTACCTCCGTGCGACTGTCGAGCCCATCGACGAAGACGCGCCGGAGGAGGACATCGAGCTCGCTGCCCGTGTCCGCTCCATCAAGGAGCTCGCGATCCAGATCGTCAGCATGAGCCCGAACCTCCCGAGCGAGGCGGCCTACGCGATCCAGAACATCGAGTCTCCCAGCTTCCTCATCCACTTCATCGCGTCGAACCTCCAGATCGACGTGGAGAACAAGCAGGAGTTGCTCGAGACGGTCCCGATCATCGAGCGCGCGCAGCTCGTGATGAAGTACCTCCAGCAGGAGATCCAGGTGCTCCAGATCTCCGAGGAGATCCGCTCGAAGGTGAAGACCGACGTGGATCAGCAGCAGCGCGAGTACCTCCTCCGCCAGCAGCTCAAGACGATTCAGGATGAGCTCGGCGAGAGTGAGGGCGGCGGGGCCGAAGCCGGGGAGCTGCGGGATCGGATGGAGGAGCGCGGCGACGAGCTGCCTGAGAACGTCCGCGAGACGCTCGAAAAAGAGCTCACCAAGCTCGCCCGCACGAACCCCGCCAGCCCTGAGTACGGCGTCGTCCGCAACTACGCGGAGACCATCCTGGACCTCCCGTGGCGTCATTACTCGGAGGACCACCTCGACATCAAACGGGCCGAGGAGATCCTCGACGAGGACCACTTCGGGCTCGAAGACGTCAAGCGGCGTATCCTCGAATACCTCGCCGTGCTCAAGCTGAAGGGCGACATGAAGGCCCCGATCCTGTGCTTCTACGGCCCGCCCGGCGTCGGCAAGACCTCGCTCGGCAAGAGCATCGCACGCTCGATCGACCGCGAGTTCGTGCGCATGTCGCTCGGCGGCGTCCGCGACGAGGCCGAGATCCGCGGCCACCGGCGCACCTACATCGGCGCGCTCCCCGGCCGCATCCTCCAAGGCTTGAAGAAGGCGGGCACTTCGAACCCCGTCTTCATGCTCGACGAGGTGGACAAGCTCGGTGCCGACTTCCGCGGCGACCCATCCTCGGCCCTGCTCGAAGTCCTCGACCCCGAGCAGAACGACACGTTCAATGACCACTACCTCGAACTCGACTACGACCTCTCGAAGGTCCTGTTCATCGCGACAGCGAACTACCTCGAGCAGATCCCGCCCCCGCTCCGAGACCGGATGGAGGTCATCGAGATCAACGGCTACACGCAGTCCGAGAAGCTCGCGATTGCGAAGCAGTACCTCGTCCCGCGACAGGTCGAGCGCAACGGCTTGAAGCCCGAGCAGTTCGAGATCACGGACGACGCCATCGCTCTCATCATCGACGGCTACACCCGCGAGAGCGGCGTCCGCCAGCTCGAACGGACGATTGGCAGCGTGGTGCGCGGCGTCGCCAAAAAAGTAGCGCTCGGGGAAACCGAGCACGAGACGATAGAGCAAGGCGATGTCGAGGCGTACCTCCGTAGCCGGAGGTTCTTCTCCGATGTGGCCGAGCGCACCGAGGTGCCGGGCGTGGCGACGGGGCTCGCGTGGACGCCCGTCGGCGGCGACATCCTCTTCATCGAGGCGAGCCTCAGCAGGGGAACGGGCCGTCTGATCCTGACCGGCCAGCTCGGCGACGTGATGAAGGAGAGCGCGCAGGCCGCCTTCTCCTACCTCAAAGCCCACACGGACGAACTCAACATCCCCCTCGATGCCTTCCGGTACTGGGACCTCCACGTGCACGTCCCGGCCGGCGCGATTCCCAAAGACGGTCCGAGCGCGGGCGTGGCAATGATCTCCGCGCTCACGAGCATCTACACGCAGCGCTGTGTCAAGCACACCGTCGCCATGACGGGCGAGATCACGCTCCGCGGGCTCGTCCTGCCGGTCGGCGGGATCAAAGAGAAGGTGCTGGCCGCCAAACGCGCTGGGATCGAGAAGGTGGTCCTGCCCGAGAAGAACAAGAAGGACATCGACGAGGTCAAGGAGAGCGCCATCGAAGGGCTCGAAGTGGTCTACATTTCGCGCATCAGCGAGCTGTTCGAGCATGTGCTGGAGTCCGAAGCAAAGATGGACCCCGCAGAGAAGTTCTCCCTCCCTGAGAAGGAGAAGCAGTTGCTATCCGGCAACAGCCACTCCATGCCCCAACCGACTGCAGAAGGCGAAACGGTGATGAACTAGCGGGTTTTCACCCCACGTGGTTCCCCATACCGCACCGCTCGTCATCGTACGAGCGGTGCGTTTAACACCTACTACACAACGCTTTTCCCTGCAGAGTTTAGCTATATTCAACCCCTCCACACGTCCAGGCGGAACGATTTCTGTACAGGCATTCTTGTGGGAATGCCTGTACACCCCTTGTACATATCCATATCCTATACCCTGCCCCGGTTGAACGATCACCGAAGTCGCGTTATGTCCTCGACCCGCTCCGTGCTGAGACCGACCGTCAACCTTTTTCTCTGGCTCGCCTTCATCGCCTGCTCGTTCGCACCCACTGTCCGCGCGCAATCCGGCGTCCCTTCTCGGTCGGCCTCCAATGAAGGCGCGGAGGCGGACCAACAGGTAGGCTATCTCCTCGCGGACAAGATCTATACACAGCCCGACGCTTTCTCGCAAGAGGTGTCGTCGATCACCCGCGACGACCAGGTACGAGTTTCGCCCGTCGCCGACAAGCAGGGGTGGTATGAGGTGTACGAGGTGGAAGGATCGCAGCGCATGGGCTACGCCTTTCGCCCTTACGTGTCGCGGTTTGGATCGGCCGGCTTGGCTTCCTACAAAACTGATGAGGGCGCATCCACTTCGAAGAGCCAGCCGCTCTTCGAAGTGGTGTTCGCCGACATACCCGCTGACGCTGGCGTCCGCCGCACGGTAAACGAGTGGGCGAACGTGCGAGTCGGCCCGGGCATGGGCCATGAGGCGTTCGGCGTAATCCGGCCTGGCGTTCCGTTCCAGGTGCTCGCCGTCGAGCGGGGCTGGGGCAAGGTTCGACTAGTAGGCGACCAAACGACTGGCTACGTCTCTGCTGTTCTCCTTCGCCGCCTTCCCGAGCCGGAGTCGGTACTCACGGTAGCCGAGGCCGAGGAGCCAGCGACGGAAACGGTAGAGACGGAAACGGTAGAGCCCGTGCGTTCGGCGGTGACCGGCGGCGGGGCAGCGGGTGGCGGGGCCGGTTCGGGTGCCACCGAGGCCTCGCAGGCTGAGGCGCTGCGCCACGTTCTGTCGGGCTCCCCCGTGGATGGTGAAACCGTGGTCTACGTCACTCGCACGGGCCACAAGTTCCACCGAGAGGGATGCAAGCACCTCCGCTCGCGTACGTTCGCCATCCCGCTCGCCGAGGCTATGTTGGACTACTCGCCGTGCCGCACGTGCAAGCCGCTGCAACCCAACGACGGCGGCGAAGGAGGCGAATAGCGAACCGAATAGTCAGATTTCTTACGAGAAGGGGACGCAGCACACGCTGCGTCCCCTTCTGCGTTTATCCAGGTGCAAGACGGTGCTTCAGCGGTCCTCGTCCCACTCGTCGAGGATCTTAGCATCCTCCATCGTGGGGTCTAGCTCGCGCTTGAACGCCTGCTCGGCTTCGGCGACGGTGTCGGCCGCCCGGTCGAGCGTCTTGTCGATCAGGTTCGCCGTAAAACGCACGGCGGTGCCGCCGAGGAGGGCGGCTTTCCCGGCGAGGCTCGCCTGTTCGAATCGGGCGATCCAGCGTTCGGTCCTGTCTATGGGCGCCTCGCTCATTCCTCTTCTTCCCCTGATTTCTTGCGGCGCGAGGACGCGCGATGGGCAGCGGACGGCGGCTCTGCCGGATTCGGCGCATCAGGCTCCGAGCCTTCTTCCCGCCACGAGCCGAAGTCGAACTCGAAGTTCACGACGCGCTCCAGCACGTCGGCGAACTGACGGCCCGTCTCTTCGATGGCTTGGCCGAGCGTGGTAAACGTGGCTTCTACGACGAAGGCGGTTTTATCTTGGGGTTCCAGCTTCTCAAACTCGGCGCGCGTCTTCGCGTACTGTCTGCGCGCGTCCTCTCGGGCGTCCGGCATGGCGGGTCGGGGTTAGAGCGCGGGCGTGAGCCAGCGGTTGTCCCGCCGGTCCGACCGCGCCGAAGTTAGTCGGTCTGCACGCCCGTTTTGACGGGGCCTTACCCCGCAAGTTTCACCATGCCCGATACCCCCGACTCCGCCGCGCTCGAACCTCGCCAGGGACTCGTCCTCCGCTCCACGGGGAGCTGGTACGAGGTCCGTACGGACGACGGGACCGTGCAGGCCCGCGTGCGCGGCAAGTTCCGGCTCGAAGACCGCGACGTCACGAACCCCGTCGCCGTCGGGGATCGCGTGGTGATGCGGATGGACGCGGACGGCACGGGGCTCATCACCGAGCTCCTCCCCCGCCACAACAAGCTGAGCCGGCGAGCGGCGGGCCGACGCGCCGGGCGCGAGCAGGTGCTCGTCGCGAACGTAGACGCCGCGTGGTGCGTGCAGGCGGCGAAGCTGCCCTCTTTCAACCCCGGTTTCGTGGACCGCTTCCTCGTGATGGCCGAGGCGTACGGGGTGCCCGCCGGCATCGTCATCAACAAGGCGGATCTGATCGTACGCGAAGACCACGCCGAGGACATCGCGTACTGGCAGGCGCTCTACGAAGGGCTCGGCTACCCCGTCCTCCTCGTCAGCGCCGAGCAGGACGAGGGCATCGACGACTTTCGCGAACGGCTGACGGGGAAGATCTCCGTCGTCGCCGGCCCCTCCGGGGTCGGGAAGTCGACGCTGCTGAACGCGGTGGAACCAGACCTCGCGCTGCGCACGGGTGCCGTCAGCGGGAAGACGAAGAAAGGGCGCCACACGACGACGTTCGCGGAACTGCTCCCTGTCGCGGGCGGCTACGTCGCCGACACGCCCGGCATCCGCGAGTACGGCATCTGGGACATGGAGCCGGAGGAGCTCTCGGGCTACTTCGTCGAGATGCTCCCCTACCTCGACGACTGCAAGTTCTCCCCGTGCACGCACGACCACGAGCCGGAGTGCGCCGTGAAGGAGGCCGTCGAGAACGACGAGATCGCGCCCGAGCGCTACCTGTCGTACCTCAACGTTCTCGCCTCGCTCCGGGACGAGGATGTGGGCCGATGAGCCGGACACGAACGTACGGGGTCGCTCTCACCGTCTCCGTGCTCGTGCGCGTCGCGCTCCTGTGGACGGATACAGGGAAATCGCCGGGAGACGAATCGGCAGTAGGGCTCTTCGTACACGACCCTCTACGGCTCAAGCTTCTTCGTCCTTATCCGGCGCTTCGACGAGGTCGAAGTCCTCGATGTCCCCTGGGCCGACGACCCGGATCATGTACTCCACCGTCTTGTAGAGCATCAGCACGATGACGACGAGGAGGCCGCCGATAGCGGCGGAGGCCCCGAGGAAGCCGTAGTAGAGGACCGTGTACCACGAGGCGGGAATGTTGTCCGCCTGCTCAACGGGGATATTCAGGAAGAGGAGCACGCAGGTCGCCGCGATGAACGCGACGGCGTCGAGTAGCGCAATCTGGCGAATGCGCTCGTAGTGAGCTCGTTTGAGCTTGCTGCTCGCGTTCGCGCTCAAGCTGAGGAGGGTTAGCATGAGGGCGAGGGTCGTCGCCGAGGCCGTCATCACGCCCGAGCACAGGAACCGCGTCGTGGGAAGCATCCCGCGGAGGAGCGACCTGGCTTCCGCCCCGCTCGTCTCTCCGACGATCCACGCCCCCCCGAAGGTCACGACGAGTGCGATCACCCCACCGACCAGCGTCCAACGCCAGTCTTCGGAGAACATCCGCTTCAGCAGCGTCAGCTTTTGCTTTTCGCCCTCCTCCGACGAACGGGTCTCCTGATCGGCCATGTTGCGCTATGGAAGGGGATGCTCGTCGCGCGCGGTCGGGGGTTCTTGTTACGCCGTCTTTTTCCGGCGTCCGCCCTTCTTCGCGCCTTTCTTGCCTGCCTTGGCCGCAAGCAACTCGACGGCCTGCTCCAGCGTGACCTCGTCGGGGTCGGTGCCTTTCGGGATCGTCGCGTTCGTCCGCTTGTGCTTGACGTAGGGGCCGTAGCGACCTTCGAAGACCTCGATGGGGTCGCCGGACTTGGGGTGACTACCGAGGGTACGGAGCGGCTGGTTCTTCTGCTTCTTCTGCGCCAGCAACTCCAGCGCCCGGTTCAGCTTCACCTTCAGTACGTCGTCCTCGGCCTTGAGCGAGGCGAAGACGCTGCCGTGCTGGACGTACGGCCCGTAGCGGCCGATGCTCGCTTTCACGGCCCCGCCGTCCGGGTGCTCGCCGAGCGTGCGCGGCAGCGACAGCAGCCCGAGCGCGAGGGGGAGGTCCACGTCCTCCGGCTTCACCCCCTTCGGCAGCGAGGTCCGCTTCGGCTTGCCCTCCTGATCGTCGTCGCCGAGTTGGACGTACGGGCCGTACGGCCCCTGCTTCACGAGGACCGGCTGGTCGAACTCGGGGTGGATGCCGAGCACCTCGTCCGGCTCGTTGCTGGTCTCGATGAGATGGCGCAGGCTCGCCTCGTCGGCGTCGGCCGGAGCGAGGGCGTCGGGGAGGGACGCCGTCTTCGTCTCGCCGTCGAGCTCGCCCTCGACGTACGGGCCGAACTTGCCGACGCGGACGCGGAACGGCCCCCACTTCGGGTGCTCGATGGTAGACATCTCGCGGGCATCGATCCCTTCGAGCCCGGCCTCGACGCGCGGCTCGATGCCATTCTCGCCCCGGTAGAAGCGGTCGAGGTAGCGCACCGCTTCCTTGTCACCGCTCGCGATGTCGTCGAGGATCTGCTCCATCTCGGCCGTGAAGCCGGTATCGACGAGCTGCTCGAAGTGGTGTTCGAGGAGGTTGTTCGTGGCGAACGCCGTGAACGTCGGGGCGAGCTGCTTGCCGTCGCGGCGGACGTAGCCCCGGTTGACGATCGTGTCGATGATAGAGGCGTACGTGCTCGGGCGGCCGACGCCTTCGCTTTCCAGCATACGGACGAGCGTGGCATCGGTGTAGCGGGCCGGCGGCTTCGTCTCGTGGCCGAGCGCCTCGACCTCGCGGCAGTCGGGCGTGTCGCCCTCGTTCAGCTCCGGCAGCGGGTTGTCGCGGTCTTCGAGCGCTGCGTTCGGGTCGTCGGAGCCCTCGACGTACGCGCGGAAGAAGCCGGGGAACTCGACGGTCTGCCCGTTCGCGCGGAACGTAGCCTGCTCAGGGCCGGCCGCACCGGCCGTGATCTCGGCCCGCGTCTGACGCAGCTTTGCGTCGGCCATCTGCGTGGCGACGGTCCGCTTCCAGATGAGGTCGTAGAGCTTGCCCTCGACACCGCCGAGGCCGAGTTCGTCCTTCGTCTTCATCGCGGTCCCGGCCGGGCGAATCGCCTCGTGGGCCTCCTGCGCGCCCGCGCCCTTCTTGGCCGAGAACTGGCGCGGCTTCGGCGAGAGGTACTCGTTCCCGTAGCGCTCCTCGACGGCGCGGCGGCTCGCGCCGATGGCCTCCGACGAGAGGTTCGGCGAGTCCGTCCGCATGTAGGTGATGTGGCCCTGCTCGTAGAGCTTCTGCGCCACGCGCATCGCGTCGCGCGCCGAGAGGCCGAGCTTGCGGTTGGCCTCCTGCTGCATAGTGGAGGTGATGAACGGCGGGGCCGGCCGCCGCGTCACGAGTTTGGACTCGACGGAGGCCACGCGCCACGGCTCGTTCGGGAGGCGCTCGGCGAGGGCCTGCGCCTGCTTCTCTGCGAGCACGAGGGCGTCGTTGCCCTCTTTGAGGTTGCCGGTGTTCTCGTCGAAGTCGCGGCCCGTGGCGAGCTTCTGCTCGCCGAGCGCGACCATCGTCGCTTCAAACCGTTGCTTGTCCTGCTCCAGCGTCGCCTTGAGGTCCCAGTAGCCGGCAGAGACGAAGTCGAGCCGCTCACGCTCGCGCTGGACGAGGAGGCGGACGGCCACGCTCTGCACGCGCCCGGCCGAGAGGCGCGGGGCGATCTTCTTCCAGAGCAGCGGGCTGATGGTGTAGCCCACGAGCCGGTCGAGCACGCGGCGCGTCTCCTGCGCGTCCACGAGCCGCTGGTCGATCTCGCGGGTGTGGCTGAGCGCGCTCAGGATGGCTTCTTTCGTGATCTCGTGGAAGACCATCCGGCGCACCGGCACCTTCGGGTTGAGCACTTGCAGCAGGTGCCAGCCAATGGACTCGCCCTCGCGGTCCTCGTCCGTGGCGAGGTAGAGCTCGTCGGCGTCTTTGAGCGCATCTTTCAGCTCCTTCACTACCTTCCGTTTCTCCTTCGGGATGATGTAGACGGGCTGATACCCATCGTCCACGTTCACCCCGAGCGTGCCCCAGCTCTCCTTCTTAACGGCGGCAGGGACTTCGGAGGCAGACGACGGGAGGTCCCGCACGTGGCCCATGCACGCCTCGACGCGGTACTCCCCCTTCGGGAGATAATTGCGGATCGTGCGGGCTTTGGTCGGGGACTCTACGACGACGAGTCGTTTCATGCGGGGCGGGTGCGTTGGGTGAGAGACAGCGCCCGAAGATACACGGCGAGGCTGCCAGCAGTGCGGCACGCCTCACACGCGGCGTCCTCCCCCACGTTCCCTCCTCCTCACCCCGGCTTCATCGCATCACCTTTCCGTCGCTCCTGTCATTGAGAGGAGCACAGGTTAGAAGCAGACTCGCAGCCAGCATCAACCAAAGTGGTAACGTCGGCGGTAAGGGCCTCGACTCAGATTACGGAAAGAAGGTCACGCCTTGGAGATGATGCCGTGCTGATTCGCACCGGGGGTGCTGTTTTGCATCAAGAAGTACAGGAGAACGCAGAAACCAACCAGCAAAAAAGGAGCAATCAGCACGAGAGGCGATACTAGTGCGCCTAATAAGGGAATAAGGTATATAACCCAAGTTGTGTGCTACATGAGGCCGTCGAGGCTGAGGGTGAGCAGGAACAGGAACACCTTCGTCTCGAAGCCCCGCGCCGTCACCGCGTGGATCGACTTCGGCAGCCGACTCTCGATCCCGCTGAAGGCCGT
>JBBSMX010000096.1:0-16203 GCA_038232935.1 Rhodothermales bacterium | reverse complement strand
TCGACCGCGTTCCGGCGTTTGTACTGCTCGGCGTCGAGTACGGGCGGGCGACCCCGGCGGCGGCGCTTCGCCCCGGCACGAAGCTTCCGCTCCGGGATCACCGCTCGAATCCGCCGAGCCCGGAGCCAAGCCCGGAGCCAAGCCCGGAGCCAAGCCCGGAGCCAAGCCCGGAGCCAAGCCCGGATGCGCTTCGCGTCGTAGCCCCGGTCGGCGATCAGACGTCGTGGGCGGGGCGGGGCCTCGACGAGGGCGCAGACCGCCTCAAACTGCGCCGACTCGCTGCGCTGCCCCGCCGTGGGACCCACCGCGAGCGGGAGGCCGTTCCCGTCGCAGACGAGGTGGAGCTTCGTCGTCATCCCGCCCCGGCTTCGCCCGAGCGCCTGGGCCTCTGGCGTCGCGTCGGGATCCCCCCTTTTCGCGCCCCCGCTGCGACGCGAGAGGCACGGACGGAGGTGGCGTCGATCATCCACGTGGTCCAGTCGCTATGGCCGGAGGCGTCGAGCCTCAGCCGGAGCGCGGTGAGGATCCGGTCGAGCGTGCCGTCGTCGCGGTAGCGGCAGAACCGGTCGTTCACCGTGCGCCAGGGGCCGTAGCGCTCGGGCACGTCGCGCCAGGCGGCGCCGGAGCAGAGCTTCCAGAAGACACCGTGGAGCGTGGTCCGGGCGTCGCGCTGGGGGCGCCCGGTCTTCGCGGCGGAGGGGAGGAGCGGGGCGATGGCGTCCCACTGGGCATCGGCGAGTTCGTAGCGTCGCATGGGCGGCGTGGAAGGAGGACGCCGAAGGTCGCACCGCTCAGGGTTTCCGTACAAGCCCTAGCCGATGCCACGAGCGCTGTCGCGTTTCACGTCGAAACGTTTGGTGCCGATATCCTGGAAGACGAGGACGGACCGGTGCTGGAGGTGTTCGTGGCCGAGGCCGGGGTCACAGTCTGATGTCGGAGCGGTTCCCGCGCAACGCTCCGCTCCGCCGCGTGCTCGCCACGCTCGAGGCACTCGGCTTCCGGCTCGTGCGCGAAGGGAACCACATCGCGATGCTACGCGAGAACAACGACGGCACGCGAACGCCGCTGACGCTCCCGAACCACCGCACGCTCAAAGGCTCTACGCTTCGAAGCATCCTCCGTCAAAGTGGGATCGGGCGTGATGAGTTTATGACCGCGTATCGGCAGGCCCACAGAGTATCCAGCGGGGTAGGGAGAGCTGGACCGCATATATTGCCCCTCTCGTCCCTACCCTTACTCTTGCCGCTCAATGAAGCCCCTCGCCTCCCGCACCGACGCCCTCCGCCAGAGCGACATCCGCGCCGTCACCTTCGCCGTGAACCGCGCGGGCGGCATCAACCTCGGGCAGGGCATCTGCGACCTTCCTACGCCGGACCCGATCAAGGCCGGCACGAAAGCCGCCATCGACGGCGATCAGTCGATCTACACGTCGTACGCGGGGATCGCGAAGCTCCGCGCCGGGATCGCGGAGAAGGCGCGGAGCTTCAACGGCCTCCCCGTCGCCAGCGACGACGAGGTGATGGTGAGCGTCGGCTCGACGGGCGCGTTCGTGGCGACGTGCCTCACGCTCTTCGAGCCTGGCGACGAGTGCCTCGTCTTCGAGCCATTCTACGGCTACCACACCGGCATCCTCGATCTCTTCGGCGTCAAGCGCACCGTCGCGAAGCTCCACGCGCCGGAATGGCGAATCGACTTCGACGAGGTAGAGGCGGCGATCACGGAGCGGACGAAGGCCGTGCTCGTCTGCACGCCGTCGAACCCGTGTGGGAAGGTCTGGAGCCGCGCCGAGTTGGAGCGGATGCTGGCGCTGATGGAGCAGTACGACCTCTACGCCATCACCGACGAGATCTACGAGTACATGACCTACGACGGGCGCGAGCACGTCTCGCACGGCTCGCTGCCCGGCGCGTACGAGCGGACCGTCACGCTCTCCGGCTTCTCGAAGACGTACAACATGACCGGCTGGCGGCTCGGCTACGCCGTCGGGCCGGAGGAGATCGTCGCGCGGATGGGGCTCATCAACGACCTCGCGTTCATCTGCGCGCCCGCGCCGCTCCAGCACGGAGTCGCCGAGGCGTTCGCGATGGACCGGGAGGCGTACTTCGCCGAGATGCAGGCGGCGTACGCGAAGAAGCGGACGCTGATGTGCGAGACGCTGGAGCGCTGCGGCTTCGAGTTCGCGTGGCCCGAGGGGGCATACTACGTGCTCGCCAATTTCGAGGCGCTGGCGACGACGCGGCCCGGCTTCGAGGATGACCGGGCCGCGTGCCAGACGCTGATCGACGAGGCCGGCGTCGCCGCCGTCCCCGGCAACTCGTTCTTCGCCGACCCCGACGACGGGCGCTATTTCCTGCGGTTCTGCTACGCCAAGCGGATGCCGGTGCTGGAGGAGGCGTGCCGGAATCTGCTGGCCGCCTTCGGCGAGGTCAAGGTATAAAAAGAGGGGCGACCACGTGGTCGCCCCTCGAAGCTTGCGGTCGGTCGCAGGTTACGAGTTGGCGACGATCACGTGCTCGGGGAAGAAGTAGTTGCTCTCCAGCTTCCCGTTCGCGACGGAGTCCGAGCCGTGGACGGCGTTCTCGCCCATCGACGTCGCGAACTGCTTGCGGATCGTGCCCTCGGCGGCATCGGCCGGGTTCGTCGCGCCGATCACCTCGCGCCATTTCGCAACCGCGTCGTCGCGTTCGAGGGCGAGCGGGATGCACGGCGCACTCGACATGAACTCGGTCAGCTCGCCGAAGAACGGGCGCTCGCGGTGGACGGCGTAGAACCCCTCGGCTTCGGCGCGGGTGAGCTGCACCAGCTGCATCGCGCGAACGGCGAAGCCTTCGGAGAGGATGCGGTCGAGGATCTTACCGGCGTGACCGTTAGCGACGGCGTCGGGCTTGATGATGGCGAGCGTGCGTTCCATGGGTGTCGGGAGAATGCTAAGTGAGGATGAGCCCGCAATATCTCCCTTCCCGCCGGGCGCGGACCGCGAAATGTCCGTAGAGACGTGACATGTCGCGTCTCTACCGAGGCACGCCGGTCGTGTCGGGCGGTACGCTGAGCGGCACGCCCTCGGGGGCGAGCGGGAGGCCGGTCGAGCGCACGGTGTCCGGCAGGAGTGGGCAGGCCCCGTAGTAAAGGGCCTGCGCTTCGGCGAGAGACAGGTCGTGGCCGACGACCTCGAACGGCACGGTGCCGGTGATCGCCTGCGCGTCGAACGGGACGACCTGAAGCGAGAGGGTTCCGGTGCGCAGGTCGCCGACGAGGAGGTCGCCCTGCCGGGGCGCGAAGTCGCCGCGCGGCGCGAGGACGGCGAAGCTGCGCCGCGTCTTGTTCGTGACGACGTAGGGGCACCCCGGCCGCGTCATAAAAACGGCCTGCGCCGACTCGATGACTTCGGGGCTGGAGCAGCCGGGTCCCGCCGCAAGGGCGAGCAGTACGAGGAGGAGTCCACGGGACGACGTGCGCGGGCCGGCCATCAGACGTGCCGCTCCGCGTGGTAGGACGAGCGCACGAGCGGGCCGCTCTCGACGTGGCCGAGCCCGAGCGCCTCCCCCTGCTCCTTGTACCAGCGGAACGTGTCCGGGTGGACGAACTCTTCGACCGGGATGTGCATCTTCGTCGGCTGGAGGTACTGTCCGATCGTCATCACGTCGAGCCCGATGCCGACGAAGTCGCGCATCAGATCGAGCACTTCTTCCTTCGTCTCCCCGAGCCCGACCATGATCCCGCTCTTGGTGCGGAGGCCGTGCTCTTTGGCGCGCGCGAGTACGTCGAGCGAGCGCTGGTAGCTCGCCTGCGGGCGGACGCGGCGGTAGAGGCGCGGGACCGTCTCGACGTTGTGGTTGAAGAGGTCGGGCCGCGCGTTGAAGACGAGGTCGGCCCCGCCCTCCATGATCCCGCGGAAGTCGGGGACGAGGACTTCGACCGTGCAGCCGGGGACCTCCTGCCGGAGGAGGCGGATCGTCTCGGCGAAGATCGGCGCGCCGCCGTCCTTCCGCTCGTCGCGGTTGACGCTCGTGACGACGACGTGGCGGATGCCCATCAGCCGGGCGGCGTCGGCCACGCGGCGCGGCTCGTCGTAGTCGAGGCCGGCGGTGGGGCGGCCGGTCTTGACGGCGCAGAAGCTGCACGAGCGGGTGCAGACGTCGCCGAGGATCATGAACGTCGCAGTGCCGGCGGTCCAGCACTCGCCCATGTTCGGGCAGCGTGCGCTCTGGCAGACCGTGTGGAGGTCGTGCGTCTCGATGATCTCGGAGACGCGGCGGAACGTCTCGCCGTAGGGGAGCTTGACGCGGAGCCACTCGGGCCGCTGCCCCGGCCGGTTCGCGGCGACGGGCTTCTCTACGACGGGGAGTTCGAAAAAGCCATCGCTCGCGAAGCCTGTGGTGAGCGAAGTCGAACCATCACCGCCGGCGGGAGCCGTGGTTTTGAGGGCGATGTCGCCGGGGCGGCGCGGCGTGGTCGTGCGGGAATCGGCCATCGGTCGGAGCGTCGTGGAGAGGTCTGGCAAGGTACGATGGCGGTGATGCCCGCCCAACCGTGCGAGGCCCGAAAGCGGGTGGGGCCGCTCCAACCCGGCGGGTCTTTGCGGAGTTTCCTCCGGTCTCCTCGTTACCGTCTTGGGACGCAGCCCTGCCCGTCGCTATACTTGCTCTGCCTCCCAAGTATGTACGAGCCAACCGCTCACGAATGCGCGGGACCGCCCGCACCCTATACGCGACGCCTATGATGACCGCCGATAAACACCTGCCCGCCGCCGTGAACGTCCGCGAAACCCTCGGGGAGCACCTGCTCACCGACGGCTTTCCGATGGTCCTCGACATGGAGAAGAGCCAGGGCGCGTACCTCCGCGACGAGGTCAGCGGCCGGGACTACATCGACTTCTTCACGTTCTTCGCGTCGAACCCGCTCGGGATGAACCACCCAAAGCTGCGGAACGACCCGGCGTTTCTGGAGCGGCTGATGGACGCGGCCGTCAACAAGGTGTCGAACTCGGACGTCTACACCGGCCACTTCGCGCGCTTCGTCGAGACGTTCGGGCGCGTCGGGATTCCCGACGAACTGCCGCACGCCTTCTTCGTGTCGGGCGGTGCGCTCGCCGTCGAGAACGCGCTGAAGACGGCGTTCGACTGGAAGGTGCGGAAGAACTTCGCGGGCGGCTACCGCTCCGAGCGCGGCCATCAGGTGATGCACTTCGAGCAGGCGTTCCACGGGCGCAGCGGTTACACGATGTCGCTCACGAACACCGACCCGAATAAGGTCGCCCTCTTCCCGAAGTTCGACTGGCCGCGCGTCCTCAACCCGAAGATGAACGGGCCGGAGTACGCCGACGACATCGAGCAGCGCGAGACCCTCGCCCTCCGGCAAGCCAAGCGCTACTTCCACGACCACCCCGATGACATCGCCAGCATCATCATCGAGCCGATCCAGGGGGAGGGCGGCGACAACCACTTCCGCCCGCAGTTCCTCCAGCAACTCCGCGACCTCGCCGACGAGAACGACGCGCTCCTCATCTTCGACGAGGTGCAGACGGGCGTCGGGCTGACCGGCACGTTCTGGGCCTATCAGGGGCTCGGCGTGACGCCGGACATCCTCGCCTTCGGCAAGAAAGCGCAGGTCTGCGGCATCCTCGCCGGGCGGCGCATCGACGAGGTCGAGCACAACGTGTTCGCCAAGCCGAGCCGGATCAACTCGACGTGGGGCGGCAACCTCGTGGACATGGTCCGCTTCGACCGGATTCTCGAAGTGATCGAGGAGGACGATCTCGTGGCGAACGCGAAGGAGATGGGCGGCTACCTGCTGGAGCAGCTCGAAGGCTTCGCCGAACGGCACAGCGCCGTCACGAACCCGCGCGGCCAGGGCCTGATGTGCGCCTTCGACCTCACGACCAGGGCCGTCCGCGACCTCGTGCGGAAGGAGGCGTTCGAGCGCGGCCTCATCATCCTCGGCTGCGGCGAGCGGTCGATCCGCTTCCGCCCCGCCCTCACGATTGACCGGACCGGGCTCGATGCGGGCCTCGACATCCTCGACGCCGCGCTCTCCGACATCGTCGGCTGATCCCTTCGCCCATGGCCGTCCGCACCATCACCGACCCCGTCCGTATCCCCGTCCCCGGCGACAAGCTGATCGAGGAGCACGTCGGCCGAGCGAGCACGGGCACGGCCTCGCTGAGCGTCGCGCACATGATCGCGCCGCCGAACTGGCACGAGCCATATCAGACGCCGCAGTTCGACGAGGTGACGATCGTGCTGCGTGGGACGATGCGCGTCGAGTACGACGGCGGCGTCGTGGATGTGGAGGCGGGGGAGACGGTGCTGTGCGAGGCCGGCGAGCGCATCCGCTACTCGAACCCGGCCGACGACGCGGAGTGCGAGTACTGGGCCGTCTGCGCCCCCGCGTTCAGCCCCGACACGGTGCATCGGGGCGCTTGAACGGGGGCACGTCCTCGTCGAACCCGAGGCAGGCAGCGGGCGTTCGGGTGCTGCGCGCCACGTGTGCGTGCCCTTCTCCTTCCCCGTCTTCCGAGCGACCCGCGTGGCCCACTCCGAAAAACCCATCGCCATCTACGGCGCTATCGTCGCCAACTTCGCGATCGCCGTCACGAAGTTCGTCGCGGCCTTCTTCACCGGCAGCTCGGCGATGATCTCGGAGGGCATCCACTCCCTCGTGGACACGGGGAACCAGTTCCTGCTGCTGCTCGGGCTGAAGCGGAGCCAGCAGCCCGCTGACGCGAACCACCCGTTCGGATACGGCAAAGAGCTGTACTTCTGGGGGCTGATCGTCGCCGTCGCCCTGTTCAGCCTCGGCGGCGGGCTCTCGTTCTACGAGGGGATCTCCCACCTCCGGCATCCAGCCCCGCTCACCGATCCGACGTGGAACTACGTCGTGCTCGCGCTCGCGTTCGTGTTCGAAGGGATCTCGTGGCGGGTGGCGATGCGCGAGTTCCGCAAGGGCATCGGCGAGGGCTCCGTGTGGAGCTCGCTGCGGACGAGCAAGGACCCGGCGATCTACACGGTCGTCGTCGAGGACACCGCCGCGCTCGCCGGCCTGATCGTCGCCGCGCTCGGCATCTGGCTCGGCCACACATTCGAGAATCCCGCCCTCGACGGGATCGCCTCGATGGTGATCGGGGTGATCCTCGCCGGGGTCGCCGCCTTCCTCGTCTACGAGAGCCGGGGGCTGATCATCGGCGAGAGCGCCGCGCCGGAGGTGGTCGCAGGCGTCCAGCGCTTGGCCGGGGCCGACCGTGCCGTGCAGCACGCTCGCCCGCCGCTGACGATGCACCTCGGCCCGGCGCAGATCCTCGCCAACCTGGAACTGGAATTCCTGCCGGACCTCGAAACAGACGAGGTCGCCGCCGCCGTGGAGCGCATCGAGCAGGCCATCCTGCACGAGTACCCGGAAGTGCAGCAGATCTACATCGAGACGAAGGCGTTCCGGGGGCGCAGCCCATCGGCACCCGCACCGGAAGCCGATGGCCGAGGGGCTTCGCGCCTTGAGTGAGGCAGGGGATGCCGCGAACGCGGACTACTTCTTTTTAGCCGGGACCACGTGCTTGGCAGCTTCGGCGGTGCGCTTCTTCTGCTTCTCGTCGTTCGTCTTGGTCTGTTTCTGACCGGCCTTCTTCTGCGTGGACTTGGGAGATTTGTCACCCATGACGGCTTACCTCTAAGTGGAGTCTGGAGAGTTGAACGGTGCCGGTCAAGGTAGCGTGCTCGAGCGTGAAGACGGCACAATCAAAGGAATTAAGATGGCAGCCGGGGGCCGCCATCGACCACGAGGGGACATAGGACCACGGTCCTATTGCACCTTGCGCGCGTTGGCGTTACTTCTAGAGAAGCTACCACGTCCCCGCATGACCCACCGCTGGATACTCAGAATCCCTGCCCTCGCGGGTGCCGCTGCGCTGGGCGCGGTGCTCGCCGCTGCCTCGTTCGCGCAGCCCGCAGCGGTGCGGTTCGACCGGCTCGGGTTGGAGGACGGGCTGCCACAGAGTACCGTGATGGCGACGCTTCAGGACCGGCAGGGCTTCCTGTGGGTCGGGACGGAGGATGGGTTGGGCCGCTACGACGGCTACGACTTCGAGACCTTTCGCCACGACCCGGCGGATCCCCGCTCGCTCTCGGACAACTACATCATCGCGCTCCACCAGACCCACGACGGTACGCTGTGGGTCGGCACCTCGGACGGCGGGTTGAACCGCTTCGATGGAGGCAGTTTCAAGGCGTTCCGCCACGATCCCGACGACGCGGGCAGCCTCACCCATGACCGCGTGACCGACCTCGCCGAAGGGGCGGACGGTGCGCTGTGGGTCGCCACGCGCGGCGGCGGCCTCGACCGGCTTGACCAGACGACGGGTACGTTTACTCACTTCCGCCACGACTCAACAGACGCCCGCTCGCTACCGAATGATCAGGTCTGGACGCTGCTCGCAGACCGAGCGGGCCGGCTGTGGGTCGGGACGCGTGGTGGTGGGCTCGCGCGGTATGACGGCGAGAACGGCTTCGTCCGCTACCAGAACGCTCCGCTCGATCCGAACAGCCTTCCCGGTGACGACGTGCTCGACCTCCACGAGGGGCACGACGGCTCGATCTGGATCGCGACGTTCGGGCACGGCCTCGCCCGTCTCGATCCCTCCACCAGCAGGATCACCCGGTACGGTCACGACGAGACCGATCCGCATACGTTGCCAAGCGACGGGGTCGTCTCGGTGTGGCAGGACCGGGCGGGCGACGTGTGGGCCGGGACGTGGGGCAGCGGCCTGGGCCGACTCGATCCGGCGACGGGCGAGGTCACGCGCTACACCCACGATCCCGCCGACATCGGGAGCCTGGGCGACGACTACGTCCGCTCGATCTACGAGAGCCCGCAGGGCCTGTTGTGGGTGGGGACCGTGAGTGGCGGCCTCTCGGTGCGGAACCCGGCGCGTGAGCGGTTCCACCACGTTCGCCATGTCGATGACGACCCGACGAGCCTACTCACGGACTACGTCCGCGCCTTCGCCGACGAGCCCGACGGCACGCTGTGGGTCGGGACGCGGGACGGGCTCAGCCGGCTGCGCGACGGCCGGTTCGAGCACTTCACGGCCGACGACGGACCGGGCGCGCTCAGCGCCTCGTACGTCCGCGCGCTTCTCTCCGACCACGACGGGAGGCTGTGGGTGGGGACGGCGAGCGGGCTCAACCGGCGCGAGCCGGACGGCCGGTTCACCCGGTTCCTGCACAACCCCGATGACGCCGAAGCGGGCGATCCGAACGTCCACCGCGTCTACGCGCTCCTCGAAGCCCGCGATGGGCTGTTGTGGGTGGGGACGCGGGACGGTCTCCACGCCTTCGACCGCGAGCGCGAGACGTTCGTCCGCCGTTTCGGGCATGGCGAGGGAGCGAACGCCCTCCCGGACAACGAAGTCATCGCGCTCGTTGAGGGCACCGATGGCGTGCTGTGGGTCGGCACGACGGGCGGGCTCGCGCGCGTCGAGACGGCGACGGGCCGGGTGACGCGCTACGTCCACGACCCGTCGGACCCGTACAGTCTCAGCGACAACCGCGTATTCTCGCTCCTCCCCTCCGAAGACGGTGGCGTGTGGGCGGGGACGAACAGCGGCCTCGACCGGCTCGACCCGGCGACGGGGCATTTCCGCCATGTCACCGAACGTGACGGACTTCCCAACGAACTCGTCTACGGCATCCTCCCGGACGACGCGGGCTGCCTCTGGCTGAGCACGAACAAGGGCCTTGCCCGACTCGACCCAGCGGACGGGACGATCCGTACCTACGACGCCTCGGACGGGCTGCAGAGCAACGAATTCAACCAGGGGGCCTACTACCGCGCCCGCAACGGCGACCTCCTCTTCGGCGGGATCGGCGGGTTCAACCGGTTCGATCCCGCCGCTATCGCAGCCAACCCGCACGCCCCGCCCGTCGTCCTCACCGAGTTCCGCATCTTCGACCGGCCCGCGACGCCACCACCCGACGGAATCCGGCTCACGCACGCGGACAACTTCTTCTCGTTCGAGTTCGCCGCGCTCGACTTCGCCAATCCCACGCGCAACCAGTACGCGTACAAGCTCGAAGGCTTCGACGACACGTGGCACTACGCGGGCACCCGACGTTACGTCTCGTATACGAATCTCGATGGCGGGCGCTATACCTTCCGCGTGCGCGGCTCCAACAACGACGGGGTGTGGAACGAGGCGGGGCTGGCCGTCCCGCTGACCGTCGTGCCGCCGGTGTGGGAGACGTGGTGGTTCCGGCTCGCGCTCGCGCTCGGCGTGCTCGGCGTGGGGTTCGCGGGGGCGTGGGCGTGGCAGCGCGGACGGATGCGGATCCTTGAGCGGAGCCGCGACGAGATCGCCGAGGCGCAGCGGCGGCTTTCGGAGGGACGCGAGCAGGAGCGACTCCATCTCGCCCGCGAGCTCCACGACGGCCCCGTACAGGACCTCTACACGGCGAAGCTTCAGCTCTCGCTCGCCGCCGAGAAGCTCGGCCTCAACGGCGAGACGCGCCCCGTCGAGGAAGCGCTCGGGCGGGTGAGCGCGTCGCTGCGGGGGATCTGTGGCGAGCTGCGCCCGCCTGCCCTCGGTCCCTTCGGCCTGGCCGCTGCCCTACGGAGCCACGTCCGAGCACTCCGCACCGCGCACCCCGACCTCCACTTCGAGCTCGAATTGGCCGCCGACGGGCAGCGGCTGCCGGAGGACGTGCGGCTCGCCCTGTTTCGCATCGCGCAGGAGGCGCTCTCGAACGCCGCCCGGCACGCCAACGCTTGCACTGTCCGCGTCACCTTCACCGTAGACGCCGAGGAAACCGTGCTCGAAGTCCGCGACGACGGCCGCGGCTTCCGCGTCCCCGACCGACCGCTCGACGGGGCGAGGGGCGGGGCGTTCGGCCTGCTCGGGATGGCGGAGCGGGCCGAAGCGCTCGGCGGACGTCTTGATGTCGAGTCGGTGCCGGGTCAGGGGGCGACCGTGCGCGTAGCCGTCCTGCTGCCTGCGGCCCAACCGGAGGGTGCCGCCCGTGAGTGAGGGAGCGATCCGCGTCGTCCTTGCTGACGACCACCCGTTGTTTCGGGCTGGCGTCCGGCTTCTGCTGGAGCGCGCGAATGGAATCGACGTTGTGGGCGAGGCCGGGACGGGCGTGGAGGCGCTGGGGCTCGTACGGGATCTCCAGCCCGACGTCATCATCCTCGATATGGAGATGCCTGAGATGACGGGGGTGGAAGTGGCCCGGCGGCTCCGGGCGATAGGATCGGCCGTCCGCGTCCTCGTGCTCTCCGCCTATGACGACGACGAGTACGTGGCGGAGTTGCTGGAGAGCGGAGCGACGGGGTATCTCACGAAGGAGGAGATGCCCGAGCGGATCGTGGCGGCCGTGCGAGGGGTGGCACGAGGGCGAGAGGGGTGGCTCTCGCAAGGCGTCGCGGCGAAGGCGCTCCGACGACGAGAAGCAGAACCTACTGCACAGCCGCTCTCCCCCCGCGAGCGCGAGGTGCTCCGCCTCATCGCCAACGGTCTCGACAACGGGGCCATCGCCGAGGGGCTGTTCATCTCCGAAAGCACGGTAAAGAACCACATCACCAACCTCTTCGTCAAGCTCGGCGTCCGCTCCCGCGCCGAGGCGGTGGCGTGCGCGTGGCGGCACGGGCTGATGGGAGCGCCGGGCTAGCTGGAATGGGATCAGCGCCTCATGCGGCCCGTCGGACTGAATGCCTACTCTTCGAGCGTCACCGAGCGACCCGTCTTACCTAAACCAATTCCTCTGATGCGCTCCTCGACTCGACTTCTCACGGTCGCCTTCGGCGGCCTGCTTCTCCTGCCCGCGGCCGTGGCGCAGACGAGTTTCACCGAGCTTGCCATGTCGGATTCGTTGCTCCAGTCTCGCCCCGGCGACGACTTCTACATTAGCTCGGCCGCTCCCGCCGATTTCGACGGCGACGGCGACTTCGACCTCCTTGTCGAAGGCGCGTTTTACACCTTCCTCAACGAGCCGCCGTGGGGCATCGACACCTACGAGCTTAAGCTGATCGTCTTCCGCAATGACGGCGCGCAGGACGATACGACCTGGGCCTTTACGTCCATCAACGTTCCCCTCGGTGACTTCGGCGGCGGCCGGACCGACCTCGCTTGGGCCGACTACGACAACGACGGCGACCTCGACTTCGCGTACGGCTCGGGCTATAGCGAAGGCTCTTATTTCGGCGACCTGCGCCTCTACCGAAACGATGGCGGCGGTGCCTTCACCCTGACGTCTACCGTGCTCCCGCGCTACTACGAAGCCTCGGACTACGAGCAGGTGGACATCCGCAGCCTCACCTGGGCCGACTACGACAACGACGGCGACCTCGACCTCCTCGTCCCCTCGATCACGCCCGAGGACTACCCCTCCGATGACCAAGTTACCGGCGTGCTCCGCAACGACGGCCCCGGCGCGGGTGATGCCTGGACCTTCACGCTCACCGAGCCCGGCCTCGACCCCACCAAGCACGCGGCCTCCACCTGGGCCGACATGGACGGCGACGAGGACCTCGACCTCCTGCTCGCCGACGTGAGCAGTGACTACTCCGATGGGCGAGACCGCTTCACGCGTACCTATCGCAACGACGGCGGCGTCTTTACCGAAGCCGGGCCGCCGCTTCCCCCCGTCGGGAACGGCTCAGCAGACTGGGCCGACGTGGACGCCGACGGCGACCTCGACGTGCTCCTCTCCGGCACGTTTACCTCGGGCGAGGATCCCTTCGGCCACGATGCCGTCCGCGTCTACTTCAACGAGGGCACGCACTACGACTCCCTCACCGTCCTGGAGGCCGGCACCTTCGGCGACATCCGCTGGACGGATGTCATCGCCTCTTCCTGGGCCGATTACGATTCCGACGGCGACATGGACCTCCTCGCCGCCGGTGGTGGGTACGACGACAGCAACCCCCCGTACGTCGAGCGTTTTGATCACGCGCTCGTCTTCGCCAATGACGGGGCCGGCGGCTTCACCGAGGTCGCCCGGCTTCCGGCTGCTACTGACGGATACGGCGGGGCTTTTACCTGGTTTGACGTGGACGGCGACGGCGACCTCGACTACTTCATGACGGGCGCCTTCTACAGCGCCGACTACGTCCTCCCCTTCGGCAACCAAGAAGCGCGTGCCGTGCTCTACCGCAACGATGCCGTCGGACTGAACCAAGCACCGTCACCGCCGCCTGGGCTCTCGGCTGCCCCCACCGCTGACGGCGTCACGCTCTCGTGGGGCACCGCCGACGACGACCACACCCCCGCCGCCGCGCTCACCTATAACATCCACGTTCTCTCCCTTGCCGGCAGCGATATCGTCAGCCCGATGTCCCGCCCCGGCGACGGGGTGCGAATGCTCCCCGAGGCGGGCAACGTCTCGCTCAACACGGCGTGGACGCTGCGCAATCTCCCCGAGGGTATGTACGAGTGGCGGGTGCAGGCCGTCGACAACGCCTTCAACGGCGGGCCCTTCGCCGAGGGCGGGGTGTTCACGGTCGGGCAGCCGACCGACGCCGAGAGCGAGGCGACGCTGCCGTCGGTGTTCGCGGTGGGGGCGGCGTATCCCAACCCGGTGCGGTCGGGAGCGACGCTGCGGGTGGACCTGCCGGAGGCGGCCGAGGTCGGGCTGGTGGTCTACGACGTGCTGGGGCGCGAGGTGGTGCGCACGGCTGCGGTGATGTTGGCGGCGGGGCGGGGGCAGGCGCTCGCGCTCGACGCGTCGAGGTTGCCGAGCGGGGTGTACCTGTGGCAGGTGGAGGCGGCGCTGGCGGGCGGGACGCAGCGGGCGAGCGGACGGCTCACCGTGGTGCGCTAGCTGTGCTGACGACTAACTGCGCTGACGACCTTTCTTCGTTTCTCTTATTCAAACCCCTCTCGCAATGAACTGCTCTAGGCTGTGCTCTCACCTCGCCGTCGTCTGTGTCTTTGCCCTCGGCTCCCTCGTCGCCGGACCCGCCCGGGCTCAGGTCGAGCCCTTCCGTGTGATCGCCTCGCCTGATACGTCGTTCCTCGAAGGATTCGGGGCATGGGTGGTGGCCATCGGGGATGCGGACGACGACGGCCTCGCAGACCTCATCGTGTCGGCTCCGCTCGCGGACGGGCAATCGCTCAACGAAGGCAAAGTCTACCTCGTGTTCTCGTCGGGGGCCGTTGAGGACACAGTGCTTACGCCGCATCCGCAGCGCGACGGGGGATTCGGCGCGGCGGCGGCGTTCGTCGGCGATCTCAACGGCGACTTCCGCCGCGAGGCCGTTATCGGCGCGCCGGGTGAGCGCTTCGTGCCAGGCTCCGTGTTCGAGTCGGGTGGCGCGGGACGGGCCTACGTTGCCGCCGGAGGGAGCGGCGACATCCTCTACGACCTCGTCTCGCCCAACCCCGATACGACCGGCAACTTCGGCAACTCGGTCGCCGGACCGGGCGACCTCACGGGAGACGGCATCCCCGACTTCGTCGTCGCTGCGCGCTACGAGTCTAGCGTGGCCCCGTATGCGGGCAACGTTTACATCTACAGCGGAGCCGACGGTTCGCTCGTGCGCACGCTCGTCTCGCCAACCGCGATCGAGGACGGGACGTTCGGCTGGCGCGTCGAACCCGTTAGCGACCTCGACGCCGACGGCGTCCCTGACCTCCTCGTGAGCGCGCTCCGCGAGCGGCCCGAGCCGGGGAGTTCCCAACTCGGCCGCGTCCACGTCTTCTCCGGGGCCACAGGCGAGTGGGTGCGTGCCTTCGACAGCGGCGTAGAGGACTCTCTCCCCACGATGGACGGTGCCCTCGCGGACGTGGGGGACATCGACGGCGATGGCATCGCGGATGTGGCCGTCGGGGGGACTACTGTCGGGGAGAACGGCGTGGTGTATCTGTTCAGCGGAGCGACCAGAGCCCTCATTCGCCTCATCGATCCGGTGCTCGAAGGCGCGGTTGCCTCGGGGTTCGGAGCCGCGATTGCGCCGATCGGGGATGTCGATGCGGACGGTGTGCCGGATCTGTTTGTCGGGGCTCCGTTTGAGAATACGAGTGACGACCCTGACGAGACCGACCGCTCGGGGGCCGCGCATGTGATCAGCGGCGCAACCGGCGAGGATCTGCTCAAGCTGAACTCGAGCTACCCGCGCCTGAACGGGCGCTTCGGGTTTGCGATTGCCTGGGCCGATATCGACGGAGACGGCCAGAACGACCCGGTGGTCGGTGCGCCGTTCGAGAGGCTGATCCCCGAAAACCCGACTGGTGGGCTGGTGTACCTCTACACGCAGGCCGCGCTCCGCGAAGCCATCGGGCCCCCGCCCACGGGGCAGGAGCCTGAGGCAATCGCCGACGACCGGATGACGCTGGGCTCACCGGCCCCGCATCCCGTCGTCGGCCAATCCACCCTCGCGTTCACGCTCGCAGCTCCGGGCGTGGCGCGACTTACCCTCTACGACGTGCTCGGCCGGGAGGTCGCCCTCCTCGCCGAGGGCACGTTCTCTGCGGGCCGCCACGAGGTCACGCTCGATGCCGCGCGGCTCCGCGCCGGCGTGTACGTGGCCCGCCTCCGCACCGGCTCCGAGACGACGAGCCGCCGCGTGGTGGTCGTGCGCTGAGGGGAGAGTAGGTCCTTCACCCCGACCGAACGGTGCCCTCATCCTGTTGGTTTGAGGAGTAAGGGGAGTCTGGAAATCGCTCCAGCCAAAGTAGTCTGTTCGGTAGCCACCACGACCGGCCCGGCAGAATAAGTCCCAACCTCAGTCTGCGCCCCCGTTCTCAGCCCGGACACAGTGCATCGCGAATCTGAGTAACGTTACCAGAAGAGTTCTTCTCTAGTATCCTGTTCGGTGCCTGAGTTCAGGCTTTCTCAGCTTCTACCAGGAAGAGAATTGCACTCGCTGTCATATGAAGTTGATACGCAGCGAAGTAGCCTGGGACTATCTGGGTACTGGAACCCTGCCCATGTCCTCCGAGCTTGTTTCGAACTGTAGGAACACTGCTCTCCAGATTCTGCCTAAGCGTCGAATAGTGTGTTTCGAGGAAGCTAGGGATTAGTCCATTCTGGAAACAGACGTTGATGAGATTCTTTGCAGTAGCGGTTGGCTGATATGCCCGGGACTGTCAGAAAGTTTGTGTATGAGGCCGTCTCCGACGGACCTTCCCTCAAACCCTGATCGCCATGACCATCCGACCTGAACTCGTCGACGAGCTCCTCGCTTCCGCCGACGACCCCAACGAACTCTTCGGTGCCGACG
>JBBSMX010000095.1:0-16252 GCA_038232935.1 Rhodothermales bacterium | reverse complement strand
CTTGACGATGGCGGGCGCGGCCGTGCAGTGGGGGGCGGGGCAGACCTCGCCGGCACGAGCGAACTCGGACATGGGAGACCTCGGAAGAGGGAGTCGAAGAGTACGTCATAGCCCGTCAACACACAACTGGGAGACTACCAAAGGTCAGCCTCATTCGAAATGAAAGGCGCGTCACTTCCCGCGTCGCCGAGCATGCCGGCTCATTTCAGAAACAGACTCGCGGCTGCGGTGACGAGGCTGTACACGACGGAGCCGAGCAGCGCCGCCACGGCTCCGTCCACCTCGAACCCCTCCACGAACGCGGCGACGGCCCAGAACAGCACCGCGTTCACGACGAGCGAGAACAGCCCGAGCGTGAGGCACGTCAGCGGGAGCGGGAGCAGCTTGACGAGCGGCCGGATGAACGCGTTGACGAATCCGAGCACGAGCGCCGCCACGAGCGCCGCCGGGAAGAAGTTCGCCACTGCGATGCCGGGCAGGAAGTAGGCGACGAGCAGCAGCGCGAGCGCGCCGACGAGCCAACGAAGCAGCAGATTCATCATGACGAGGTGGGATCGAAGAAAGGGGCCGTCGATTAAAGGGTGACGCGCCCGGAAAGTGCCCGCTCCGCCCTTCCCCCTGCCCCTCCTCTCATGAAGGCTCGCCTCATCCTCAACCCCAACGCCGGCAGTGCCGACGCCGCCGACGCCCTTCGCATGGCCCTCCACCGTGAGCCGGACGTGGAGCTGTGCGCTTGCGAAGCCCCCGGCCACGGCCGCCGCCTCGCTGCCGAGTCTGTCGCGCAAGGCTACGACGTCGTCATCGCGGCCGGCGGCGACGGGACAGTGAACGAAGTCGTCAACGGCCTAGCCGATGATTTCGGTGCCGTGGCGTTCGGCATCGTCCCGCTCGGCACGGGCAACGACCTCGCCCGCACCCTCGCCCTCCCGGAAGACCCCGCCCTTGCTTTCGAGCTCGCCCTGCGCGGCCCTCACCGACCGCTCGATCTCATCCGGGTCCAGAGCGACGCGGGGACGATCTATGCCGCGAATGTCTGCGCGGGCGGCTTCACCGACGAGCTCGAAGGGGCGATGACGTCCGACCTCAAGGCGGCGTGGGGGCCGCTCTCGTACCTCATCGGCACGGTTAAAGCCCTCCCCGACCTCACCGATTATGACACGCGCATCGCGTGGGACGACGGCGAACTAGAACGGGTGCATGCCTTCAACGTCATCGTCGCCAATGGACGGACGGCGGGCGGGGGGCGACCGGCCGCGCCGCGCGCCAACCCGGAGGATGGACTGCTCGACGTGGTAATCGTCAAGCGCTGCACGGCGGTGGAGCTGGCCGGCCTCGCCGCCCGCGCCCTCGCCGGCGACTACCTAGACAGCGAGCATGTGCTCTACCGCCGCGCACGCCGCGTGCTGGTCGACTCTCGGCCGGGGATGTGGTTCAACGTCGACGGCGAGATCTACACGGACGAGCCCGTTACGTTCGAGGTGGTGCCGGGCGCGCTCCGCGTGGCCGTGGGGGAAACCTACACGCCGGAGCCGGGCGTGTAACGAAGGGATAGCCCGCCCTCGTTCAGCATAACCTTCTTGCGGATCGTTCGTACGCTGGAGTCCCTCATGCTTCGCAACCCGCCCTCAGCCATGACCGAGAAAGAAGCTAAAAAGCAAGTCAAGGAGGAGAAGGAGTTCTTCGGGCACCTCGCCTCCTACCTCATCTGCAACACCATGTTCGTCGCGCTCAGCCTCTTCACGGGCGGCTACTGGTTCATCTTCCCATTGCTCGGCTGGGGCATCGGGCTCGCCAGCCACGCCACCCGGGTCTTCGGCGTGCCGGGCAAGGGATCGGGCTGGGAGGAGCGCCGGATGCAGGAGCTACTCGGTCAGGAGGAGACGCAGGCCAGCCTCGACGCCCTCCGTGATCAGCTCCGCCGTCTCGAACGCGGCAAGCGGACCGGCACCGACGAGTCCCCGGAAGTCGCCCGCCTGCTCCGTCGGATCGAAAACCTCGAAGCCATCGTCACCAGCCGCGATTGGGACCTGCTTGAGGAAGGGTATCGCTCCCCGGCGCCGGCCCTCGATCTCGACGGGCTACTGGAACCAAGCGACGATGCCGAGCACGCCGAGCGCCTAGCTCGTCGCGTACAGTAGCGGAGAGGAGCGGCTACGGGGCCAGCCGCTGGATCGTCCAGCCGTCGGATCCAGGCGTGTATTCGAGACGGTCGTGGAGCCGACTCGCGCGGCCTTGCCAGAACTCGAACAGCGTCGGAGCGAGGCGGAAGCCGCCCCAGTGCGGCGGTCGCGGGACGGCCTCATCCGGATATGCCTTCTCCAGATCCGCCAGCTTCTGCTCCAGGGCGGAGCGGTCCGGGATGGGCCGGCTCTGGTCCGAGGCCCACGCCCCGAGACGGCTGAGGCGCGGCCGGCTGGCGAAGTACGCATCGGACTCCGCCGCCGCGACCTCCTCCACCGTTCCCTCCACGCGGACCTGCCGTTCCAACACCTCCCACCAGAACACGAGCGCGGCACGGGGATGCGCCTCCAGTTCCCGCGCTTTTCGGCTCTCGTAGTTGGTGAAGAACGTGAATCCCCGCTCGTCCACCCCCTTGAGAAGGACGATCCGAGCCGAAGGCTGGCCTTCCGCGCCGAGCGTCGCCAGCGTCATCGCGTTCGGCTCCCGGACGCCAGCCGCGAGCGCCTCGTCGAACCACCGCTCGAAAAAGCGGATCGGGTTTGGGTCAGCGTCACGCTCGGAGAGGTCGGCGCGGGTGTACGTCCGGCGAAGATCGGCGACGTTGGTGGAGGACATGGAATGACTACGAAAAGAAGAATTGGATACGGTCGGCGGCGGCGAGGCCGCTTTCGAGCGCGAGGTGGACGCGGCCCTGTCCGGCTATAAAATCGCCCGCGAAGAACAGTCCGGCGTCGGCGCCGAGGGCGAGGGCGGTGGGGTCGGCTGCTGCATCGGGCAACGCGTAGCGCCACCGCTGACTGTCAGCCCACGCGGGTGCGCCGAGCGGGGTCCCGAGCAGGTCACCGAGGAGCGGGCGCACAGCCGCAACCAACGCATCACGCTCGTCGCTGTAGTGATCGCGGGTCCAGCCCGATGCCATCTGCGCGACGAGGAGGCTACCGCGCGGCACATGGCCCGGCTTGTCCTCTTCGAACGCGAGCCACGACACCGGGTGCTCACCGTCGGTGTTGAGGAGCGCGTAGCAATCGCCAGGGCGGGAAACCGGCTCCTCGTACGCGAGAACGAGCGAGAAGATTTTTCGGTATGTCGCCCGCCGGAGTCCGTCCACCAGAAGGGCACGAAGGTCCACGTCGAGCGTGCTCGCGTCCACGAGGTCTGCGGTCTGCGGGGCGGGCGCGGTGAGCAGCACGCCATCGAACGGGCCGAACGAGTCGTCTCCGGTGTGCAGCACCCAGCCCTGGCTCATGCGTTCGAGACGGCGGACGTGGGTCTCCGTCCGCACCTCTGCACCTGCTGCATCGGCGAGCCACTTGCCGAGGCGGCTGATGCCCGTGCGGTACGTCCACTTCCCGTCGCTGTTGTGCGCCTCGTCCCCTGGCGCGACGCGACCACTCCCGTCGAACGTCCACACGTCCCGACTGACATCTACGAGCCCGTGCGTCGGCAACTCTTCGTGCACGAGCCGGTGGGCCGGATGACCCGCGGGGAGTTTGACGTACTGCGCGCCGTGATCGTACGTCCACGTACCCGCCGGTCCGTTGTGGCGACGGGTGGCCGCGCGCCCGGCGAGCCCCCGGCTCTTCTCGAACACGGTGACGGCGCAGGCCGAATCGCGCAGCGCCCAAGCGGCAGCAAGCCCGGCCACGCCGGCTCCAACGACGGCGAGGGCGGGGCGGGAAACAGAAAGCATCGGGCCGGGGTGGTGGGGTTGACGGCCCTTTGGACGTGGGCGACGGCCGAATGGTTCGGGCCGTCCACCCCGGATCTCCCCCTCTCGCCTTACTCGCTCTGTCTCCGACGCACGGGGCTAGCTGTTAGCGAAAGACGGACGCAGTACCGGGGGTGTGGCCTCCTCCGCCAGTTCACCCGAATCCGGCCCCTCAGGGCTGCGGGCCTGGGCCAGCGCGGCGAAAAGCTGCTGCTTCGTGAACGGCTTGCCGAGGTAGCCGTCGAACCCCGCGCTGAGAAATCGCTCCCGGTCCCCGGGCAGCGCGAATGCGGTGAACGCGACGATAGGCGTGTGACGGTATGCCGGCAGACGGCGGAACTGCTCCATGAGGTCCACGCCCGAGGACTCGTCGGAGAGGTGAATGTCCATCAGGACCAGGCCGTACGAACCCGCCTTAGCCTGTTGGAGCGCCTCGGCCGCACTGCCCACGATATCGGCGTCGAACGCGTCACGGAGCATCCGGTCCAGCAGGAGCCGGGCGCTCTCGTTGTCGTCCACGACGAGCACTCGGGGTCGCTCGGAGTCGAGCATCAGCACCGGCTCCGGCCACACGCGCTGCTCCAACACGACCGCATCGGCGCGCGGGAGCGTGACGGTGAACGTGCTGCCGACGTCCTTCACGCTCTCCACCTCGAGCGTCCCGTGCATGAGGTCCACGAGACGCCGGGTGATCGTCAGCCCGAGCCCGCTGCCCTCGTGGCTGCGGCTCACGCCCGTAGACTCCTGCTTGAACTCCTCGAAGAGGTGGGGCATGAAGGCGGGGTCGATCCCGACCCCCGTGTCCTTCACCTCCACCACGACGTGCTGCGGGCCTGCGCCGACGCGAACGGCCACGCCCCCCGCCTGCGTGAACTTGATCGCGTTGCCGACGAGGTTGTTGAGGATCCGGTTGAGGCACCCGCTGTCGAGCAGCGCCTGGGCGCCGGGCGTCTCGACAGTCGTCGTCAGGTCGAGCCCCTTCTCGTCTGCCAGCGGGACGAGCAGCCGCACGACCTCCTCCACCTGCTCGCCTACGTCGAGCCGGTCTAACTCGACCTCCATCTGATCGGCTTCGAGCCGAGCGAGGTCCAGCACGGAGTTGAGCGTCTCCAATAGCCGCCGCCCGCTCCGCTCGATGAGGTGGACGAACTCGCGGTGAGACTCGTCTACCTCCTCCGCCAGGACGCCGGAGAAGCCGAGGATGCCGGTGAGGGGCGTGCGGATCTCGTGGCTCATATTGGCAAGGAAGGCGCTCTTCATGCGTGCGACCTCCTCGGCCTGCTCTTTGGCCTGCACGAGGGCCACCTCGGCCCGCTTGCGCTCAGTCACGTCGCGCGAGTTCAGGACGATGCCGTTCACCCGCGGGTTCGCCAGCATGTTCGACCCGACGGTCTCGACGTACACGTAGTGGCCGGCGGCGTGGCGGCAGCGGAAGCCGATGGTGCCGAACTCGACGGGCTGCTTCAGCCCCCGCTCGAAGAGCACGCGCGCGCGCTGCCGATCGTCCGGGTGGATCAGCTCCAGCATGTTCAGCCCGAGCGTTTCTTCCGGGGCATAGCCGAGATTCTGGAGCACCGACGGGCTCTGGTACGTGATGACGCCGGAGGAATCGACGACGGTGATGATGTCGGTGGAGTGTTGGACGAGGGCGCGGAAGCGCTCCTCGCTCGCGTGCAACGCCTCCTTCGCACGCCAGTGCTCCGTCACATCCTCGACCGTCCCTTCGTAGTAGACGACCTCGCCTGCCTCGTCGAACGTGGCGCGGGCGTTTTCGCGAACATGGATGGTGCGACCGTCGCGCCGCACCAGCACGTTTTCGAACTGGTTGACGACGCCCTCGCGGGTCACTTTATCGCGGAAGCGAGCCCTATCACCGGGCTCGGGGTAGACGTCCTCCAGGTTCGCGGCCACGAATTCGTCCCGCGACGAGAAGCCCAGCATAGAGATCAGCGCCTCGTTGGTCATCAGCACTTCCCCCGTGGGTGTGCTGCGGTAGACGCCGACGGGGATGTTCTGGAAGAGGGAGCGGTAGCGGGCCTCGCTCTCCTCCAGCGCCCCCTGCAACCCTTGCAGCCGCGTGTTCATCTGCCGCAGCCGCTTGAGCGTGTACCCCTCGTAGAGCCAGCTCACCGTTGTCGCTAAAAACACCGAGCACAAGAGGGCCAGCATCGTGAACCAGGCCCGGTCCGTGGTAGTGGAGAAGTGGGGGAAGGCGTACCCGTTGGCTTCTAAGGCATAGAGGACGCCGATCTCCCCCATAATCAGCGCGGCGCAGAGGACGGCCGCCCACGGCCCCACCATGAACGCTGCCAGCAGCGGGACCAGCGGCATCCAGTACAGCGAAGAGTCCGACAACCCCGCGTCCGTGACCGCGAGAAAGAACTGGAGCCCGATGAGGATCACGCAGAACAGCGTGCCCGCGAGGATGTGCGAGCGGGTGAACTTCAAGAGGAACGGGCACAGCAGCAGCAGCCCCGCCGCGATGGATACCGCTACTCCCTGCTCCGCGAAAGGCCCCCCGGCCGCGAAAAGCTCCTTGACCGCGATGAGGAAGAGCGGCACGATGATCCCGATGCTGACGACCAACAGCCGCGCCCGCCGCAGCAGGTCGGGGTCCTCACGGATCTTATCCGTCGGGATGAACCAGTCCACGATGAACCACGCCCGCGTGGCGAGCTCGCTCCCCCCAGAAGAAGGCGAGGAGGCAGGCTCGGTCAGCGGGTGGGCTGACAGTTCGGGTACCCTGGTTTCCACAACGACGAGCGGGACGATTGGAGGGCAGGCATAATTACCGGCAGCGTTTCATTGTGAAACGTGCGGTATGGCCACGCCTTACAGGCTGGCCTTACAGAGGGAGGTAGAAGATTGCTCTACAGATTCTATTCCCTTCTGTGTACTGCCGAAGCGTAACAAGAATCTACCGGGCACACAACACGGCACCTCGATAGAACTTATTGCCTGCTGTGTGCAGAATATCAAGATACGTTCATCCCGAGAACCTTCGCAGGAACTCGCATCGTTGACAGGCCGCTTTAACGCGCAAGCTCCTCCACCGCTCCCCCGTATGCATCCTGCTCGCGACCTCCGTACCCGCCTGGCTCAGGCCGGCTGCCACCCCGACCCGCAGACCGGCGCGCTCACCCCGCCGCTCCACCTCGCAACTACGTTCGAGCGGCCCGCGAGCGGCGACTACGGCGACGGCTACGTCTATGCCCGCTGGGGCAACCCCACCCGCGATCTCTTCGAAACCACTCTTGCCGACCTCGAAGCCGAGGGGCCTGGGGACGGGGCCGAAGCCGCGGCCTTCGCCTCCGGCATGGCCGCCGCGATGGTCGTCCTCCAGAGCCTGCGCCCCGGCGACCACGTTCTCCTCCCCGACGATGTCTACCACGGCGTCCGCCATCTCTTCCGCACGACGTTCGCCGACTGGGGCCTGGCCTATTCCGAGGTAGACCAGACCGACCTCGACGCGGTCCGTGCTGCGCTCCGACCCGAGACGCGGCTGGTCTGGGCCGAGACGCCGTCGAACCCGCTCCTCAAGATAACCGACGTCGCGGCCCTCGCCGCCATCGCGCACGACGCCGACGCACTCCTCCTCGTGGACGGCACGTGGACGACGCCCCTGCTGCAACGCCCCCTCGCCCTCGGTGCCGACCTCGTGCTCCACTCGGCGACGAAGTACCTCGGGGGGCACTCGGACGTGCTGCTCGGGGCGCTCGTTGCACGGCGCGGCGTGGAACTGTTCGAGCGGGTGCGCGCGCTGCAACGGGGAGCCGGGCCGGTGGCCGATCCGTTCGGGAGCTGGCTCGTGCTGCGCGGGATGCGCTCGCTCGGCGCGCGGATGCCGCTGCACTGCGCGAACGCGCAGCGGCTGGCCGAGGCGCTCGGAGGGCACCCCGGCATCGAGGCCGTCCACTACCCCGGCCTGACGAACCACCCCAACCACGCGGTTGCGCGGCGGCAAATGGACGGGTTCGGCGGGATGCTCGCCTTTCAAGTGCACGGCGGCGCGGAGGAAGCCCTCGGCGTGGCCGCGCGGACGCGGCTGTTCAAACGTGCCACCTCCCTCGGCGGGACGGAAAGCCTCATCGAGCACCGCGCCTCCATCGAGAGTCAGCCGACCCCGACGCCGGTCAACCTGCTCCGCGTCTCGGTCGGACTGGAGCACGCCGAGGACCTCGTCGGCGATCTCACCGAAGCCCTCGACGGTGTGATGGCTACGTCCTAGATTCAGGCACCGACGCGTGCCCCTCTCCCTTCGCCTCCACTCCCATCCTATGAAACTGCCCTTCTTCCTGGCCCGCCGGTTCGTGGCAGGCGAAACGCTCGCAGAGGCCCTCCCCACCGTCCGCGCCCTCCGCGCCGACGACCTCCTCGTCACCCTCGACCTCCTCGGCGAGGACGTCCACGACCGGCAGCAGGCCGAGCACTACGCCCTCGAGTACATCCGCATCCTCCGCACGCTGGATGGGGAGGACAGCGAGCTCCCGCCCAACATCTCCATCAAGCTCTCGATGATCGGGCAGCGGATCGACCGAGCCTTCTGCCTGGTGAACCTTCGCCGCGTGCTCGAAGTGGCCCGCGAGCTCGGCGCGTTCGTCCGGCTAGACATGGAGGGCTCCGACCTCACTGACTCCACGCTCAGCTTCTTCGAAGAGGTCTACCCGGACTACCCCGAGAACGTAGGCGCCGTGCTGCAGGCATACCTCAAGCGGACCGAGGCGGACGTGGCGCGGATGTGCGAGCTGAACGCCCGCGTTCGGCTCTGCAAAGGGGCCTACAAAGAGCCGCCCGAACTCGCCTTTCAGGACATGCCTGCGATCCGGGCCAACTTCGAGCGGCTGATGAAGCAGCTCATCTCCGACGCCCGCTACCCCGGCATCGCCACCCACGACGACGAGCTTATCGAGGCGACGAAGGCGTTCGTCCGTGCGGACGGCATTTCGCACGACGCGTTCGAGTTTCAGATGCTCTACGGCATCCGCCCGGACACGCAGCGGCAGATCGCGCGTGAGGGCTACCACCTCCGGGTCTACGTGCCGTACGGCACGCAGTGGGGGCCGTACTTCACCCGGCGGCTGCGCGAGCGGAAAGAGAACGTCTGGTTCGTCCTCCACAACATGTTCAGACGATAATGGAGTATCCCTCTTCCTTCGGGCGAACGCTCGCCCTCGTGGCTCTCGGGCTGCTGGCAATCGCGCAGTTCGCCCGCGTGAGTGCCGTCGAGCACCGGCCCGGTGCGCAGTTCGCCCGCGCCGCCCACGCAGCGGCCGTCGTGCCGCCGCGACCTATCCGCCGGGTCGCTGTGCCGATGAAGTCCGCGGCGACTCCCACCGAGATCGTGCTGCGAGTGAAGCCGCTCGCCGCGCCGGAGCCACCGCCTGTGGTCCTCGCCCCGCTCGCTCCGCCTCCGTACTCCCTGCTCATGCCCGTCGCGGGCGTCCGTCCGAGCGAGCTCGTCGACACCTTCGGCGACCCGCGCGACAGCACGCGCGTCCACCGCGCCATCGACATCCTCGCACCGACAGGGACGCCGGTGGTCGCAACCGTGGGCGGGCACATCATCCGCACGTACACCAGCGGCCTCGGTGGTCTCACCGTCTATCAGGTCGGCCCGGACAGCGCGTGGGTGTTTTACTACGCCCACCTCGACCGCTACGCGGAGGGTCTACACGCCGGGCAAGCTGTCGTGCAGGGCGACACGCTCGGGTACGTCGGAGAGACAGGGAACGCGCCGATTCCCCACCTCCACTTCGCCGTGTGGAAGGCGCGGCCCGGCAGCAAGCAGCTCTGGGGGGGCCGCGCCATCAACCCTTACCTCCTCCTCAAGAGGTAGACTCATCCGAACAACATGAGCGCGGCGAGAGCCAGCAGGACCAGCAGCGCGACGGCGCAGACGAGCACCGTGCTCGCTGGTACAGACTCGACCCTTGCAGACGGAGGCGGATCCTCGTAGACACGGCGCACAGGTGACGGAAAATCGGCGGGAGACTCCGACGGCGGGCGACTCTGCTTTCGCGCCTGCGTAAGAGTGAACACCGCTGCGCTGATGGGGAGGATGAAGCGGCGCGGCGCACCCCTCGGCTCTACGAGACGAGCGAAGGCAAAGGGTGCCGGTCCGTCGAACTCCGACGAAAACAAGCCATCGGAGGCGTCATCTCCTATCCATGTTTCTGAACCCTTGTGGCCTGCCTCGTAGCGCTCCAGCAGTCGGCGGGCAGGCGGCGGCAGCGCAACGAAGGCAAACCCGACGTGGATGGGTCCGCGGGCCGCAAGCCGCAACACCACATCGTACTCCTCCTGCCAATCCGCTCCTGCGACGTACAGCGTCACCGCGCACTCGTCACCGCGCCGGAGGTGCTGGAGTCCCATACCCTCCACCGCCGGTATCGCGAGGCTCAGACCCGCCGCTGAAAACTCCAGCGCGTCGTACCGAGCGTCTTCGGTTAGAAGACCAGCGTCCAGGGGGTAGCGGAGAGGGGACACGGGCGGCGGGGAACGAAAAGCGGAAACCATTCACGCGCGAGGGGCCTCGCGCATTCCAGCGTTGAGGCCCACAACGCGACGCAGGCTTCTCGACTACGGAACGGGATAGGCGTCCACGTCCAAAGGTCGTTCCGCTTCGCGGCCAGCCTTTTATACCGCGTCACATCGCCGCGGTCACTTTACCCGAAGCCGTGCTCCAAGCCGGATATTCGTCCCGCGCAGCCCGTTGAGTTGCTGGACCTGCCGGACCGAAACGCCGTAGCGCCGCGCGATGGCTCCGAGCGTATCTCCACTTCGGACGGTGTGGTAGACCTTCTCGGGCTCAGGGGCAGCCTCCGGTTCCGGCTGAGGATCGGCCATCTTCGTCGCCGAGTCCGTCGGCATCGGCGGCGGGAGGTCGGAGAGGTCCACCCCTCCCGCCCCTCCTATCTGCACCTTATTGACGACGTCGCGAACACCCTCCAGTCCCCGTACAACCTCCGTCACACGGTCCCGCTGCCCCGACGTCTTCACCACGCCGACGAGCGTCACCACGCCGTCGTGCACGGTTGGCTCGAACGTAAAGGCGCGCAGCGCCTCGTCCTGCGCGAGTGCGATCTTGACCCGCGCCACGGCCCGCGCGGTTTCCAACTTATCGTCGAGCGACTGCGCCTGCACCGAACCGGCGGAGGCGATGAGTAGAAAGAGGCAGAGCAGGAGGGGTCTCATCGAGAGCCACGGGAGAGAGCGTGGTGGAACGGAGCGGGAGCGCAGGCAGGGTTAGAGTTTCGTCTGCACCGGCTCGTGATCGTCGCTGTCCTCGGCGGCGGCGGCGTGATACTCGGTTTCGGTGCGGACGCCCGAGATCTCGCCGTGCTCAGCCAGCCAGCGCTCGGCGTCGATGGCGGCCATACACCCGGTTCCGGCGGCGGTGACGGCCTGCCGGTAGACGTGGTCCTGCGCGTCGCCGCACGCGAAGACGCCCTCGATGTTCGTGTAGGTCGAGTCGGGCAGCGTGCGGATGTACCCGGTCTCGTCCATGTCGAGCCAGCCCGCGAACAGCTCCGTGTTCGGCTTGTGGCCGATAGCGACGAAGAAGCCGGTCACGCCGAGCGTGCGCTCCTCGCCTGTCTCCGTGTCGCGCAGCCGGAGACCCTCGACGGCGTTCTCGCCGAGGACGTCGATGACTTCGGTGTTCCAGAGAAACTCGATCTTGTCGTGGGCGAACGCTCGCTCCTGCATGATCTGCGAGGCGCGGAGCGTGTCGCGGCGGTGGATGACACTGACCTTTTTGGCGAAGCGCGTCAGGAAGAGCGCCTCCTCCATTGCCGTATCACCGCCGCCGACAATCGCGAGGTGCTCGTCGCGGAAGAACGCGCCGTCGCACGTCGCACACGCCGAGACACCGCGCCCGAGCAGGCGCTGCTCGTTCTCGAGCCCGATGTACTTCGCCGACGCACCCGTCGAGACGATCACGGTGTCGGCCAGCACAGGCTTCTCTTCGTCCACGAGGAGGCGGAACGGACGCTGGGAGAAATCGACGGCCGTGACGGAGCCGTAGCGGAGGTCCGCCCCAAAGCGCGTAGCCTGCTTCTCGAAGTCCGCCATCATCTCCGGCCCTAGCACGCCGTCCGGGTAACCGGGATAGTTCTCGACATCGGTCGTGGTGACGAGCTGGCCGCCGGGTTGCAAACCCTGAAGTACAAGCGGTTCGAGGTTTGCACGCGCGGCGTAGAGTGCCGCCGTCAGCCCGGCCGGGCCGGTGCCGATGATGACGACCATGCGATGCTCGGCCCCGTCGAAGTCGATCCCGTCAAAGGCGGAGAGGTCGGGCGCGTTGATGGTGTGGGAGGTCATAAACATCTCGAAGGGATAAACGAAAAGCGTGAGGGCACCCCGAGCGGAACGCCCGCGCCGGCACCCTCACGCATCACGTGTCACGCTTCACAAATTACGCTGTCTGGCCGGCCAGCGCGTCGAGCTTCTCGGCGAGCGCCCGCTTCGGCAGCACGCCGACGGCCTGATCGACGACGCGACCGCCCTTGAAGAACATGATCGTCGGGATGCTCCGGATGCCGAACTGCATGGCGACCTGCGGGTTGTTGTCCACGTCCAGCTTGGCAATCTTCGCCTTGCCTTCGTAGTCCGCGGCGAGCTCTTCGATGGTCGGGGCGATCGTGCGACAGGGGCCACACCACGTCGCCCAAAAGTCCACGAGGACGGGCTGGTCGCTGTTGAGGACCTCTTCCTGAAAGTTCGCGTCGGTCACGGTGATGTACTTGGCGTTGTCGGCCATGGGGATTGCCTCTCGGTGATTGCTAACGGTACGAGTTCTGTGCCTTTAATTTCGCGTGAGCGACGTTTTGAACGGGAGCAGTGGGCGGCTGTTTCCGGTCGCCGGGTTTTCCCCCGTCCGTTCAACGGATGTGCACCGAAACCCAACACGGAGGCCCGCTGCCCCTCACCGGCTCATCGCCGCCGGGATCGTCGCGTGGTACGGCTCGGCGAGCGCTGCCGCCGGCTCATCCACCACCGTCTCTCCACCCACGGTGATACGGAGCCGGTCGCCGGTGACGCGCCCAATCGGGACCGCCTGCGCGCCGGTGCCGACGATCGTGTCCTGCACCATTTCGCCGTCGTCGGCCGAGGCCGTGAAGACGATCCGGCTCTGCGCTTCGCCGAACAGCACGGCGTCGAGCCGGAGCCCGTCGGCGTCGAGTTCGATCTCGGCTCCGAGTCCGTCGAGTGCGCACTCGGCGAGGCAGACGGCGAGGCCGCCATCGGAGATGTCGTGCGCGCTGCGAACGAGGCCGCCTCGAATGAGGTCGAGCATCGCGCCTTGTACGGCCTGCTCTTCTTCGAGGTCGAGGTGCGGCGCATCGCCCGTCGTCTGCCCGCGCACGGAGGCGAGGTATTCGGTCCCGCCGATCTCGTCCTTGAACTGCCAGCCGTCGGGCGAGAGGAGGAAGATCACATCGCCCTCGTGGCGGAAGGCGTTCGTCGTCGTGTCCTGCTCCACGTCTTCGACGAGGCCGAGCATCCCGATGGTAGGCGTCGGGAAGACGGCGCTCTCGGGGTTCTCGTTGTAGAACGAGACGTTGCCGCCGGTGACGGGCGTGCCGAGCGCGCGGCACGCGTCGCCCATCCCGCCGACGGCCTCGGTGAACTGCCAGTAGACCTCGGGCTTGTACGGGTTGCCGAAGTTGAGGCAGTTCGTGATCGCGAGCGGCTTGCCACCGGCGCAGACGACGTTCCGCGCCGCCTCGGCCACGGCGATCTGCCCGCCCCGGCGCGGGTTGAGGTAGACGTAACGCCCGTTGCAATCGGTTTTGAGGGCGAGCCCCTTGTTCGTCCCCTTGATGCGGACCACAGCCGCGTCCGACGCGCCCGGCCCGACGACGGTGTTCGTGCGGACCGTCGTGTCGTACTGCTCGAAGACCCACCGCTTCGAGGCGATGTTCGGGCTGCCGAGGAGCTGCTTCAGCACGTCGCCCGCATCGCTCGCCGTCACGTCGTCCACCGAACGCGGGTCGAAGGCGTGAACCTCATCGAGGTAGGCCGGACGTTTGGTTTCGCGGTGGTAGACGGGCGCGCCGCCGCCGAGGACGAGGTGCTCAGCCGGCACATCTGCGACGAGGTCGCCGTGCCAGTAGACCTTCACCCGGCCGTCGTCCGTGACCTCGCCGATGTTTACGACGTGGAGATCCCACTTGTCGAAGACGCGCTCGACCTCCGCCTCGCGGCCTTTTTCGACGACGAGGAGCATCCGCTCCTGGCTCTCGGAGAGCATCAACTCGTATGGCGTCATGCCCGATTCACGGGCGGGCACCCGTTCGAGGTGGAGCACCATCCCGGCCTCGCCCTTCGCGCTCATCTCGCACGACGAGCAGGTGATCCCCGCCGCACCCATGTCCTGAATTCCGACGACCGCGCCCGTGGCGAGGGCTTCGAGCGTCGCTTCGAGCAGGAGCTTCTCGGTGAACGGGTCGCCGACCTGCACGCTCGGGCGCTTCGCCGCGCTCGCCTCGGAGATCTCCTCACTCGCGAACGTCGCGCCGTGAATCCCGTCTCGGCCCGTCGCGCTGCCGACGATGTAGACCGGGTTGCCGACGCCGGTGGCAATCGCACTCGCCGTCTCCCCGACGTTGACGACGCCGACGCTCATCGCGTTGACGAGCGGATTCCCTTCGTAGCTCGGGTCGAAGTAGACCTCGCCCGCGACGGTCGGGACGCCGAACGAGTTGCCGTAATCGCCGATCCCGCGCACGACGCCGTCGAAGAGGTAGCGCACGCGCGGGTTGTCGAGCGAGCCGAAGCGGAGCGAGTTGAGGGACGCAATCGGGCGCGCACCCATCGTGAAGATGTCCCGCTGAATCCCGCCGACGCCCGTCGCCGCGCCCTGATACGGCTCGACGGCGGATGGGTGGTTGTGGCTCTCGATCTTGAACGCGACCGCAAGCCCGTCGCCGATATCCACGAGCCCGGCGTTCTCCTCGCCCGCTTCCACAAGCAGTTGCTCGCCGTCACGGGGAAGCGTTTTCAGCAGAGCGATGGAGTTCTTGTACGAGCAGTGCTCGCTCCACATTACTGAGTAGATCCCGAGTTCCACGAACGTCGGCGTCCGTCCGAGCGTGTCCAGGATCCACCCGTATTCCTCCTCGGTCAGCCCATGCTCGCGGGCGAGGTCGAGGGTGACAGCGGGCGTGGGAACGGCAGTGGCAGGCATGGGGACGGCGGCTGAAGCGCGGCGGCGGTTAAACGGCGTAGGGGCGCAGTATGCTGCGCCCCTACTACCGAGGCGTTCCAAAAAATACGGAGCCTCCGTGCGGCCGACCGGTGAATTACCGGACGAGCGTGACGCGCCGCTCCACGACCTTCTCCCCCGCCGTCGCCCGGACGATGTACGTCCCGTCGGCGAGGCCCACGCCGTCGAGCGTGAACGGGTGCGCCCGGCCGCTGGAGAGCATCCCGCTGTGCAGCGTCGCCACCCGGCGACCGTTCGTGCTAAACGCCTCCACCGTCACCTCTTGCGGCGTGCTCAACGTCAGCATGAGCGTCGTCTGCTCGGCGAAGGGGTTGGGGAACGCCGCATCGAGCGTGAGCGCGGCGGGCTGCGCCTCCTCTTCCGTAGAAGTCGCATTCGTGACGTTGATCCGCCAGCCCATGCGGGGATGGTTCCCGCACTCGTAGTAGAGCAGGTCCGGGGCACTCATCGGAACGATGAACGTGAGGGTACCACCTGTCGTCGAGAAGTTACCGGTGACGCCTTCGGTCCAAACTCCTGCGCCGCCGCCCACCTCGCTCGTCGAGATGTAAAAGGGGTGGGAGTTCGCTCCGCTGCCGACCTCGAATGTATAGGTCTGCCCGCGCACGAGCGTCAACTCGGGGCTCTCCGCGCCGTCGATGGCATAAACGACGGGCCACGGATCAGGCCGCGGGTTGGCGCCGGTGCTCGCGATGACGGTGACGGCGAAGGTGGTCTGCGCATGAACGGTCTGCACGGCGAGCAGCAGAGCCAAAACGGATAGGACAACGTAGCAGCGTTTCATGGCATTTGCGGATCAAGGACTTATAAGCGGAGGGCTAGCAACATAGTGAATCCCCTCCTCCCTCGCACCCCGTACTCATCTCTCTTCCATCTCAGGATAACGTGGGAATCCTGTGCGCTGCAGAGCGCATAGGATTCCCGTGCAAAAAAAAGCGCCGGACCGATCACGGCCCGACGCTTTCTATGACAGCCCGCTCGACCTCTATCCTTCGCTAGTGTGAGAGTCACGTACTCGTAAGCCGGTAGCCGCAATGCCGCACCCATCGCCGTATCTCCCCGATCTCTACGAGCGCCAACGCCTCGGACACCGCCGTGCGGAGGGTGTCCCGCGTCCGTGCTCCCACCGCACG
>JBBSMX010000094.1:0-16426 GCA_038232935.1 Rhodothermales bacterium | reverse complement strand
GTTGTGGGATCGGTTCTGCGACCGGGTCTACGCCCGTTCGTGGCAAGGTCTCTGGAGCGTGTCGTTGCTGAAGCTGGTGCATCTGAACCTCTGCTACGCAGGAATTGCCTCGATCTGATCAACCCGCGACTGACGTTAACTAATCCCACCCCACTGAGCATGAAGCCAGTGCCCTGCTTACAGCTATCCTCACACTCGATAACCCACAAGTGACGAAAGATTTCGGATATCTCAAATGTAACAGGAGCAGGCAGCCCGCTTTGAACCCGATGTTGGTTTCTTAGCCTCAAGACAGGTATCAGTATGGCAAAAATCCAGCTTTCCAGCTGGGTAAATATGTCGTCATCGGCATCAAATCCATCTGGTCTACACCCGCTTTTAGGTCCAACATAGGTGTACTGACTTTCGCTAAACCATGAATTGCCCAACGTATGGTATACACTTTTGAAATTGTTATTTACGAGATTTGTGAACTGCTCTCTTAGAAAGGCTTGATCCTCTATCGAAAGCTGGATGCCGTAACCTGGACCAGAACTATCTGTGATTGTGAACACATACCAATCCTCAATCTCGGCGGCCCGGAAGTCCCAGCCGTTTCGAAAAGGAGCTAAGTCAGCTATCTCTGGAGCATGTTTCTCTAGCGTACCATGCACGTATCCACCAAAGTTCCAGCCGCGAAGGAGTCGTAACGTATCAATCGAGTCAACCTCCATAAACATAGCTGTACCTGGCTTTATGTTTGTGCGTGGCGAGTGTTCGGCGGCGCGGACGTCAGAAGCAGCATAACCAGCGCATAACCAGCATCTAGGCCGCGCGGACGAGGTGCTTCAAGGTCCGGATCTCGACCTGCTCGGCGAGGTGGGCTTCTAGTTGGTCAAGGTCGGCGGGGGGGAGGCCGAGGACGAGGGGGCCGCTCGCGGTGCGGAGCAGCAGCAGCTCGGCGGGGAGGCGGTTCACGAACACGCGCGTCGCGGCGTAGCGCCGCCAGTGCCGGTGGTAGGCGTCGGCCGAGATCCGCTCGGCGGCGTGGATGCGGCCGTAGTGGAGCGACACCGCTTCTGCCCCCTGCCGGATGTCGAGCGCCTGCCGACGGGCCGTGACGACGACCGGGCGCTTCCATCCGAGGAGGCAGCAGCCCGCCAGCAGTAGCCCGCCGGCCACCTGCACGGCGTAGTATCCGGGCATCGGGGTGCCGCCGGGTCCGCCCGTCCCGAACGCTACCCAGCCCCACTGGCTCAGCAGCGATCCCACAGCCAGCACGAGGACGGCGGCGACGTAGTAGAAGCTCTCCGCCTGCCGTCGGTCCTGCGTCCAGCGCCGCACCAGCCGCCCGAGCAGCGAGGCAGGCGGATGAAACGATCTTGGGATGACGAGGCGTAAGGGCACAGCACGCAGAGTAGGGGAGCGCTGAAAATACAGCGGATGATGAAAGGCAACAGGCTAGGGGCGCTTGCGCCCGCCGGTGCCACCGCCCGGAGCCTCTGGCGCAACGATTAGGGGAGGGGCCTCGTCGCTTGCGTCCCCCGTGAAGTCCAGCGTCATCTCTTCCCGATACGTCGTATAGAACGTCACCAGCAGCGCTGTCAGCGGCACGGCGACGAGGAGGCCGAAGAACCCCATCGTCGCGCCGAAGAGCAGGAGGGACAGGATGACGAGGACGGGGTGGAGCCCCACCTGGTAGCTCATGATGTTCGGCGAGAGGATGGTCGCCTCCAGGATCTGCTGCGCGAACAGGACGATCACCACCACGAGGGCGTCCACCGGCGTCCCGAAGATCAGCGCGATGACGACGCCGAGCACGTTCGTCAGGATGATCCCCACGTTCGGAATCATGTTCAGCAGCCCGGCGATCAGCCCGATGAGTAGGGCGAATGGGACGCCGAAAAGTGTGAGGAAGAGGGAGACGTTGAACGCCGAGATCGCCGAGATCGTGAGCTGCCCGCGCAGGTACGAGCCGACGATGTGGCCCACCTTCGTGAGGTAGCTCCGGTCGCCCCGGATCTTCGGAAACACGCCGATCAGGTTCTGCTCGATGGTCGGGAAGTCGCGGAGCGTGTAGAAGAGGAGGACGGGGATGAGCGTCACCGTCGTGATGAGCGCGATGATGGAGGAGACGCTCTGGGTGAGGGTCTGGAGCACGACGGGGATCTGCGCCACGAGCCCGCCGACCTGCCCCGGTAGCACAGAGGTGAGCTGGGCTTGCAGCTCCGCCCGTTCCACCAGCCCCGCCTCATCGAGGTACGCCACGAAGCGGCTGTTCATGATCCATGCCTGCGCCCGCGTCAGGCTCCCGAGCAGCCCCGCCGCGAGCTCCTCGATCTTCCCGATCACGTTGGGGACCAGCACCACGAGGATCGCGACGATGGCCCCGACGGCGACGAGCGTGAGCAGGAGCGACGAGGCCCAGCGCGGGACACTCCACCGGCGGTGCGCCGCGCTCACCGCCGGGTCGAGGAGATACGCCAGCAGGTAGACCACGGCGAACGGGAGCAGCACGCTGCCCGTCACCGAGACCAGCCAGAATAGCAGCAGCAGCCCGCCCGCCAGCAGCAGGGACCGCACCACGCGGTGCTCGCGTAGCGGCCACACCAGCACCGCCCCTGCCGCCGCCAGCAGCAGCGGACTCAGGAGGGCGCGCAGCTCGATGACCAGGAAGAAGAAGGCCGCGAGCCCACCCAGCACGAGGAGTCCCTGAAACACGACCACTCGCGAGAGCGAGAACCGCTCTCGCTGCTCCTCATCGGCGTGGGGGGGGGCAGGAGGCATGGAGGGGCAGCGTCGCTACTGCCCGCCGGACGCCGGAGGGGACGGTACGCGCGCGCCCATCGCGTCGCCGGTGTCCTGCTGCACGCCGGCATCGGCGTCCGCGTCGTCCCGCTCCACCTCCTCGGGCACGACGATGCCCTCCTGCTCGGCCAAGCGCTGTTGCCACTCGTAGAGCTCGCGCTCGCGCTGCTCCAGCGCCTGGTACGTCTCCTGTAGCGCCTGCTCGCGGATCTCGAACGGGGCCTTCTCGCGGTAGCCACGGCGCTCGTAGTAGCCCTTGAAGAAGAAGTTCTCCTTGAGCGCCTCCATGTTTTCGGCGAGCCTGAACATGGCGAGCGAGCCCCAGTTGGCCGCGTCCTCCATCCGGTTCGTCACCGTCTCGACGTCGGCGGCGGAGTTGCTGAAGGCGGTTGTAGCCCGGAGCGCCTCTTCGTACATCTCGTCGTCGTTGAGGATGCGGGCGAGGGTGCCGTCTCCCTCGTTCACTTTCTGGATGATCGAGTTGATGCCCTCCGAGGCGTTCGCGGCGATCCCGACGAGGGCGTCGGCCTCGCGCGTGAGGTTGCGGAGGGCGGCGCGCGTCTCCTGCGTCGTCAGCACACTCTCCTCGTAGAGCCGGTCGTCGTAGAGGAACGCGCCGAGGGTGCCCTCGCCGCTCCGGATATCGCCCATGATCCCGGTGAACGCGACCGTCACCGAGTCGAACCGGGCGACGGACTCGAACATCCGGTCGGTGACGGCGGCGAAGTTGAAGGGGTCTACGCCGGTGATGGTCCCGCCCTCGGCCACGATCGGCTCCGTCGTGCTCCCCCCCGCCAGCACGACCATCATGTTGCCGACGAGCCCCTGCGTCTGGATGAGCGCGCGGCTGTCCTGGCGGACGAGCGGGCGTGCCTCCTCCCGAATCGCCATGCCGACGGTGATCGGCGCGCCCGGGACCTCCGGGAGCTCGATGTACTCGACGCGGCCGACGCCGATGCCCTGGTACTGCACGGGTGCGCCGGGCAGGAGGCCGCCCGCGTCGTAGAACGTGGCCTTCACGCGGAACGTGTCGGAGAGCAGGAACGTGCGGTTGGCGAGCACGAAGAGCGCCAGCATGAACGCGGCGACGCCGCCGAGGACGATGAGGCCGAGCCGGGCTTGACGGGACATGAGGCTACCTGTGAGGTTCGTGTGTGAGCCGAAGTATAACTACGGAGGCCGAGCGGTTCGTGCGTGGGGGAGGGTTCCTGGTTTCTAGCCCTTGGTTTCTGATCCGGCACGCTCGGCCGTCTTCACTCGACTAGAAACGAGAAACGGCAAACGAGGAACCCCACGTCATGCTCCGTACTCCTCCGTACCGTAAAAGAACTCTTCGAGGACGGGATTCTTCGTCTCGCGGATCTCGTCGAGCGAGCCGCTGGCGATGAAACGACCCTCGTAGAGGAAGTGCACGTCGTCGCTGATGATGGAGGCGGCGAGCAGGTCGTGCGTGATGGCGACCGACGAGATCCCGCGCTCGTCGCGCAGCCGCACGATGAGGTCGGAGACGACACGGACGCTGACGGGGTCGAGCCCCGTCGTCGGCTCGTCGTAGAGGATGATCTCGGGTTCGAGGATGACGGCGCGCGCGAGGCCGATCCGCTTCTTTTGCCCGCCGGAGAGCTCGGCCGGGAACTGCTTCAGCGTCTGGGACAGGTTCACGTCCTCGGCCGCGCGCTCGATCCGCTCCTGCTTCTCGGCCTTCGAGAGGTCGGTGTGGCGGTCGAGGTAGAACCGCATGTTGTCCTCGACATTCATCGAGTCGAAGAGGGCACCGCCCTGGAAGAGGTAGCCGATGGAGAGGCGGACGCGGTCGAGCTCGTTGCCGTCGAGGAGGTCCACGCGCTGCCCCTTCACCCACACCTCGCCCTGGTCCGGCTTCAGCAGGCCGACGATGTGGCGGATGAGCACGCTCTTGCCCGAGCCCGAGCCGCCGAGCACGACGGCGCTCGTCCCCTTCTTCACCGAGAGCGAGATGCCGCGCAGCACCTCGTGATCGCCGAAGCTCTTGTGGACGTTCCGCAGCTCGATGATGATGTCGTCCGGCGGCGGCGGGGAGCCACCGGTGACGGGCGCGGCATCGGCGTCGTTTTTCTTGAGGGCGTCTAGCATGGATTGAGGCTGAGGTAGAAACGCGGCCGACCGGGTGGCTGCGGGAGGCTAGGTCCGGCTTCGCTCGTCAGCCGCCGGATATGTCGCCGAAGATGAGCAGGGAGATCCGCACGATGATGACATCGGCGATGAGGATGAAGAGCGACGAGAGCACGACGGCCTGCATGGCCGCCTGCCCCACCTCGCGCGTACCGCCGCGTACGGTGTAGCCGAGGAAGCACGCCACGATCCCGACGATGAAGCCGAAGATGCTCGTCTTGAGCGTGTCCACGGTGATGTCCACGAAGCGCATGCTCGAGAACGCCGTGTCGATGAAGACCTGCCAGTCCATGCCCGCCGAGAGGTTGCTCTCCATGAACCCGCCCGAGAGGGCGATGACGTCCACGAGCATCGTCATGAGGGGGAACATGATGATGCAGGCGAGCACCCGCGTCACGACGAGGTAGTGGAACGGCTTGAGCGCCGCCGCCTCCATCGCGTCGATCTGCTCGGTCACTTTCATCGAGCCGATCTCGGCGGCGAAGCCCGCGCCGAGCCGGCCCGCGAGCACCAGCCCCGTGATCACGGGGCCGATCTCTTTGAACACGCTGAGCGCGAGCATGCTCGGGAGGAAGGCCTCGGCCCCGAACCGCGCGAGCGTGCCTCGGCTCTGCATCGCGAGCACGATGCCGATGGCGAGGCCACAGACGCTGACGCGCAGGAAGCTCTTGCTCCCCACCTCGTCCATCTGGTTGAGCAGCTCTTTGAACTCGAACGGCTTCCGCCAGGCCCGCTTGAAGAACTCGCCGATGAACCCGAAGAGGCGGCCGGCCTGGTCGAGGATGGCGTAGAGCACGCTCTGCGAGTGGCGGATGCGCTCGATCGTGCGTTCGCCGAGGCTCTTCTCGCGGAGGATCCTCTCGTTGGCGCGCGCCTTCCGCGCCTGGCGTGTCCGCTCCGCGAACGAGGAATTCGGCTCGGACTGAGGCGCAGGGTCGGTGATGCGGGGAGGCTCCATGCGGGCGGGGCGGTAAGGGTGGGGACACCGGTAAGGTAGGGCCGGATAGGGGCGGGTAAACGAGAAACCCTACGGCCTCAGTACGCCAGTTCGATCTGCGCGGTGCCGCCGACGCCGCCGGTGTTGCGCCGCTCCAGCCGAAACAGGAGCCAGTTCAACAGTTGGTACTCGATCGTGACCTCGGGAATCCGCCCGTCCTGCTCCTCCGGTCGGCCCCGGCCCTCCGTGACGACCTGGCTGACGGAGGCGAACGTTCGGCTCGTGACGTAGCTGCCGAAGGTGACGACGATCGCGTCGTCCGGCCGCTGCGTCACTTCGACGACGTCGAGCCCGAGCGAGTTAGCAGCGAGCCCTTCGACGATCGAGGCGAGCTGGCTCACAGCGAGGTTGCCGGCCCCGCCGCCGCCCTGGAATGCCTCGCCGGCCGGCCGGCCCGTGGCGATGTACGAGATGATGTCGGTGTTCTCCATCGCCGGGTCCGCCGAGAGGGTGAGCTCGAGGCCGTCCTCGCTCTGCTCGCCTTCGGTCCCGAGGCGACCGGCGAAAGAGAGATTGATCGTGGCCTCGGTGCCGGGGCCTTGCCGCGCCGGGATGCGGTAGGCGGCCTCGATGTCGATGAGGGTCTCGGGGACGGGGCCGTTGAAGGTGAGTGTCCCCCGCGTGATGTCGAAGCTGCGCCCGTAGACCTTGACCTTTCCGCGGACGACCTCGATGGAGCGGAAGAGCTGGTTCTCGCCGCCGGGCTGTTTCTGCACGAGGAGTGTCCCGGCGAACTCGATGTCGAGGAGGGGGCTCTGCCGGCCGCGGAGCCACACGTTGCGGTCGATCTCGACGTCGAGGTCGAGCGCGAGGTTCTGCATGAAGACGGAGCGCGCCGTGTCCGCCTGGGTGATGCGTGTGCCGAAGGTGGCCTCGATGCGCTGGATCTGCGCGTCCGTCAGCTTCACCTCGGCGATGTCCGGCCCGGTGAGCTCCTCGGTGAGGTAGATGTCGCCGGAGGCGAGGGTGATGGCCCCGGTGAGGCGGGGCTGATCCGTCGTCCCCTGGAAGAGGAGGGGTTGGCCGCGCGTGGTGAGGCGGAGGTCCTGGTACGTCGGCGTGTCGATGACGCGGAAGTCGTCCATCTCGATGGCGATGGCGAGCTCGCCGAGGGAGAGCTTGGGCAGGGTGATGGTGCCCTCCGCGAGGAGCCGGCCGTTTTTACCCGCGCCTGCGCTCGCTTCCCGGACCCGCACCGTGTTGCCCTCGAACGTGAGGGGGATCGTGACGTTCTCGTACGTCCGCCCGACGACGATGAGCCCGAGCCGCCCGTTGGCGAGGAGGGCGTCCCCGCTGAGTTGCGGATCGGCCTGCGTGCCGGTGACGGCGATGTCGGCGTCGAGGGTGCCGCCGATCTCGGTGAACGTCTCGGGTGGGAGGAACGGCTCCGCCCACGCGACGGGGAACGAGTCCGCCCGCACCACGAAGTTCACGTCGCTCGACGGGGCCGCCTCGCTCACGGTGCCGCCGAGGGTGAAGTCGAGCGGGAGGTAGCCTTCGGCGCTGAGCTGGCGGCCGGAGATGTGGGTCAGGAGCGCGTCGAGCGTGAGGCGGAAGTTGTCGTAGTCCAGCTTCAGGTCGAGCGCGCCGACCGTCTCGCCCCCGGCGACGAGGCTGTCGATGCGGAGCGTGCCGTCGATGACGGGCGAGGCGGCGGGGCCACTCAGCACGAGCGTCGTGGAGAGCACGCCGCCGACGCCGTTGTAGCCGACGAGGTCGGTGACGGTGTCGATATGGAGGTTCTCGACGGTGAGGACGAGGTTCTGCTCCCCTTCGAGGTCCACGCTGCCGTCCACCGCGATCTGCTGGTCCTCGGAGAAGAGGAGGAGGTTGCGGAACCGATACTGCTGGCCGTACGAGATCGTGGCCTCTTGTAGCAACTGCCACTGCTGCCCATCGACGCGGAAGGAGAGGGCTTCGAGGACGACGCTCTGCTGCTCGGGGTTGAGGTCGGTGCGGAAGCGGAAGTCCAGGTCGCGCCGCCGGTCGACGCCGATCTTGCCGGCGGCGGCGAGCTCGTTGCCGTCGTACGTCAGGTCGATGTCGCCGCCGTCGATCCGTAGCGACGGGAGCGAGAAGAAGCCGAACTCGATGCGCGCCGTGCCGAGGAAGCCGAGCCCGAACGCTGTCGAGTCCGCGGCCGTCGAGTCCGCCGTCATGCTGCCGACGTACTCGCCGTTGAGGCGGGCGTCGAGCGTGGAGATGCGGATGTCGCCGTAGGCGAACTGTTGGGCCTGCGCCCGCACGTCCATCCGGAGCGGCTGGCCGGGATCGCCGAGGATGCTGCCCTCGATCTGACCCTCTTCGAGGGTGAGCGGCTGCGCGAGGTAGGGGTTGAGCGGGGAGGTGTCCTTGATGTCGGCGTCGAAGGTGAACGCTGTGGACTGGGTCTGCTGCGCGTCGTAGAGTGCGATCTGGCCCTCGCCGTTGGCGTCGGCGAAGGAGGAGCGGAGGAGCAGGTTGTCCACACGGAGGACGGATTCGGCCAGCGCGAAGTCGGTCCGGAGCGTGTCCACGGTCGCGCCGACGAGCCGGGACCGGCCGCCCTGGAGCGAGCCCTGGAGCGCCATCGTCTGCGGGTCGAACCCCCGGCCGTCCACGTCGAAGGCGAGGTTGACGCTCGTCCGCTCGGCCCCGTCGTCGCCGACGAGCGCGCCGATGTCGAGGCTGTCGAGCGTGCCAGCGGTGTTGTACGTCGGGACCTCGTCGAAGGGCCGGCCGGTGAAGGTGAGCGCCGCCTCGCCCTGCTGGAAGTCGAGGTCGGCGCTGGCTTCGGCGTAGCCGCGGCGGAGGTCGAGTTGGATGAGGCCGTCGTCGATGAGGGCGCCGTTGATGCGGGAGGGGAGGAGCACGATCCGCCCCGTGATGTCCGACGTCTGCGGGTCGAAGCCGCTGGCGTCCAGCTCTAGCCGCCCGTTGAGGTCGGTCTGAAGGTTGGGGTTGTCGAGGACGAGCGCGAGGTTGAGGCCGCGGAACGTGCCCTCGCTGAGCTGGAGCGTCGGGTTCTCATCGAACGGCCGGCCGGCGACGGCGAAGTTCAGCGCGCCCTCCGGCGTCGTCGCATCGACGGTCAGGTTGAGGGTACCGCTGCGGAGCGAGCCGGTGACGGTGCCGGCGGTGAGCTGCTGCTCGCGGAAGCGGGAGTCCCTCAAGTCGAGCCGGATGTCGGCGGCGAGTGTCTGCGGGTCGATCCCCGTGCCGTTGACGTCGAACGTGCCGGTGAGATCGCTGGACTGCGCCGGGTTGTCGGTGAGGACGGCGAGGTCGAGGTGGCGGAGGGTGCCGGTCGCCTGGTACGCAAGGGGATCGGCGAAGGGCCGCGCCGTGCCTGCCGCGCTGAGGCCGCCGGCCTCGGCGAGGTCCGCGTCGACGTCGAAGGTGAGGTTGCCGCGTCGGAGGTTGGCGGTGAAGTTGGCGGCGGGGACGGTGTAGGTGTCGTAGCTGGAGTCCCGGAGATTGGCCGCGAGGTCGAGCGCCATCGTCTGCGGGTCGATGCCGGAGCCGCTGAGCGCGAATGTGCCAGTGAGGTCGGTGTGCGTCGTGTCGCCGGTGACGGCGGCGATGTCGAAGTGCTGCAAGCGCCCCTCTTCGACGGTGTAGGCGAGCGGCTCGGCGAAGGGGCGGAGCGTGCCCTGCGCTTCCACGAGCCCGTCTCCACCGCTGAATGCGGCCTCGGTGTTGTAGCGGACCGTCTGCCGGTCGAGCGACGCCGTCAGCCGGAGCTGTTCGAGCTGTACGTCGCCGAACTGCGCCTGCCCGAGGTTGACGGAAGCCGTCGCGACGGCCTCCTGCGGGTCGATCCCCCGGCCCTCGACGGCGAAGGTCCCGCTGAACCGGCCGCGCTGGCTGGGGTCGTTGAGAAGGGTCGCGAGGTCGACATCGTTCAGCTCGCCGCGCACGTCGTAGCGCGGGACCTCGGCGAAGGGGCGGGCGGTGCCGCGCGCGAGCACCTTCGCCCCCGGCACGGCCCCGCCGAGGGTGAAGTCTGCGAGCCCATCGGTGAAAGTGCTGACGAGGTCGAGCCGCTGGATCTCCCGGTCGGCGAAGGTCGAGCCGCGCATCTTGAGGTCCACGCTGCCGTCGAGTTCTTGCAGCGACGCGCCGCCGAGGTCCACGTCGAGCGTCGCGTTGAGGTCGCCGTCGAAGGCGGGGTTGCCGAGGATGCGGCCGGGGTTGAGGTCCGTAATGGAGCCCTTGGCGGCGTAGCGGACCGGCCCGTCCTCCCCGGCCGAGAACACGCCGTTGAGATCGACCGCGCCGCCCTCCTCGAACTCGGCATTGACACGGGCGATGATGTCCTCCGGCGTGCCCTGCGTCTGGAGCCGGATCGTAGCCGTGCCGTAGACCTCGACCGGGGCGAAGGCGCGGACATCGGCGAAGGCGAGCGGGGTGGCTTGGAGGTCGAGGTCGAAGGTGAGCGCGTCGCCGCCGTAGTCGATGGTCCCGCTCGTCCGCACGTCGCTCTGGGCGGACTGGAGGAGGAGCGCGTCGAGCGTGACGGCGTCGTCCCCGAACGCGCCGGCTCCGGCGATCCGCACGGGCCCCGACGCCGAGGGCGGGGTTGCCGTCGCGTAGAGGGTGTCGAGCGTGCCTTCGAGCCGGTGCGGGCCTTTGACGAAGCTGCTGACACGAGCTTCGAGCCCGTCCACGGTGAGGACGGAGTCGCGGCGCGGGGAGTAGAAGTGCGCCTCGACGCGACCCCGCGTGAGCTGCGCCTCGTCGAATACAATCGTGAAGGCGGACGACGACGAGGTGTCCTCGACGGCGGGCTTGAGGACGTGCGCGAGGTTCCACGTCGAGTCCGCCGCTTGCCGGGCGTAGACCTCGACCCCGGCGGCGTAGACCTCGCCGAGCGAGAGCCGGCTCTCGATGAGGCTCGTGAGGTTGTAGTCGGCGTAGGCGGTGTCGATACGGATGACGGGCTGCCCGCCCTGCTCGATCACGAGCCCGAGCAGCCGCGCCCTCCCGAGGAAGTTGCCGTCGAGGCGCTCGACGGTCACCGTGTTGCCCTCCGCGAGGAGCTCCTGGATCTGCGACAGCGCGATGTTCTCTACCTTTTGCCGCCCGAACTCCGTCTGCAACAGGAGCACGACGGCGAGCACGAGCCCGAGCACGACGGCGACGAAGATCAGCACGCCCTTCAGCACGCGCCGGAGCACGCGCTGCCACCGCGCGCGGGAACGCGCCTCGGCCTCGGCGTCGGCCGGACGCTCGGGCACCGGGTCCTCGCGGGTATAGAATTGGGGATCAGCCAAGCGGGGTAGGGGAGGTCAGAACGTTTGCCCGATCGTGAGGTGGAGGTGAATGCGGTTCGACTCCGGGATGGAGAAGAGACCGAAGAAGGAGAACTCGTTGGGCGGGACGGCGCGGATAGCCGCTTCGAGCTGCTCCCGCGTCACGTCGTCCCCGAACCTCTGGATCGTCTCGCCGATCTTGTCGGCGAGGTCCTGCGGCGAGCGGAGGTCGAAGAATGACGGGTTCAGCTTGTACCCGACGGAGAAGCTGAGGGCGCCGACCGGGGTGGCGAACGTGAGCCCGGCCCCGGTCGAATAGAAGAACCGCTCGGTGTCGCCGTAGGTGTCGTCGAGGATGAACGCCACGTTGCTGGCGTCGGAGATGCTGAAGCGCTCGTTCTGCGTGGCGATGCGGCCGACGTCGAAGAATACGAACGTCCCCCAGCTCGGCCCGAGGCCGGGGAACGGGAGGCGGGCTTCGGCGGTGGCGGTGAACTTGGTGAGCCCGCCCGTGGGGAAGTACCGGCGGGCGCTGAACTCCGTCGTGTCGGCACCGGTGGCGGTCGTGGTATCGGTCTGGATGAGGTCGAGGATTTTGGGGCCGAGCAGGCCGGTGGCCCATCCGCGCACGTCCCCCGTCCCGCCGCCGAGGAAGACCGAGGTGCGGAGGCGGAGGCGGCCAGCGAAGGCCTCGCCCTCGGGCGGCAGGCTCTGGCCGTAGGGGAACAGCCCGCCCCCCGTGACGCGGGCGACGAGGCCGATGGCATCCGAGAGCGGATACAACCCGGTCGCCGTGAGGCCGGCCCGGCCGTACTCGACCGAGCTCGTGGCGGGCGGCCCGGCCACCTCCACACTCGGGCGGAGGATGTAGCCGGCCCGCGGGTTGAGCTCGTTGTCGACGTTCCCGTAGGTGGACGAGAGCCCGAGCGTGGTCCGGTCGACCCGGCCGAGGGGGAGGGCTGAGGACTGGAGCAGCTCGATGAAGCTGGTCTCGTTTGCGGCCGTGGTGCCGAAGCGGAATTCGCTAATGTTGCGCGTCTCGAAGCCCGCCTGGAGCGAGGCCGTTTTGAGCTGCTCGACCTCGTAGAGGAGCGTGGCGTTGCCGCCGAAGGACGTGGACTTTTCGAACTCGTCGTCGCGGTACTCGGCGAAGGGGGAGCCGAGGACGGCGAGGCGGCGGTTGAAGAAGTACGGCTGGCGGAGCGAGACGGAGGCGCGGTAGAGCACCGAGGGGTCCGTCACGAACGAGCCGAAGCCGGTGTTGGCGAGAGCGGAGGCCGTGAACGTCCGCGCCCCGCCGAGGAAGTTGCGGTGGATCCACTGTGCCTGTGTGGTGAGCCCGGCCTCGGAGAGGTACCCGCCCTGGGCCGTGACGATGCGGGGGTCCCCCTCGCGCACCCGCAGCCGGACGACGACCGTCGAGTCCTCCGGCTGCTCCTCCGGCACGTCGGCGAGGGCGATCTGGAATAGGTTGAGGCCGAACACCTCGCGCTGCCCCTCGATCAGCTTGCTCGACGAGAACCTATCGCCGGTGCGGAACGGCAGCTCCCGGCGCACGACGGTGGGGCTCACGGATTCGGCCCCCTCCACCTGAATCTCGCTGATGCGCGCTCGCGGGCCGGGCGCGATCTGGATCACCACGTCGGCCCGGTTGCGGAGCGAGTCGGTCTGGGACTCGGCGGTGACGTCGGCGAAGGCGTAGCCCTGGTCGCGGACCCAGCCGAGCGCTTGGCTCTGGAGCTGGACCAGCTTGAACTCGTCCAGTCGGACGCCCTGCTGCAGCGAGGTCTCGTCGCGGAAGCGGCTCCATTTCGAGCGGAGCTCGGGCGGGAACAGGCCGACCGCGGGGCTCTCGTCCGGGGCCAGGAAGACGAGGTTCTCCAAGAGGAGCGGCGGCCCTTCCTCGATGGTGTACAGGATGCGGACGGTGTTCTGCGACGAGTCCAGCCGGACCAGCCAGTCCACCTCCGGGTAGAGAAAGCCGTTGCGGTTGTAGAAGCGCTCCAGCCGGACCGCGTCTTTCTGCATCTCGATGGGCGAGAACAGGTGCGTGCCGATGGGGGGGATGAACGGAATGAACGAGAGCTTCCGCCGCAGCCCGATGAACGAGCCCATGTCCGTGAGGGCGATCTGCTCCGTGAGCAGCGCCGGCTCGAACGTCTGGGTGTCCGCGAACCTGAAATCGATCGAGCGCACCTGCGTTCGCTCGTTGACGAGGTAGAGCGGGTCCTGCGCGACGGCGGTACTCGCCCAGAACAGGGAAGCGAGCAGCGGGACAGCGAAGAAGCGAGAGGGGAGGCTTCGGCGCATAGCCGGGGCAGCGGCACGGAGTGGAGGAGAAGGGCAGCTAGTAGTCGGAGGTCGGCGGAGAATCCGTAGCTGGGGAGAGCGGTGCGGCAGCCCCGTCGCCGGCGGGCGGTGCGGCCCTTTCATCGGGCGAGGGGGCGGCGGGTTCCCTCGCATCGTGTGGATCCGCCTCGGATTCCGCCTCGGATTCCGCCTCGGATCCTGCGGATCGGCGCCGCTTCGCGAAGAGCGAGCGGACGTAGCGGCCGATCCGGCTCCTCGGCGGGTTGTGGCGGTGCTCGTGCAGCCCCGTCATGATGGCCCCGATGATAAGGACGAGGCCGGAGAAATAGACCCAGAAAACGAAGGCCAGCAGCAGCCCGAAGATCCCGCCGAGCCCGCCGAGCGCCGCGTCGCTATCGCCGCTGGCGTACTGGCTGAAGGTGCCGGTGTACGTGGCGTAGATCGCAAACCCGTTCTTGGCAATCTCGAACAGCACGGCCGACACCGTCGCCCCGAAGAAGGCGCTCCGCGACGGGGGCGAGGGGCGGGGGATGAAGTAGAACAGCTGCACGAACATCAGCAGCGAGATCATGTACGGGATGAGGACGGCGACGATGCGCAGCACGATCCGCCACCCCCGCTTCAGCAGGACCGGGTCGAACCCGATCCGGGTCAGGAGCTCCGTGCTCTCCGTACTGACGAAGCTGACGGCGAAGGTGAGCGCGAACGAGAGCAGGAAGAGGAGCCCCACCTGCATCGCCATCCGGAGGTCGAAGACGTAGCCGCCGATGATGGGGCGGTACGTGTGGTGGTCCCCGACGGCCGTGGCGATGATGTAGCGCAGCGCGGAGAACAGCGTGATCACCGTGAGGAACAGGAAGACGCCGCCGAAGATGGTGATCGCCGAGCTTGCCTCCTGAAGCTGGTAGAGCAACGTCACGAGGCTCTCGTTCGGGCCCGACGGTAAGAACGTTCGGAGGTAGCCGGCCACGGTGTCGAACGGGTTCTCCTGCCGGAGCACGAGCCCGAAGATGCCCGTCGCGATCAGGATCAGCGGGAGGATCGTGACGAGTACCTTGAAGGCGATGGCCTGCGCCCAGATGAAGACGGGCACCTCGTTGGAGCGCTTCCACAACCCCGCGAGGTAGTACCTCACGGCGTCCAACCTCGAACGCATGAAAGGGGGGAGGGCGGCGGACATGAGAGGGGACTCAGAAATAAGTCTGACACAGTATTCTAATATAGGGCGGGCTGCGAGTCGGGGGTCAGGAGTCTCTTCGCCTCCGGGGCTATCGCATTCGCGCCCGACATCGCTCGTTATAGGCCGGAATCACAGCTAAGCCTGCGAGCCCTTTCGAGAGGAAGGCGCAAACGAAGCAGCTCCGACGATGGATCTGACGTGGGTGGTTGCCCTGCAGTGTCCTTCGAGAACCCCGTTCCCCGACTCCCAACCCCCGACTCTCGACTCCTGACCGATTTAACGGTTGCATTTCGACGGCCGATGTCAGTATTTACCCACCCACCGCCTCCCGACGCCCATCGCTGAACGCATGCACCCCGGCGAAGACGATATCATTCGCTGTTCCTTCTGCAACCGCACGGCGCAGGAGGTCACCTCCATGGTCGCCGGGCCCGAAGTCTACATCTGCGACCGCTGCATCCACGACGCCTCCGGCATCGTCCGCGGCGACCTCGTACTGAGCCCGCCGCCGAGTCGCCCGACCGTCGCGCGGTCCCACCGGCTCACGCCGGGCGAGATCAAGAGCTCGCTCGATGCCTACGTCATCGGGCAGGAGCGGGCCAAGCGCTCGCTCGCCGTCGCCGTCTACAACCACTTCAAGCGGATCGAGGCGTTCGAGTACCTCCACGACCACGACGACGTGGAGCTGGAGAAGTCGAACGTCCTCCTCATCGGGCCGACGGGGACCGGCAAGACCCTCCTCGCCCGCACCCTCGCCCGCGTCCTCGACGTGCCGTTCTCGATCTCCGATGCGACGGCGCTCACCGAGGCGGGCTACGTCGGCGAGGACGTGGAGAGCATCCTCTCGCACCTCCTCCAGGCGGCCGACTACAACGTCGAGCGCGCCCAGCGCGGCATCGTCTACATCGACGAGATCGACAAGATCGCACGCAAGAGCGACAACGCGAGCATCACGCGCGATGTCTCGGGCGAGGGGGTACAGCAGGCACTCCTGAAAATGCTGGAGGGGACCGTCGCCGGCGTCCCGCCGAAGGGCGGGCGGAAGCATCCCGAGCAGAGCCTGATCGCCTTCGACACGTCGAACGTGCTCTTCATCGTCGGCGGTGCGTTTGACGGGCTGCAGGACGTGATCGCTCGGCGGCTGAGCGCCTCGCAGATCGGCTTCAGGTCCGATACCGCCCATCACCGTGTCGACAAGAACGACGCCGCCATCTTTGGCCATGTCGAGCCGGACGACCTGCTCAAGTTCGGCCTGATTCCGGAGCTGGTGGGCCGGCTGCCGGTGCTGGCCGCGCTCGATCCGCTCACGCCGCAGGCGATGAAGCAGATCCTCACGGACCCGAAGAACGCCCTCGTCAAGCAGTACCAGAAGCTCCTCGCGATGGACGGCGTGGACCTCATCTTCGACGACGAGGCGCTCGACGCCTTTGTGGAGCGCGCCCTCGCCCTAGGCACGGGCGCGCGCGGTCTCCGCAGCGTGATGGAGCAGACGATGCTGGACGTGATGTTCGAGCTGCCGAACCTGCGGTCGATCGGATCGTGCCGGGTCTCGGCGGCGATGGCGTGGGGGACGGCCCCGCCCGTGTTCGAAGAGCGGAAGGTCTCCGCCTGAGTTGGTTATTGAGTGATTGAGAAGCTGTTTGGTAAGGAAACTCCTCCCCTTGGGGAGGTGGCCGCGAAGCGGTCGGAGGGGGTCCTCAGGCTTGCTACCCCCCCAGTCGCTGCGCGACAGCCCCCCGATGGGGGGCGGGGACAACGTTTCGGATG
>JBBSMX010000093.1:0-16426 GCA_038232935.1 Rhodothermales bacterium | reverse complement strand
GTTGTGGGATCGGTTCTGCGACCGGGTCTACGCCCGTTCGTGGCAAGGTCTCTGGAGCGTGTCGTTGCTGAAGCTGGTGCATCTGAACCTCTGCTACGCAGGAATTGCCTCGATCTGATCAACCCGCGACTGACGTTAACCTATGCCTGTCGTGATCGGGGTCGCGGGCGGATCGGGCTCCGGCAAGACGACCGTCCAGCGGAAGATCGTCGAGGCCTTCGGCCACGATCAGATCGCCCTCCTCGACCACGACTCGTACTACGTCGATCTCTCGCACCTCCCGCCGGAGGAGCGGGCCCGGTTCAACTTCGACCACCCGGACGCGCTCGAAACGGACCTCATGGTGGAACACCTCGACCGGCTCGTCGCGGGCGAGCCCATCGAGAAGCCGACGTACGACTTCACCACGCACAGCCGCCGGGCCGAGACAACGACGGTCTTCCCGCATCCCGTCGTGATCGTCGAGGGCATCCTCGTACTCGGCGAGCCGTCGCTCCGGGAGCGGATGGACGTCAAGCTGTTCGTCGACGCGCCCGACGATGTCCGCCTCATCCGCCGCATCCAGCGCGACCTCCACGAGCGTGGCCGCGACATCGAGAGCATCATCCAGCAATACCAGCACACCGTCCGCCCGATGCACCTCGAGTTCGTGGAGCCCTCGAAACGGATGGCCGACGTGATCATTCCGCACGGTGGGCACAACCGCGTCGCCCTCGACATGGTGCTGGCACACGTCCAGTCTCTCCTCGACGGCGAGAGGGGGTAGCGCAGCCCGCCGTAGATTCGGGCATCGTCCCTCCACCGCTGCGTTCGTCGCCCATGCCTGCCCGCTCCGTTCTCGTCTGGACCGCCGCCCTCCTCATCGCGCTCGCCGGCTGCGCGAGTCCGTCCGTCGACGCGCCGGAGAGCGCGCCTGCGATGGCAGCCGAACCGTCCGCCGCGAACGCCCCGGCGTCGGGGGCCGAGGACGCCGTGGTCTACGAGCTGTACGTCCGCAGCTTCACGCCCGAGGGCACGTTCCGCGCCATCATCCCGCGCCTCGACGAGTTGAAAGAGCTCGGCGCGACCGTGCTCTGGCTCATGCCGATCCACCCGGTCGGTGAACTGAATCGAAAGGGCACGCTCGGCTCGCCCTACGCCATTCGGGATTACAAGGCCGTCAACCCACGCTTCGGCACCATGGGCGATTTTCGGGCGCTCGTCGATGCCGTACACGGTCGCGACATGAAGATCATCATCGACCTAGTCGCCAACCACACGGCGTGGGACAACGGCTGGATCGAGGCGCACCCGGAGTGGTACACGCGGGACTCGACCGAGGCCATCACGCACCCGCCCGGCACCGATTGGACGGACGTGGCCGACTTGAACTATGACGATCCGGCCCTGCGCGCGGCGATGCGTAACGCGATGCGGTTCTGGGTCGAGGAGGTCGGCATCGACGGGTACCGGTGCGACGTGGCCGAACTCGTCCCGGCCGATTTCTGGCGGGAGGCCATCGCCGAACTGCGCACGATCAAGCCCGTCCTGATGCTCGCCGAGGGGGGCAGCGCCGACCTCTACGATGCCGGCTTCGACCTGACGTATGCGTGGGGCTTCTACCACGTGCTCAAGCAGGTCTGGCGTGGCGCGCCCGCCGACACGCTCGTGGCAACGCTCGCCGCCGAGCGCGCCCGCTTCCCCGCCGACCCCGGCCGCCTCCGCTTCACCACGAATCACGACGAGACGGCGTGGGACGACACCCCGCTCGCCCTCTTCGGCGGGACCGACGGGGCGCAGGCCGCCGCCGTGGTCGCCGCGACGCTGCCGGGCGCGTTCCTCGTCTACAACGGGCAGGAGGTCGGGGACACGCAAAGGCTGCCGCTCTTCGAGCAGGTGCCGATCCAGTGGGACCGCGACCCGGCGATGCGCGCGTTCTACCACGACCTGCTCGCGCGCCGCGCCACCCACCCCACGCTCCTCCACGGCGCGTTCGAGCCAGTCCCGCACGACGAAACCGACGACGTGCTGGCCTACTACCGCATCGCCGGGCAGGACACGGCGCTCGTCGCGGTCAATGTGCGCGACCGGGTGGTGACGACGACGCTCCCCGGCGTGGGTTCGGTGATGCTGCCGCCCTACGGCTGGCGCATCGACACGTCGGGCACGATGGAGTAGGTCCCTACGGGTTCAACTCCAGCAGGGCACGGACGCCGTGCAGCACGAGGTCCGGCTCGACGTGGTCGATGGCCTCGGTGTGCTCGGCGAGCAGGCCGCTCCAACCTCCCGTGGCGACGACGAGCGGATCGGCGCGGAGCTCGGCGGTGACCCGAGCGAGCAGGCCGCGCACGCCGTCGAGAAAGGAGAGCATGAGGCCCGCTTGCAGTGCCTCGCTCGTCGAGCGTCCCACCGCCCGGCGAGGGACGACAGCGTCGATTTCGGGAAGCTGGGCGGTGCCGCGCGCGAGCGCCCGTCGCACGAGGTCCGGCCCGGCCCCAATCGTGCCGCCGAGGAAGACGCCGTCCGCGCTGACTACTTCGAGCGTCACCGCCGTCCCAGCGTCCACGACCACGAGCGGTCGGTCCGGCGCGTCGCCGTGGTAGCGCGTCCACGCACCCGCCGCCGCCGCGATGCGGTCGGTCCCGAGCGTCTCCGGCGTCTCGTATCCCATCTCGAACGGGAGCGCGAGCCTCGGCGACACCACGAGCGGGAGCCGCAGCGTCTCGGCCCGCGCCGCTTCCACGAGGCGCTCCGCCACGACCGGAACGACCGAGGCGATGCCGACGCGCTCGATTTCTGCTCCGTCGAGGTGGTGGCGCAGGGCGTGACGATAGGCCGGTACGGAGGCCGCCGCGTCGGACGCCAGCCGGAACGTGCGGACGAGGGCAGGCCCATCGAAGAGCCCACCTTTCACCGCCGTGTTGCCGATGTCGAGCGTGAGGGTCAAGGGATGGGGGGATGGGGGGATGGGGGGATGGGGGGATGGGGGGATGGGGGGATGGGGGGATGGGGACAAGTAAAACCGTGAAAGGTAACGAGGCCGTCGTGCTCCGCGCCCGTAGGGGCAAGGCGCGCCTTGCCCTCGTTGGGGCATTCCACCACGACAGCAGAAGGGCTACGCCCGAAGCGTCACGTCGCCTGCGTGGAGCACCCGGACGGAATCGCCGGTGCGGAAGCGGAGGGCACCGCCCGCATCGACGCCTTCGATCACCCCGTCCAACTGCCCGTCGCCGCCGACGAAGCGGACGCTCGCCGGGTCGCCGCGCCCGATCATCCGGCTCACGAACGCCTGTCGGACGGCGCGCTCGTCTCCATCGGCGAGGCGGTCGGTCCAGTGTTCGAGCCGAGCCAGCAGTCGGGCCAGCAGGGCCGCGCGCGGGACGAGCTGGCCGGTTTCCAGCCGCAGCGACGTGGCGCGCTCGGCGAGGGCGTCCGGGAAGGTGCCCTGATTTACGTTGAGCCCGATGCCGAGCACGACGAACGAGTCCAGCCCACCGACGCTCGATTCCAGCAGCATTCCGCAGCATTTCCGCCCGTTCAGCAGCACGTCGTTCGGCCACTTGATGCGGGGCTCGACGGCGTCCGTCCACTCCGCCACGGCCTCGGCGACGGCGATGCCGCCCGCGAGCGTGACGAGCCCTAGCCGATTCGGAGGGAGTGTGGGGCGGAGGACGAGGGAGAAGAGGAGGCTCTGCCCCGGCTCGTCCTTCCAGGCCCGGCCGAGGCGACCTCGCCCGGCCGTCTGATGCTCGGCGATCACGAGCGCGCCTTCCGGTGCCCCGGCCCGCGCCCACGCTGCCGCCTCGGCGTTTGTGGACGGGCACACCGCGGAGCCGCGCGCCGCACGCCCGAAGCGTTCGGTAGCGAGCGCAGCGTCGAGGTCGGCGACGAGGGGGAGCATCGGTCAGGCCTCGGCCGAAGCCGCCGGTTGGAAGTCGCCGTAGCGCCGGGTGAGGCGGAACCTGCGGCCTACGGTGAAGAGGGCGTCCAACTCCGTTTCGAAGCGGGTGACGCCCGGCAGCCAGCCGCCGGCGGGGCCGGGTTGCAGCAGGATCACGGCGTCGCTCGCCTCGCTGAAGAGCATCGATTCCATCTGCCGGCGCATCCGGATGCCGACGAGCGCGCCCGTGGCCGGGTCGAGGTAGAGGCGGGCGCGGCGGAGGGGCTGATCGTCCCCCTCGCCGGGGCGGGCCTCGACGCGGAGCACCCGCACGCGCCGGTCGCCGAGGAGGGTATCGGGCGCGAAGTGGAACTCGAATGCCTCCCGCCCGCGCGGATCGAGGTACGCCGGATCGTCAGGCAGAATGAGCGTGGCCGGATTGTCGGCGGGAAGCAGACGTTCTTCGGAGTCTGAGGCGAGCGCGGCGAAGTGCCCGTAGTCGAATATCCCGGCGGAATCCGCCAGGACGACATCGGCTCGGGGCGCGCCCGCTTCCGGCACCACCTCGGCCGTCGTCGTGCGAAAGGCCAGCGTCCGCCCGTCCGCGCCGAGTTGCTCTGTGCGGGTCTCGACGGAGTAGCGGAAGGCGTCGAGCCGGTTGAACGCGGCAGCGAGCGCCTCGGGGTTGGCGGCGTGGAGGAGGACGAGGACGGAGTCACGCTCGGCCGCGGCGGCGGGCGTCAGCGGCTCCGGCGCAGGCTCGGTGCAGGCGGCGAGGGCGAGGAGGAAGAGGACGGCGAAGGGGCGCAACGGCTCGGGAGCTGGAGAGGGTGCGGGGGAAAACCACCGACGCTCGGCTTTGTTGCGGAACGATAGCGTGGTCACGGAGGGGACAGAGCCGAGGGCAGAGCGGGCGAGGGAAGGAAACACAGGGGAAACAGACGGCGGGTACCTTCTGTCTGACCTCGCCCCGATGATCTCCCTCCACGGTTTCCCGGTATGCCTGCTCCCGACTATCAGCGCGAACTCGATGCAGCCGTAGCGGCAGCGCACCGTGCCGGCGCTCACATCCGCCGGCACGCCGGTCGCGCCGCCGGCGTCCGGCAGAAAGGCATCCACGACCTCGTGACGGACGTGGACGAGGCGGCGCAGCGCTTCATCATCGGCGATCTCGCCGAGGCGTGCCCGGAGATCGGCGTCCTCGCCGAAGAAGGCACCGCCGATGCCGACCTCCACGCGCTGCGCGGCGCGACCGAGGGTGCCCGCTGGATCATCGATCCCATCGATGGCACGACGAACTTCACGCGGGACCTCGCGCCGTACTGCGTCTCTATCGCCCTCGAAGTGGAGGGCGAACTCGTTCTCGGCGTCGTCTACGAGATCACGGCCGACGAGACGTTTGCGGCTGTGCGGGGCCGGGGACTCACGCTCAACGGCGCGCCCGCCGGGGTCAGCGATACCGACACGCTCGCGCGTAGCCTCCTCACCACCGGCTTCCCTTTTCGCCTGTTCTGGTACGAAGATGCCTACCTCGATGTGCTGCGCCAGTTCATGCGCTCCACGCTCGGCGTGCGCCGCCCCGGCTCCGCCGCGGCCGACCTCGCGTACGTCGCCTGTGGCCGGTGCGACGCGTTCTTCGAGGCCGGGCTGGCACCGTGGGACGTAGCGGCCGGGATCGTGCTCGTCCGCGAGGGTGGGGGCCGTGTGACGGACCTCGAAGGCGGAGAGGCCGTGCTCTTCAGCGGGCAGATTCTCGCCGCCAACCAACGGATCTACGGCGCCATGCTGGAGCGGACGAAGCCGCTCGGAGTGGCCTATGCCGCGGGGCTCCGGGTACGCGCGGAGGACGAAGGGTGAAAGACAACGGGGTGCTCCTTCATAATTTCATCCGCCTGCGCTATCATGGTAGCATCTTGAACACTCGGACGATGCGTCTTAACACCGACACAGTTCGGACGATAGTGGTTACAAAGCGTCCGGCCAAACCGCCGTCGCCGCACGCTAATTCCCCCCAGGGATAGCTCTGTCGTATATCGCCCCCGGTCCACCTTCCGCTGTCTCGTCGGTTCTCGAACCCTGCCTGGCCCCGCCATGAGCTCTCAGCCCCCTGCCGACTCCAAACCCGACGCTCCGCGTGCCGAGGAGCGCCCGGTCATCCTCGTCGTGGATGACTACGCCGAGACCCGTCGCCTGCTCTACTTCTACCTACGCGGCACGTACGAGGTCGTCATGGTGGAGTCGGCCGAGGAGGCGCTGGCGTATCTCAAAGAGCACCGGGTCGACCTCGTGGTGATGGACATCAACTTCCAGGACGGGATGAACGGGATGGCCGCCACCGAGCAGATCCGCGCCGATCCCGAGCTGCGGCACCTCCCCGTCCTCGCCACCTCCGCCTACGCCTACCCCGACGACCGCACGCGCTTCCTCAAAGCCGGCTTCGACGATTACCTCGCCAAGCCGATCTTCAAGGAGCGGATGCTGAAGAAAACACGCGAGCTCCTGGCGGGCAGCGACCGCGGCGTGTGGGTGACGAAGAAGGAAGGGGAGGGGGAGAACGACGGCCGCGCCGCGCCCGACGCGAGCGCGTCGCACGAGGGATGAGTGGGGGAGTGTAGACGAAAGCTGGGAGAGGTAGCGAGTTCCGGGCGTAGGGACAAGGCGTGCCTCGCCCTCGTCGGGGCAGCACCTCGTACGACAGCGTTGACCGAAGGGGCGATCCCTTGTGGTCGCCCTGGTCCGGATTGGTTGCGCTTGGAACTCCGTGTTCGCAGGGATGCGCGATTATCTTCCCCACCATCCGCCCATACCCGACCTCTCGCTTCCCATCTTGCCCCGGAAGGGGCGGGCCGCTAGTTTGGGCGGCCCGCCCCTCTTACATTCAACCGTACTCCCCATGCCCACCGCCAGCTACGGCCTTCTCAACGGCAAACACGGCGTCATCTTCGGTGCCCTCGACGAGCGCAGCCTGGCCTGGAAGATCGCCGAGGCCTGCCACCGCGAAGGGGCCACGTTCGCCCTCTCGAACGCGCCCGTCACCCGCCGCTTCGGCAACATCGACGCCCTCGCCGAGCAGACCGGCAGCCCCGTCATCTACGCCGACGCGCAGAAGGACGACGAGATCGAAGCCCTCTTCGACCAGATCAAGGCCGAGCACGGCCCCGTCGATTTCGTCGTGCACTCCATCGGGATGGGCGTGAATGTGCGGAAGGACCGGCCCTACGAGGACCTCAACCACGACTGGTACCTCAAGACGCTCGACATCTCGGCCGTCTCGCTCCACCGGATCGTGCAGGCCGGGCTGAGCAAAGAAGCCCTCGCTGAGGGCGGTTCTATTGTCACGCTCTCGTACATCGGCGCGCAGCGGGTCTTCTCGAAGTACTCCGAGATGGGCGATGCGAAGGCGTTGCTGGAGAGCATCGTCCGCGCCTTCGGGTACCGGCTCGGGCAGCGCGGCATCCGCATCAACTCCATCAGCCAGAGCCCGACGCGGACGAGCGCCGGCGGCGGCATCACCGGATTCGACGCGATGTTCGACTTCGCCGACCTTATGGCCCCGCTCGGCAACGCCGACGCCGAGAGCTGTGCCGATTACGTGACGACGCTCCTCAGCGACCTCACGCGGATGGTGACGATGCAGAACCTCTTCCACGACGGTGGCTTCTCCACGATGGGCATCTCCGACCGCACCGTCGAGATCCTCGCCGAGGCGATGGGGAGGGACGACAGCTAACAGACCGCAGCCGGTAGATGGAGTTATTTCCTGAACTCCCGCTGATACTCATCGGCTACGGACTCTTCGTTCTCACCCTGAAGGTCTTCGCGGAGCGCATCAGTCTGGGGCGCGTGTCTTGGAACAACTACTTCGTACGGAGTGCCGTGCTCAATCTCGGCGTCGACGTGCTCTGGCTCGTGATCGGTACGTTCTATCGGCTCGTCTCCGACTAATCGCTTCGTTTTCATCCCCCGTGCTACGTGGTTAAGCTCTTCCTCGCCGACATCGACGGGTGTCTCGCCGCGCCCTACGAGCCGTACGACCTCGACGGCTTTGCGGAGCTCGCCGACTACGGCCGCCGTGCCGAAGCCGACCCGTCGCTGCCGAAGATCGGCATCTGCTCGGGGCGCTCGTACGCCTACGTCGAAGCCGTGGCGCAGGCGCTCGACCTCCGCGGGCCGGCCCTTTTCGAGAGCGGCGGCGGCCGGTTCGATCTCGCCACCGCCACGATCCGCTGGAGTCCCCTCCTGACGGACGAAGTCGAGCGGGCGCTGCAGGAAGTGCGTGATTACTTCCACCGCGACGTGCTGCCCGGCTCTGACTTCGCGTTCGACTACGGCAAACGCGCCCAGGTTGGCCTCGTCGGGACCGACCAAGAGGCGGTGGCTCGGATGGCGGGGGTAGTGAACGCGTTCGTGACGGACACTTTCCCCGGCCTCATCGTCCACCCGACACACGTCTCCATCGACGTGCTGCCGCGCGCGCTCACGAAGCGGGCCGCCGTCGAGACGGTGGCGGCGGAGGAAGGGCTCGCGGTGGGCGAGCTCGCGTTCATCGGGGACACGCAGGGGGACATCGCGGCGCTGGAAGCCGTCGGGTTCTCGTTCGCGCCGCAGAACGCGGCCCCCGAGGTGAAAGCGGCCGTGCAGACGGTGACGCGGGGTGCCGTGCTGGAGGGGACGCTGGAGGCTTACCGCTGGTGCGTCCGCTACAACGAAAAGGCACTGGCGACCACTTAACGCGGCGTTTGAGACGGACGATCTTGGATAGAGGGGTGGGGGCTTCCTCTCTGCCCGAATCCCGCTCTTATATTTCGGCCCCGTCCCACCACGCCCGCCCCCTTCATGCTTCGTCTGCTCGCCCTCATGCTCGTTTACCTCGTCGGGGCCGGTTTCGGCGTCGCGCAGCCGGGCGCGCCGGGCACGCCGTCGGGCCGGAGTGGAGGGAGCGCTGCGCGGATGGAGAAGCCTGCGATCGAGGACGCGCCGATCTACTACGTGGTTCGCGAGCGTCCCCAGGTGTTCACCCGGCCCGATTCCGCCCGCGTCCTCGCCCGCCTCGACTTCCGCGAGGACGTCCGCGTGATCGAGCAGCGCGACGGCGGCTGGAGCCGGGTGCTGCACGAGAACACGCTTGGCTGGGTGGCCTCGTCGGCGCTCTCGAACGTGTGGATCCTGATCGATAAGGAGCGCCGTGACCTCTACGTGTACCGGGGGACGGAGCTCGTCCGCAGGCTTCCGGCGGACGTGTCGCAGAACCCGACGGGTGACAAAGTGCGCCGTGCCACCCTCGGCGAACGCAACCACTACCGGATTCCGGAGGGCGAGTTCTTCGTCTGCCAGAAGAACCCCGACAGCCAGTACTACCGCTCGCTCATGCTGAGCTACCCCAACGCCGAGGACGCCGAGCGCGGCCTCCGCGCCGGGATCATCTCGCGCGCCGAATACGCCGAGATCGTCAAGGCCGCGCTCGGGTTCCGGTCGCCGCCGATGGGCACGGCGCTCGGGGGGGCCATCGCGATTCACGGCCAGGGTTCCGGCCGACGGCGGGCGTGGACGCGCGGCTGTATCGCCCTCCGCGATGTCCACCTCGACGCGATCTGGGACCTCGTCGAGGTCGGCACGCCGGTGTTGATCCAATAAGTTCGGGGCGTCAGGAAGGGAGGCAGACGTTCGAGATTTTGGCTACCGGGCCTGGGGGCCGGCCTGTCGCTGAATCTTCCCTCAGTGCGTCGCGTACAGGTCGGACACGTACCGCCACGGTCTTATGTACTGCTTCCCCCGCACCCTTTTCGCCGCCGGGCTCCTGCTCACGGCTGCCCTCACCCCGGCGGCCTCTGCACAAGTGACGCGCACGGCGGCCGAGCGCATCGCCACCGTCGAGGACTCCCTCGGGGCCGGCCCCGTCTTCGTCGTCCCCATCGAAGGGATGATCGACGCCGCGCTCGCTAACTACGTGGCGCGCTCGCTCGCGGATGCCGAGAAGGCCGACGCATCGCTGGTCCTATTCGACATCGACACGTTCGGCGGGCTCGTAGACGCCGCCGACCAGATCCGCACGGCCATCCTCCACTCGCCCATTCCGACCGTCGCCTTCATCGACCCGAACGCGGCGAGCGCGGGCGCGCTGATCTCCTACGCCAACGACCTCATCGTGATGACGCCCGGCGCGTCCATTGGCGCTGCGACCGTCGTGGACGGGGCGGGGACGAAGGCGTCCGAGAAGATGCAGAGCTACATGCGCGGGCTCATGCGTGCGACGGCCGAGGCGAACGGCCGCGACCCCCGCCTCGCCGAAGCAATGGTGGACGAGAACCTCGCCGTGGATGGTGTCGTCGAGGCCGGGACGTTGCTGACGCTCTCGGCGAGCGAAGCGGAAAGGCTGGAGGTCGCCGACGCTGTCCACGCCACGAAAGAGCAGACGCTCGACGCGCTCGGCCTCGGGGACCGCGAGATCGTGATGCACCGGGCGACGGGGGTGGAGCGCCTGCTGCGGTTCCTCGGCTCGCCGGTGGTGGCGTCGCTCCTGATGATGATGATGCTCGGCGGGCTCTACTTCGAGTTGCAGACGCCGGGCGTCGGATTCGCCGGGCTGATGTCGGTGTTCGGCGCGGCGCTCTTCTTCGCGCCGCACTACATGCTCGGGCTCGTGCAGAGCTGGGAGATCGTGCTCTTCGTGCTCGGCGTGCTGCTGCTCTTGGTGGAGATTTTCGTGATCCCCGGTTTCGGGGTGGCCGGCATCACCGGCATCGTGCTCGTCCTCTTCTCGCTCGGCGCGGCGCTGATCGGGAACGTCGGGCTGAGCTTCCCCACGGACGGGGCCATCACGCAAGCTATCCTCACGCTCGCGGGCACGCTCATCCTGCTCGTCGTCTTCGGCTACTCGCTGGCGCGGTACATGCCGCGCTCGCAGCGGCTAAACCAGCTCGTCCTCGGGCCGGACCTCGGGAGCGCCCTCGGCTACACTTCGGCGGACACAGACGAGTCGCTGCTCGGGCTCATCGGCGTCGCGCTTACGACGCTGCGTCCGGCGGGCACGGCCGAGATCGAAGGCCGCCGCGTGGACGTGATATCGCAGAGTACGTTCGTGCCGCAGGGCGAGCCCGTCGAGGTCGTCAGCGTGCGCGGCAGCCGGGTGGAGGTGCGTCCGGTGCCTCGGTCGTAGCTTAACCGTTCCAACAAGCATGCTCCCCGCGTGGAACTCATTATCCCCATCCTGCTCATCGCCCTAGGGCTCGGCTTGATCGCGCTCGAGGTCTATGTCGTGCCGGGGATCGGCGTGGTCGGGTTCGGGGGGGGGGGGGCCATCATCGCCGGGGTGATCTATGCCTTTGTGACGCACGGGGCGACGGGGGGCGCGTTCGCGGCGCTCGGCACGCTCGCCCTCGGCGGTGGGATGTTCTACCTCATGTGGGAGTCCGGTGCGTGGGACCGCTTCGTGCTCGCCGCCGACCTCCGCCGCGACGCCGACGCCGACGCCCGCGAGAACGACGCGCGCTCGCGCTACCTCGGCCGCTCGGCTGTCGCCATCACGCCGCTCCGGCCGGGCGGGATCGTCGAGGTCGATGGGGAGCGGGTGGAGGTGCAGACCGAGGGGGAGTTCATCGCCTCGGGCAGCCTCGTGCGCGTCGTGGCGATGGACCGCCGCCGCTTCTTCGTCCGCCTCGCTGAGGCACCCGCCATCGAGCCCGCCGCGCCGGACCGCGACGTGCAGCGGTGAGCTTGGCCTCCCTGCCGCGCTCGCGGTCCCTCGCTCCCGGCAACGCGCGGCTGTCCCACTCGACGACTGGTAGGGCTAGGTTCTCATCAAGCCGACCGAGCGTTTCCTCTGTCTCTTCCGCTGTCGATGTCCCCCATCCTTTAAACAGTCATCCCCGCCCTTCGACTCCGCTCAGGACAGGCTCCGGCGGGGACCCAACAGGAAGGTGCCAGCCGGTGGGTCCCCGATCAAGTCGGGGAGGACGGATATAGAGGTTTGGGGCTCGGGATCGCGCATCTTTGTGAACACCTGCCCTTGTGAGCCCTCGAAGTGGGGGGGCGAGCGGCTCTGCGTATTTTGTGGCTCCTCTCGCACTCACCCCCGTCGCTCATGCTCCGTGCCTTTTTCTGCGTCCTCGTCCTCGCTGCGTTCACCGGCTGTGCAAGCGAGCCCGACCTCGGCCCGCCGCCCGGCTGGAACGCCATCGGGCTGGAGCGGTGGTGGCAGGAGGGCGTCGACACGACGGTCGCCTTCCGCGACCTCGAAACGTTCGAGGCCATGCGCCTCAGCGAGCGGCCCGACGGCAAGCGGACGGAGGGGCCGGCCCACCGCAACATCCAGCAGGAGCTCCTCCCGCTCTACCGCAACGCCCCCGAAATCGTGGACTCCCTCTTCGGCGTGATCGCCGTGCCGATGATCGACGGGCGGGCGGCGGAGGAGGACCGCGATAAGCTCGTTCAGCAGATCAACCGGGAAATGAACCGGGTCTTTTTCTACCCCCACCCCGCGTCCGACCAAGACGTCACGATCACCTACCCCGACAGCCTCCGGCAGGCGGGCGTCGCCGGGAGCGTGAAGATGCAGGTCTACCTCAGCGAGGAAGGCGAGCCGCTCGCGATCAAGCTGGTCGATTCGGTGAACCCGACGCTCGACGCGATTGCGATGCGGGCGACGACGCAGAAGCGCTGGATCCCCGCTCGTATGCGGGGCGGCCCGATGCGGTCGTGGGTGCGGAGTGTGCTCGCGTTCAACGCGCCATAAGCGCACGCGAGCCGGACGAGACTATGGAGCGGGCGGATGTGGTCGTGGTCGGGGCGGGCGCGGCCGGGCTGATGGCGGGACTCTGGGCCGGGCGCACGAGCGCGGGTCGGATTGTGCTGCTGGACGGGGCGCGGAAGCTGGGCGCGAAGATCCTCGTGGCCGGCGGCGGCCGGTGCAACGTGACGCACCACGCGGTCGACGCCCGTGCCTACGCCGGCTCGTCGCCGGGCGCGATCAACAAAGTCCTCCGCCGGTTCGACGTGCCCGCCACCGTTGCCTTCTTTCGCGAGCTCGGCGTCGAGCTCAAGCGCGAGGAGACGGGCAAGCTGTTCCCGACGACGGACAACGCGCGGACCGTGCTCGACGCGCTCCTGCGGGCAAATCGGGAGGCCGGGGTCGAGATCCGCCATCCGTATCGGGTGGAGACGGTCGAGCAGACGAGGGACGGGTTTCGCGTCGGGGGTCCGTGGGGCGCGCTGGAGGCTGGGCGGCTCGTGCTTGCCACGGGCGGCCGAAGCTTGCCCAAGAGCGGCTCGGACGGACACGGCTACGCGCTCGCGCAGCGTCTCGGGCATACGATCACCGAGCGTGTCTTCCCCGCCCTCGTCCCGCTGACGCTGCCCGCCGACCACTTCATCTGCGCGCTCAGCGGCGTCACGCTGCCCACCACCGTCCAGCTCCGCAGCGCGACCGGGAAGAAGGGGATCGCTTTTACCGACTCGACGCTCTGCACCCACTTCGGCCTCTCCGGCCCGTCCGTGCTCGACCTCAGCCGCTACTGGCTCGACGCCCGGCACGACGACCCCGGCGCGCACGTCACGCTCAACTGGCTCCCCGGTGTGACACGTGAGGACTTGGATGACGAGTTACGCGACCTCGGAGGCCACACCGCGCTGCGTTTCCTCCGCGAGCGCCTGCCCGACCGCGTCGCCCGTGCCCTGCTCGACGAGGCGGATGTGGATGCTGCGACGACCGGCGACACGCTCACGCGCGACGACCGGCATGCGCTCGCCGACATGGTGACCGCTACGCCGCTCCCGCTCACCGGCGACCGGGGCTATCGCTACGCCGAGGTCACCGGCGGCGGCATCCCCCTCGCCGAGCTGGAGCTGAGCACGATGGCGTCCCGCATCACGCCGGGCCTACACTGTTGCGGGGAGATCTGCGACGTGGACGGTCGGATCGGCGGGTTCAACTTTCAGTGGGCGTGGGCCAGCGGCTACACGGCGGGCGTTTCTGCTGGGCGCTAGCGCAGGATCGCCCTCGGCAAGCTGGCGTCTGAGCTGGCGCGCGGCCGTCGTGTAGCCGCCGTCGGCGCCGTCTACGAAGTGGACCTGACGGCCCATCCGGTTGAAGACGAGGCACGTGAGCGTGGCCCGGTCCGAAACGTGGAGGCCGTAGGCGAGGTGGCCGGTCGCCCGCTGGGCTTCGAGGAACATCGTGAGCGCCTCGCGCTGTGCCGCCGAGCCGCTGAGGACCATGCGGAGGGTGTCGTCGAACTTGCGGAAGTCGGTCGCGCCCCGAAGGAGGTGAGGGTATACGGCCCAGTCCGTCTCCTGCGTTTGGAGGCCGAGGCGCACGAGCACGATACCGAGCAGGTTCTGGAGCCAGATTTTACGGCGGTAGCCTGCGCGCCCGGCTGGGGGCGCTTTGACCGCGGCCTCGACCTCGAAGTGCCCCGGATGGCGGGCGAGCCGTAATGCATCGAGTGGGAGGGGATGGACGGCCCCGGCGTCGCCATAGGCGGTATCGATGGCGTGGAGCGTGTCGCGGTAGAGTTCGAGCCGGTCCGCCTCCGTTTCGGTGCGCGCGAGCACGAGCAGGGTGGCGACCTCGCCCTGTGGGCTCGGGACCTCTTCCCACCGGCATTCGAGCCCGGCGTACAACGCGCGCTCGGGATCGTCCCAGACCGGTCCGGGACCCACGTCATACTGAGCCTCCGTCGCCGGGTCTTTGACGAGGCGCTCAGCGAGGAGGAGACCGCCGCCGGAGAACATCGCCTGGTCGTAGTTCGGCGAGACGGAGTGCTTGAGTACGGCGAGGCGCGCTCCTCGCGCGTAGAGATCGCGGACGGGCACGAGGCCCGCGCGCAGGTCGAGCTCGAGGTCGTCGGCGATGACGCGTTGGACGGCGCGGAGGATGGGCCGGACCGTTTCGGTGAGGGCGGGGGGGAGGAGCAGCGTCGCCCCGTCACCTCCGAAGACGAAGGGGATCGCGAGGTCGCCGGCGGTGTTGAGGAGGGCAGTGATGGAAGCGGCCCCGGCGTAGTTGACGGCGCGGTAGCGCCCGGCCGCTACGGCCGCCGTCGAGCCGCGCACGTCCGTGATGACGACGGTCCAGTCCGGCGGGACGGCCGCGTACGCACCGAGTTCGGCGATGACGTCGAAGTGGCGGTGCGCGGGGAGGTCGGCGTAAAACGAGTCGCTCATGCGGCGGAGGGCAGAGCAGGCAGGCGGAGCCGAAACGTGCAACCGCCCCGGCCGATGCCGTCGCTGTGGGCCGTGATGTCGCCGCCGTGAAATCCGAGGAACCGCCGCGCAAGCGTCAGCCCGAGTCCAGCCCCTTCGTGTGTCCGCGTCAGGACGTCTTGGACCTGATAGAAGGGTTGAAAGATGCGCTCCAGATCGCCCGGGTCGAGGCCGGGTCCGTCGTCGGTCACGTCGATCTCGACGCGGTCGTCGCACACGCCGAGGCGTACGCTGACGGTAGCGCCCTCGGGGGAGAAAGCGACGGCGTTGTCGAGGACGGCGGTAATGGCCTGGTGGAGGTGGTCCATCTCCGCCATCACCCAGGCGGGTTCGGTGGCGAGGTCGAGGTCGAGCCGGACGCACCGGGCCTGGAGTGCCGGGTCCAGCGCGTCCGCGGCACGGTGGACGAGATATTGGACGAGGATGCGCTGCGCGTCGAGGGGGTCCGTGCTGTCCGTGGTCTGGCTCAGGTGCCCCATCGCCTCCACGACGCGGCAGGCCTGCTCGGTGGCCTGCCGGGTGGCCGTGGCGAACTCGGCGAGGTGCAGCGGTGCCTCTTCCGCGAGGACCGTGGCGTAGCCGAGGACCGTGGCGAGCGGGGTGCGCAGCTCGTGGGAGGCGATCGACATGAAGTCGCTCTTCATGCGGTCGAGCCGGCTGAGGTCGTCGTAGGCGTGGCGGAGCGCGCGCTGCTGCTGGGCATTGCGCACGGCCACGGCCGCCTGCGCTGCGATCACCGCGAGCGTGCTGATGGAGCCCGGCGCGAAGCGTCCGCCGTGCGGGTTGAGCGCTTCGAGCACGCCGATGGGCCGCCCGTGGATTTGGAGCGGTACCCCGATGAGGGCGTCTGGCTGGAAGGAGACGGCCTCGCCGACCGCGCCGAAGTGCCGGGTGTCGCGGCTGGGGTCGTCCACTCGGAGCGGGCGGTTCTCCCGGAAGATCACGCCGGCCAGGCTGCCGTGGAGCGGGACGGGGATCGCGGCGAGCGCGGCGGAGTCCGACCCCGTCGCGGCGGCGAAGCGGAGGCGCCCGGCCGTCTCATCGAAGAGGAGGATCGAGGCCGCGGCGCAGTCGAGCACCTCGGCGGCCGTCTCGATGATGACGGTGAGGAGGCGGTCGAGGTCGGTTTCGGAACTCAGGGCGAGACAGACGTCGAGAAGCCGACCGAGGTACGCGGGCGTGGGGGCTGAAGCCTGGGACGAGCGGTCGGAAGTGGGGTGCATGACAGAGTGAGAGATGCTGTGTTGGAGAAAGTCAAGTAGCCGGGTGAAGAGAAGCGTCGAAAGGCTGCCCGCTCTTGAGCACGCCGTAGCAGATCTGCACCAGCTTCCGCATCGACGCCCCCACGACCGCCATCTTCGCCTTCCC
>JBBSMX010000092.1:0-16443 GCA_038232935.1 Rhodothermales bacterium | reverse complement strand
GGCGTCGACAGTGAGGGCGAAGACGGAGCGCTTGTGGAGGTCGAGGCCAGTGTAGAGTGTCGTGGCAGACATGGCGGTAGGCGGCTGGTGAAGGGGGACCTATCCATGAGGCGCTGTACCTTGTTGGAAAGATCCCGCGCTCGCAGCCGACGCCGGGCTCCACGTTCTTGCCTTTATTCACCCGCAGCGCCTACGTTGCCTCTTCCAAACGCTTCGCTGCCCGGCGCGGCTGAAGCGCCACACTGTTAGCCCGCCACTCCGATGTGCTCGTTGCATGGCTAGGACCATCACTCTAAAGCCAATCTCAGAAGAGGAGGCGCTGGCGCTCGTAGTCAGCGCACTGCGAAAACCGAAGAAGCCTCATCCTATCTACAGACCGGCCTTCGGAGCTGATCTCTATCTGCCGAATGTCATCCAGGATCAACTGGAGGTACAGAGGCAACAGGAACAAGCAGGGCAAGAGCAAAGGGGTATGAGTGTGACGGCTTTCGATCCCCGGCCCAACTCAACCCCATTCTATAACGCGGCCTACTCGCTTTGCACCAGGGGCATTCTCGCTCCCTCTCCGGTCCCGAACTCGGTTATATCAGGTAGTCAAGGCGGGCTTGGCGGGGGCGTAGTCGTCGGAGGCGGATTCAACGTCACCGAGTATGGCCGAGCTTGGTTAGACGAGACGAGCGAACTCGACGTTTTGCCTATCGAGCACAACCGCTTCTCTCAACTGCTGGCTTCCCATTCCGAACGCTTCGGGTCGGCTTACCACGCGAGGAGCCAAGAAGCAGTCCTCTGCTACCGATCTCGCACCTATTTGGCTTGTTGCACTATGTGCGGTGCAGCGGCAGAATCAATCTTGATCTCGCTCGCAATCGAGCGATCCGGAGATAAGGAGCGTGTCCTGAAGGACTATTCGACCTCCGGTGGCCGTGGCAAAATCGAGCGACTGCTGTTCGGGCAGCAGAAGCAGTCGCTCCGAGACCGATTTGACAACTACATGGAGTTGCTCAAGTACTGGCGAGACTCAGCGGCACATGGAGGAGAGAGCGTCGTAGACGAGGAGGAAGCCTTCACCTCCGTATTGCTCTTGCTCCGGTTGGCGCGGTTCGCTGACTCCAACTGGAACAAGCTGACCACCGTGTAGGGGCCGGTCGGAGTGGTAACACTTCTGACCGGGCGGATAGGTGACACCTCCGCCTAAGCTCGGAGCTTGAAGTCCTGCTCGTCAAGCCACGCCAGCTCCACGTCCACTTGTCCTCGCTGTTACATACCCCGTACATTTCATCACATCACTAACCGTCTGGGACCATGGACCAGCTATACGCTTCAGCCGCAAGGGCGGTGCTTCTCGCCCTTTTAATGGTTCTTTCGCTGCGCCCGGCGGCTCGGGCACAAGAGACCTCCTTCAACGGTCTGGGTGACCTGCCGGGCAGCGATTTTGATTCCAAGGCCTATTCCACCTCGGCTGAGGGCTTGGTCGTGGTCGGGGAGAGCAACTCTGCCAACGGTGACGAAGCGTTCCGCTGGACGGAGGCCGGCGGGCTGGTCGGCCTGGGCGATCTGCCGGGCGGCACCTTTCTCTCCAAGGCCAATTTCACGTCGGTCGACGGGGCTGTGGTGGTGGGGCAGAGCCAATCGGCCCAGGGCCTCGAAGCCTTCCGCTGGACGGAGGCCGGCGGGATGGTCGGCTTGGGCGGTCTACCGGGCGGCACCTTTTTTTTCTCCCGCGCCCTCTCTATGTCGGCCGACGGCTCGGTCGTGGTCGGAGAGAGCCAATCGGCCAACGGCTTCGAAGCGTTCCGCTGGGAGGACGGGACGATGACCGGGTTGGGCGACCTGCCGGGCGACTTGTTTTTTTCCCAGGCCTATGCCATCTCGGCCGACGGCAATGTGATCGCCGGGCAGAGCCGATCGTCCAATGGCCCTGAAGCCTTCCGCTGGACGGAGGCTGGCGGGCTGGTCGGCCTGGGCGACCTGCCGGGCGGCACCTTTTTCTCCGTGGTCTATTCCGCCTCAGCCGATGGCAATGTGCTCGCCGGGTGGGGCCAATCGGCCGAGGGCATTGAAGCGTTCCGCTGGGAGGACGGCACGATGACCGGGTTGGGCGACCTGCCGGGCAGCTTCTTTTTTTCCGTAGCCCTTGCTACGTCGTCCGACGGCTCGGTCGTGGTCGGATATAGCGAAGCGGATCCTCAAGGCTATCATGCCTTCCTCTGGACGGAGGCCGACGGGATGCGGGACCTCAAAGAGATCCTCGAGAACGACTACGGCCTCGATCTTACCAGCTGGAAGCTCAGCTTGGCCTATGACATCTCCGACGACGGCACCGCCATCGTCGGATACGGCACCAACCCCAACGGCGGGACCGAAGCCTGGCGAGCGGCAGGGCTCCGGCTGGGAGCCGTGGCTACCGAGGAAGACCCCGAGGCCGCCGCCCTCACGCTGACCAGCTACCCCAACCCGGCCCGTGCCTCGACGCGGCTCTCCTTCTCGCTCCCGGCACCGGGCGAGCTCACCCTCGAGGTCCACGACGTACTCGGGCGGCGCGTGGCGGTGGTGCGCCGCACAGCGGAGGCCGGCGCGGGCACGGTCGAGCTCTCGACGGCGGGGTGGCCGTCGGGGAAGTACCTGGTGCGGCTGCGGGCAGGCGAGCACAGCAGTCGGCATACCTTTACCGTGGTCCATTAGGAAGGCGACGACGTGTCGCCGTCGCTGCTCCGTAAGGTCGCGCGGGACACCGACGTGACGGTGGACGAGTTGCTTGGGCGCAAGTAGGACTGTAGGAGCCAAGTAGTTCCTTTACAGTTTAACCGGGCTGATCCTTTACACGTTCAGCCGTGCCGTTTGAAGGCCCGATCCTCGAGCCGCGTCAGGAGCCGGTCGTAAGCGAAGCAAACAGAAGCCCCCGGCCGCATCGGCAGCCGGGGGCGTACAGGGTAGCGAGGGGCACGGAGTGCCTGCCACTAGCGGTGCACGTCCTGGTCGGTGCTTCGGACCTTGCCCTTATACCGGAGGACCTGCCGCCGAAGCTGACGCACGCAGCCGTTCACGGCTTCCTGATACGTCGAGGCGGCGTCTCGCGCGGTGAGGGTTTGCCGGTACACGTTCAACTTGACCTCGGCCTGCTTGCCGGGACTGCTGGAGTCGTGGCCGTCGAGGACGACGTGCGCGTCGTGGATGCCGTCGTAGTAGCGGCCGAGCTTGGAAACGGAGTGCTCGATGTGGGCGCGAAGGCCGTCGGGGAGCTCCGTGTGACGAGCGGTGATGCGGGTCTGCATACGTACCTCTGGACTGGTGTGAGGAATACAGAGAGGTACTGTGTTGAATACAGCCCGCCGGTCGGTTTGTCAAGTGAATCCCGCGGCGGCATCGCAGAAAGGAGTGACTAACTCGCCGAGCCGGAGGTAGCCGGCTCCGTCCACCGGGAGTAATCGCACGTGGGGTAGGTCGAGCAGCCGTCGAACGCCCTCCCGCGCTTCGTCGTGCGCTCGACGATCCAGCCGGTTCCGCACCGAGGGCACGGCCGGGACGAGGCGGGGTCCACGTAGGGCTGCGTCTGGCGGCATGACGGGAAGCCGGAGCACCCGTAGAACGCGCCGTGTGGCCCTTCGCGGCGGACCATCGGACATCCACACCGCTCGCACGGCGGCGGCACGTTCAGCGGTGTCCGCACGTCTGCGGACCGGTTCGACCCGGAATCGGAGAGTGCTGAAGCGGCATCGCGTGGGCGGAGCGCAGGCAGCAGGCCACCGTGGTAAAACTGGTGGAGCATCGGTCGGTACGCCGTCTTGCCCGCTGCGACCGCGTCGAGTGTGGATTCCAGTCGGGCCGTGAAGCCGAGGTCGAACAGCGTCGGGAAGCGGTGGACGAGGAAGGCGCAGGCGCGGAGGCCGAGGTCGGTGGGATGGAGATGCCGGTCGCGGGGGACGGCGTAGCCGCGCTCCCGCAGCGTGCCGAGCGTGGCGGCGTACGTGCTCGGCCGCCCGATGCCCTGCTCCTCCATCGCCCCGATCAATTCGGCTTCGGTGTACTGCGTCGGAGGAGCCGTCGCGCGTCGGGCGTGGGTGACGGCGTCGAGCCTTACTGCCTCGCGCTCGATCAGAGAAACGGGGAGGGGCGTGGCGTCCGGCTGCGTCTTCTCGAACTGGAGAAAGCCACGGGCGCGGACGCAGGCGCCCGCCGCACGGAAGACAAAGTGCCCGCCGGTATCGGTCACCTCGGCAGTCGTCCGCTCCAGCGTGGCCGGGGCTGTCTGGCTGGCGATGGTGCGGTCGTACACGAGCCCGTAGAGGCGGTACTGCTCCGGGCTGAGATACTTGCGGATCGCTTTCGGCGTGCGGTCGAAGTCGGTAGGGCGGATGGCCTCATGGGCTTCCTGCCGGTTCTGTTGCCGCTCGCCCGACGGCGCGTGCTTGGTGGGACGGGGAGGGAGATAGGCCATCCCGAAGTCCCGGGCGATGACGTTCCGGGCCACTGCGATGGCCGGCTTCGCCAGGTGAACGCCGTCGGTGCGCGGGTAGGTCAGCAGGCCGGTTCGCACGTCGTCTTCGAGTTCGACGCCCTCGTAGAGCTGTTGGGCGAGGCGCATCGTGCGGGCCGGATCGAGCCCGAGGCGCTCGGAGGCCGACTGGAGGAGGGCGGCCGTCGTGAACGGCGGCGGCGGTTGCAGCGACTGGGTCGTGCGACGGATCGAGCGGACGGTGAAGCTCAGATTCTTTGCGGCCTCGGCGAGCTGCCACGCGGCCCCCTGATCGAGGGTGTCGGCTTCGAGCACCTGCCCGTAGGCCCGGTGCAGCCGGGCGGCGACGGGCTCCCCGGCCGCTGTATGAAACGTGGCCTCCACGCTCCACCGCTCGCCGGGCTGGAAGTCGGCGACGGCCTGCTCGCGCTCGCAGAGGAGGCGAAGGGCGGCCGTCTGCACGCGCCCCGCCGAAAGCGGCCGGGGACTCTCGACCGTCCGCTGGAGCACGGGGCTGACGGCGTAGCCGACGAGCCGGTCGATCACGCGCCGCGCTTGCTGCGCCGCCACGAGGTCGGCGTTGAGCGAGCGTGGCCGGGCGAGGGCGGCGCGGACGGCCTCGGGTGTGACCTCGCTGAAGGAGACGCGCGCGGTGGGGACGCCCGTGCGGGCGAGCGCATCAGCGAGGTGCCGGGCTATCGCTTCACCCTCGCGGTCGGGGTCGGTGGCGAGGAGGATCTGCTCGCAGCCCTCGGCGTCGCGGCGGAGCGCGGCGAGCACGTTCCGCTTCCCCTTCGCCGTCTTCCACGTCGGCTCGAACGACGCCTCGACGTCGATCCCTAGCTCGTCCTCCGGCAGATCGGCGATGTGGCCCTCGGTGGCGCGCACGCGGTAGGCCGCGCCGAGCGTGCCGGCGAGCGTCGCGGCCTTCGTCGGGGACTCTACGATGAGGAGCCGCATGGGCTGAAAGGGTGAAGGGGAAAGGGTAGAGGGGGAAGGAGGATATCATCGAGAGGGGAGGGCGGCGACTACCCACGCGCAGGTCCGTGCCTTTTTACCCTTCACCCCTTACCCTTCCTCGAAGGTAGGTGTCTTCGAGCCGGCGCATCGCCGCACGGTCGGCGTCCGTGGCGTCGTCGTAGCCCATCAAGTGCAGCAAGCCGTGGACGACGTAGCGGCGGGCTTCGTCTTCGAACGTCGTCCCGAACTCCGGGGCGCGCTCGGCCGCTGTATCGAGGTCCACGTAGACTTCGCCGTCTATCACGCGCTCGGCGGCGGCGTCCTCGTCGAGCGAGAAGGAGAGGACGTCGGTGACGTAGTCGTGCCGGAGGAAGTCGCGGTTGAGGCCGTAGACGGTCTCGTGGTCGGCGAGGACGACGCCGAGGTAGCGGATCTCAAACCCTTCGGCCTCGGCAGTGCGCCGGATGAGGTCCGCGAGGGTCTCTTCGTCGAGCGAGCGGGAGGCGTGGGCCTGCGATATGTCGATAGCCGCGCTCTCACGCATCACGTAATCACCCATCATTCACGGCAAGTCCCCGAAGAGCGTCTCTGTCATCGAGAGAGCGACGGAGCTCATCATGATCTCCGAGGGGAGCTGGGTGAAGTCCGCTTGCAGCAGGCGGTCGTCCACGTTCGCGTAGAGCGAGCAGCCGGCCCCGCGCTCGACGACGAGGCCGTTCGTCGTGCCGCGGTTGCGGGCGAAGAAGATGGCCTCGCCGAGCTCCTCGGAGGCGATGTAGCCGGTGCAGCCCTGGAGTTGGAGAAAGGCGTTCATCCCGTAGACGGAGATCAGCCCGGAGGGGGCGTCGTCATCGGAGAGCCCGCTCGGCAGGTCTACGCTGGGCTGGATCTCGAGCACGAGCCGGCGCCCGCTCTCTGCGTCCTTCATCTCGAACCGGACGAGCGCCCCGTCACGCTTCGGCTCGACGCCGAGGGCGGCGGCGAGGCGGTCGAAGTCATCGTCGGAAAAGGTGAAGGGCATGGGAGGTCTAAGTATGGGGGGGAGGAAGGTTGGGCGGATGAGAGGGGGAGAAGATAGAGCGTTGTAGACGGAATCAGTCTTATTCGCCTCCCGCACTCCCATCCGCCCCTACCCAAACTAGCCCTGCTCCGTCGGCGGGGCCTCTTCGATGACGGGCGGGTCGGTCGGGGCCGGTCGGGCGTCGTACATCCGCCGGAGCTCCTCGGCGGTGAGGCGGAAGTTCTCGTCGCCGAGCGTGTCGGCGACCTGGCCGCTGAAGGCGGCGGCCAGGTCGAACGCGCCGTGATCGAGGTAGACTGACTGGATGGTCTGGTAATACTGCACGCCGATCTCGATGCCCCGCTGCGTCGTCGCCGTTTCGAGTTGGCGGAGGGCGAGGGGCTCGGCTGCTTCCATCAGTGCCATCACGCGCTCGCTCTCGCCGAGGGCGGAGTGCGCCTCCGCCAGCATGTAGAGCGAGATGAAGTCCGGCGGGATCGTCTCGAACGGGATCTCCGTCTCGACCCGCTCCAAGAGCGCGCGCGCGGCCTCCTGCTGCCCTTGCTGCGCGAGTCCCTCCGCCGCCGGGCCAAACACCGACGAGCGGTAGTTATCCATCATGTTGCGGATGTTCTCGTCGAAGTAGGCGTGGGGATCGGCGAGGCCCGTGAAGCGAAACTTCGAGAGCCGGTCGACGAGCACCTCGGGGACGATCCGGCCGCCGGGCGCATCGTTCTGGATGGGGACCACGCGCATCGCCAGCCCCTCGGCCTGGAAGTGGTCGCGGAGGTCCACCTGGCTGTCACGGGCGGCGGTCGTGGCGAAGTAGATCGGGCGTGCCCAGCCCTCCTGCGCGCTCGCGGCGAGGATGCTGAGGACGACCTGGTCGTTGACGTAGAGCACGTTCACGTCCTGCCCGTACGGCCGCCCCTGGACGGTCCACGTCATCGTGTTCGGCAGGTTGATCGGATTGCCGAGTTGCTGGCGCGTCTCGGTCGAGAGGCCCTCGACGGGCAGCGTGACCTCGCGCGGCTCCCACCGAATCGGCACCAGCTCGTCGATCTCGCGGTCGGTCTGGTACGTCATCGGGACGGGCGCGGAGTCGCGCGCGTACTGGTCCTTGAGCTGCTTGATGTACCACGGCGTCTGGAGCAGCGAGAGGTTAGCCACGCGCACGTCGCGCCGGATGCCCTCGACCTCTTGCAGATACCAGAGGGGGAAGGTGTCGTTGTCGCCGTTGGTGAAGATGATCGCGTTCGGAGCGAGGCTCTGGAGCATGTTGTACGCGAAGTCCGGGGCGACGTAGCGCCCGCTCCGGTCGTGGTCGTCGTAGTTCTGCTGGAGCATCAGGCCCGGCACGGCGACGAACAGGAGCGCCGCGACGGCCATCGCCACGCCGAGTTGGAGGCCGCGCCGCTTGCCCGCCTCGGCGAGCGAGCCTGCCACGAGGGAGACGAGTCCCGTCGCGCCGATCCCGACCCAGAGGCTGTACGCGAAGAAGCTCGCCACGTACGAGTAGTCCCGCTCGCGCGGCTGCAACGGCGTCTGGTTGAGGTAGAGGATGATCCCGACGCCGGTGATGAAGAACAGCACCGCGACCGCGAACGCCCGCCGCCAGTCGCGGCTGAAGTGGAACACCATCCCGATCAATCCGAGCAACAGCGGCAGGCCGAAGTAGACGTTGTAGCCCGCCCGCTCGCTCGGCGTCCGCGCCTCCGCCGCCGTGCTCGCGGCTCGGACGAACCCGCTCGTCCACGGCGCGTCCTGCGTGTCGGCTGCCTTGCCGACGAAGTTCCACAGGAAATAACGCATGTACATGTGCCCGACCTGGTACTTCCAGAAGAACGCCGCGTCGGAGTCGTACTGCGCGTAGGTCTGCACGTGCTGCGGCATCGGGGAATAGCGGCGCGGGAAAAACTTCTCCTTACGGGTGAAGCTCCGCGTGGTGTTGTCGTAGGTCGTGCCCTTGAGCAGCGGCGTCGCGCCGTACTGCTCGCGCTTGAGGTAGGAGACGATGGCCTCCGTCGTCTCCGGGTCGTTCTCGTCGATGGGCGGGTCGGCCGCGGAGCGGATGAAGATGAGGGCGTACGTCGAGTACCCGATCAGCAGCATCAGCACCGAGAGTGCGACGAGGTTGCCGACGGGCCGCCGCCGCGTCTGCGTCCACCACACTGCCCCGACCGCGACGGCCGCGACCACGACGAGCGTGAGCGTCAGGCTCCCGAACGACTCCGCGAGCGACGGCAGTCCCTGCACGAGGCCGGGGTAGATGAAGAGAAAGATCACCGAGGCCGCGACGCCCGCCGCCACGATGCCCATCCACCGCTTGCCCGTCGTCCAGCCCTCCCGCTCGAAGTCGGCGAAGTAGACGACGAGGGCGATGAAGAACAGCGTCAGCACGTTCAGCAGGTGAACGCCGATGGCGAGGCCGAACAGGTACGCGATGAGGACGAGGTAGCGGTCGCTCTTCAGCCCGAACGGGTGCTCGTCGCGGGCGCGGATCGCGGCCTCTTCTTCGAGCTTCTCCTCGCGCCACCGCAGGATCAGCCACACCACGATGGCCGTGAAGAACATCGACATCGCGTAGACCTCGGCCTCGACGGCGTTGAACCAGAACGAGTCCGTCACTGCGAACGTCAGCGCGCCGATCACGCCGCCTCCGAGCGCGGCCAGCCGGTCGACGGGCGCCCACGTCTCCGGCGCGCCCTGCCAGATACGGACGAGGCGGACGATCACGAGGTGCGTTAGCAGCACGGTGAGGGCGCTCGCCAGCACGCTCACGAGGTTGACCGCGACGGCGACGTTGCCGTGCTCCACGAAGAGGCCGATGATCGGGCCGAAGACCATCGAGAAGAGCCGCCCGACGAGCATGTAGAACGGCGCGCCCGGCGGGTGCGAGACCTGCAGACCATCGGCAATCGCGATGAACTCACCGGCGTCCCAGAACGACGCCGTCGGGGCGACGGTCAGCAGGTAGAGGACGAGGGCGAAGACGAAGACGCCGGCCGCTACGAGCCGGTCGATGGTGTTCCCTTTCATGGAGGTCGGGCGTGTACGGAAGGAGCTGAGGCGCACGGGGCTACAGCACGCCCAAGATACAGCCCGTGGGGTGCTGTGCCGAGATGGCTCCCATGTGTCTTCTTCTAAAACGACGGACCCCGTCCGTCATTGTCTGGCCTCAGCCGCCGCAGGCGTCCGCGCCCCGCACGGCCGGCGTGCGGTCCATCCACAGCCAGCCCGCTCGCCCGTCCGGCGTCTGGACCCGCGCCCACCACTGCCGCTCTGGTTCGCTGAGCTGTTCGAGGGCCGGTCCGTCCGAGCCCAGCACGGCGAATGCTGCCGAGGCGTCCGCCTGATACACGCCGCCGTCGTACCACGCGCGGTATGCGCCCTCGCCGACGTAGTCGAGGAGGATGAGCGTGTCGCCCGGTGCGGCGGTGCGTGCGATGTCGGCCTTTAGATAGAGGTTCACCGAGTCGCGCGCGACGGCGCGGCCGACTCGGGTGAGCAGCACGTGCCCGGTCGAGGCGTCGAGCGCGGTCTCAGCCGGTACGATGAACGCGGGGGCCGCCGTCGTGTCGTCGGGCTGAGCGTAGACGGCCGTCGGCTCGGTCGTCGTCCACGTGCCGTAGGCGCAGCACTCGAACGGGCAGGCTCCCTCGATGTGGAGCGGGGCGGTGGGGCGCTCGGCGAGCTGTCCATCGGCCGGCAGGGTGGGGATGTCCGGCGTCGCAGGAGAGCGTACAGTGGCGAGGGAATCGCCGTCCACCGGGGAGGGAGTGTCGGGCGTTTCCTTCACCGTACAGGCGCTCAGGGAAAGGAGAAGGGCGGCGACGAGGAAGAGGCGGGGCATAGTCGGATGCTTAGTCGTGCGGCCAGGACGAGCGGGCTCCGGCGATGGCGCGGTCGAGCTGCTCCATCTCTAGCTCGCCGTAGTTGAAGGCGTAGGCGAGCTCGCCGCCCTGGTGGAACACCCACGTCGTCGGGATCCAGGTCACGGGGAGGCCGAGGAAGGTGCGGCGGCGCTGTGCCTTGTCGTCGCTCGGCCCGAAGTCCGGCTGCGTCACCTCGGTAACGCGGCCGTCGAGGCCATACCGGTCCAGCGTCTCGCGCCCGCTCTCGTCGTCGTTCCAGATCGTGACGAAGGTGAACGTCACGTCCGGGTGGCGCTCCACGAGCTCGTACCAGCCCTTGCGCAGCTCGGAGATGGAGTTGCCGCACCACGGAGCCCAGAAATGGACGACGTGGACCCCGTCGGTCTGCACGATGTTGGCGACGCTTTTTTCGGCATGGGTCATAGCAGCGGTGTCACGCGGGACAGGGATATCGGGGCTTAGCGGAGCGGGGGACGCCGAAAGGTCAGCGGTGCGGGTCGGGGTGTCGGCGGTTTGCGCCGATACGGGCAGCGCTAGCGCGAGCAGGAGGAAGTACAGCAGAGGCTTCATGACGCTAAAGGTAAGGCGCTCGTTTGAAGTACGGCTCAGCGTCAGTTGTTCACTCGGCGGCTATCGGTTTCCGCCGACGACGAGGACGATCTCGCCGCGGACCTTCGGTCGCTCGCCGAACAGCGCGGCTAGCTCGGCGAGCGTGCCGCGCTCGACCTCTTCGAACTTCTTCGTCAGCTCCCGCGCCACCGCCGCCGGCCGGTCGCTGCCGAAGTGCTCGGCGAGCTGTTCGAGGGTTTTTACGAGGCGGTGCGGCGACTCGTAGAGCACGAGCGTGCGCGCGTCCTCGGCTAGCTGCTGCAGCCGCGTCTGCCGCCCCTTTTTCGCCGGAAGGAACCCCTCGAATACGAACCGGTCGACGGGGAGCCCGCTGAGCGTGAGCGCCGGTACGAAGGCCGTCGGGCCGGGCAGCGACTCGACGCGGATGCCGGCGCGGACGCATTCGCGGACGAGGTAGAAGCCGGGGTCGGAGATGCCGGGGGTGCCGGCATCGGTGATGAGGGCGACGGTCTCGCCCGCCTGCATGCGCTCGACGAGGTGGGGTGCCTTCTGCCGCTCATTGTGGTCGTGGTAGCTCGTCCGCGGCGTCTCGATGCCGAAGTGGTCGAGGAAGACGCCGCTCGTGCGGGTGTCCTCGCAGGCGATGAGATCGGCCTCGCCCAGCACGCGCAGGGCGCGCAGCGTCACGTCTTCGAGGTTGCCGATGGGAGTGGGGACGAGGACGAGCACAGTGAGGGGTGTGGGTGTTCGGGAGGGTGGGGGTAGAGACGCGACATGCCGTGTCGCTACGCGTGCCGCTCGGTCGGGCGTCGGAAGCGGGCGAGGAGGCGTTTGAGCGGATCGCGCGAGGCGGGGTCGCGCGTCTCCCTCACGAGCAGGTAGAGGCCGAGTCCGCCGATAAGCACGTTCGCCGCCCACATCCCGACCCACGGGGACAGCAGGTCGCGGTCGGCCAGCTTCTCGCCCTGCACGAGCGTGATCCAGTAGAACAGGAAGATGCCCACCGCAAGCGTGCCGACGACGCCGAGCCCGCCGCGCCGCACCGACAGGCCGAGCGGAATGCCGATGAGCACGAACACCACGCAGGCCACGGCCATCGAATACTTTTTGTAGATCTCGACGCGGTAGCGGTCGGCGCGCTGGCGCTCCCACCGGAGCGAGTTCTGCGCGGCATCGAGCTCACTCTTGGCGGACCGCATGCGCTGGGCGGCGAGGTTGTAGACGGCCTGTCGCTCGGCGGCGTCGAGCCCCGCGAGGAGGGAGCGGCCAGCCGGGCCGAGCGTGGCTGCCGCTGCGCCATCTGGAGGAGGGGGGACAGCCGCGCTGTCGGCACGGAGCAGGACCGCGCCCGTGGGAGCCGGCCGTTCTCCGGTTGCGATGGCTTGCCGGAGAGCGGCCTGTTCCGCTAGGGCCGCGAAGTCAGGAACGGCCGTCGTTGGCTGTTGAGGGGCTGCGTCCACCTCGCTGTCGAGGCGGCCGAGCGCGGCGAGGCGGTCGCGGAGGGTGGTCGTCCGGGATACCGCGTTGGCGTCGAGGGAATCGACGAGCCGGATCATCTGGCTCGTGCGCATCGTGCGGTCGCTGCGCGAGGTGCTCTCGGTGTCGCGCCGCTCGAAGGCGAGGTCGGAGAGGTCGAGGCGGAGGCGGTGGCGGCCGAACACGACGCGCTCGTAGCGCTCGGCGCGGCCGGCCTCGTCGCGCACCGAGCCGAGCCGGTGGATCTCGCCGTGGTAGAGGGTCATCTGGAGCGCGTCCCCGCCCGGCAGCGTCTCCAACTCGCCACGCTCGGCCGTGATCGTCGCCCGCTGCCCGGCCTCGGAGTCGTCGAAGATCAGCACCTCGTCGAGGGCGTTCGACTCGTCGGGGGTGTCGGCGACACGGATCGCGTAGCCCTGGATGCCGTCGTAGAACACGCCCGGCTCCAGCTCGAAACCGGGCTTCTTCTCGCGGATGTCCTGCCACAACCCCTTCATCCGGTAGTTCGCCTCGGGCAGCACGTCGTTGTTGAAGTACATCATCCCGCCCGCCACGCACCCGCTCACGAGGAGCACGGGCCACGCGAGGCCGAGGAGGGAGATGCCCGCGCTCTTGGCGACGGCGTACGCCTGCGTCTCCGCCAGCCGTACGAACACGAGGAGCGTGGCGACGAGCACGGCCATCGGCACGGCGAGGACGACCATGTAGGCGAGGCTGTACGCGATCAACTCCACGATCACGGAGGCGGGCAACCCGCGCCCCACGAGTTCCGGGAGGTAGTTGATGAGGAACTGCATGAGGAGCAGGAACAGCAGCGTCCCGAAGGCCGCGACAAACGGCCCGGGCAAGCTCACGAGCAGCATCCGGTGCAATCGTTTCATGTTGGGGGCCATCCTGTAGAGACGCCCCGGCGGAGCGTCTCTACGCCATCGGTCAAACGCGGCGCAGCGTCAAGATCGTGATCTCCGGCCGGATGCCGAGCCGCACCGGCGGCCCGACCGTCCCGAGGCCGCGGTTGACGTAGAGGAACTGCCGGCCTTGCTCGCCCGCTGCCTCCCCATACAGCCCCGCCCAGCGCTGGTACATCACCCGCGCCAGGCTCCACCGCGCCGGCCCGACCTCGAAGCCGACCTGACCGCCGTGTGTGTGTCCGGCGAGGGTGAGGTCGATGGCGTGCGCGCTCGGGCGGACGTGGGTGTCCCAGTACGTCGGGTCGTGCGCGAGGAGAATCGTCGCCTCGTCGCCGCCCGGCCGCACCTTCTGCATCGCCGCGTCGAGGTCGCCGTAGCGCTGCCCGAAGCCGGTGTTGTCCGTGCCGACGATGTGCAGCCGCGCTCCGTTGATCTCCAGCGTCCGCCCGTCGTTGACGAGCAGGTCGACGGTCGTAGCGTCCACCTGCCGGGCGACGTGGCCCACGACGGCGTAGTGGTCGTGGTTGCCGAGCGATCCATAGACGCCGAGCGGGGCGCGCAGCCGGTCGAGGGCGGGGAGGATGAGGGGGGCCTCGGCCGCGTCGTGGTTGACGTAGTCGCCGGTGACGGTGATGAGGTCGGGTTTCTCGGCGAGGAGGAGATCCACGGCCTCCTCCATCGGCTTCTCGGAGAAGAGGCTGCCGGCGTGGAGGTCGGAGATCTGGGCGATCTGGAGCCCGTCGAGCTGGCGCGGAAGGCCGGGGATCGGCACGTCCACGCGGATGACGTCGAAGTCGTAGAGCCGGCGGAACACGCTGTAGCCGACGAGCACGAACGGCACGCTCGCCGCCGTCCAGCCCATCTGCCGGAGGAAGTCGCCCCGGCTGATCCGCTTCATGTCCGCGAGGTCGAGCGGCACGCGCTCCGGAGCGGGCAGGGCCTCGTCGTCGGCCGGAATGGACGGGGCGGCGGACACCAACGCGAGCCGCCCCTTGAACCAGGCGAAGAGCCAGATCACGAAGTGACCGAGATCCTTGACCGCGAAGACGAGGGCGAGGAGCACCTTCGGCACGTACCACGTCAGCCACAGCCCGATCACGACGAACCGCACCGCCTTGGGCTCGACCGCCCACCACTCCGAAAAGTAGAAGTAGAGCGGGAGCACGAGCGGCATCCCGGCCATGAGCACGCGGTAGACGGGGAGCGTCCACCGCCGCCGTTGCCGCCGGAGGGCGAAGCGCCGCCAGTTGCGGTAGACGTAGTAATCCACCAGCAGCGCCGCCACCGACAGGAGGACCATGGGCAAGAGAACTCGCATGGCTTCCCGAACGCGCACCCACTTCGCCGGTTCACCGAACCTCCCGCGCCCACCCGATTTTAACACGCTCCCGCTCGTTTCCCAGCCCCCCGACCCGTGACCGTCAAACCCTTCGTCGTCAGCCCCTTCGCCGAGAACTGCTACGTCTGCCACGACGAGGGCGATGCGGTCCTCATCGACCCCGGCACCGCCACCGAGGCCGAGCGGCAGACCGTGCTCGACTACATCACGCGCAACGGGCTGACCGTCCGCCACCTCCTGCTCACCCACGCCCACATCGACCACATCTTCGGCTGCGCCTTCTTCGCCCGCGCGTTCGGCATGCAGTGGCAGCTCCACGAGGCAGACCTCCCGCTCCTCGACGGGGCTGAGTTGCAGGCCCGCATGTTCGGCGTCGAGCTGGAACGGCCGCCTACGCCGACGCTTTCGCTCGTCGAGGGAGAGAAGATCCGGTTCGGGGGCGCGTCGTGGGAGATCCTCCATACGCCCGGCCACTCGCCCGGCTCGGTCAGCTTGTACGATGAGGCCAACGGCTTCGTCATCAGCGGCGACGTGCTCTTCCAGGGCTCCATCGGCCGGACCGATCTGTGGCAGGGCTCGATGCCGACGCTGCTGAACGCGATCCAGGCGAAGTTGATGCCGCTGCCGGACGCGACGGTCGTGTATTCCGGCCACGGTCCCTCCACGACGGTCGGCCACGAGCGGCGGACGAACCCGTTTCTCGCAGATACCGGTGCCGTCCACTAGTGAGGCTAGCGGACGAGCGTGATCCGTTGGGTCTCGGCGTGGGTACCTGCCGTGAGGCGGGCGATGTAGGGACCGTTGGCTAGCCCGCTGGCACCGAACGACGTTTCGTGCCAGCCAGCCCCCAGGTGCTCGTCCGCGAGCACAGCCACGCGGCGGCCGCGGAGGTCGTAAATCTCCAGCCGGACGCGGGCCGGCTCGGGGATCGCGTACCGGAACGTCGTGCGTGTGGTGAACGGATTGGGGTAGTTCGACTCGAAGGTGAACGCGAAGGCGGGGACGTCACCGCCGCCCTCCTCGCCAACGCCTTGCGCGCGGCCGAGCGCAAGCTCGGAGAGGAAATACACCGCGTCGTTGGCGAACAGGCCAGACGGATTGGAGGGATTCGCGTAGCGGACGGAGGTGGCCGCGATTTCCCGGTCGGAAGAGGCGTCCCACAGCCGGTACGTCAGCGTGTCACCGGAGGTGAAGCCGTCTTTGGGCGGCGACGTTGGGTCGTCCTCCCACATGGCGAGGGCCGCAGCAGCGCCGTCCCACGCGAGCGTGCCGGCGCAGTCTCCTTCCGGCGTGAAGACAGCGAGTTCGTCGCCGTCTTCCACGGGGTCGACCGTCACCGAGTCGGGCGAAATCGTGATGTCAGCATTGAGCGGGACGATCAGCGAGGCGTTCCCGCCGGTCATCGCAATGCAGTCACTGAAGTGGGAGTCGGTTGGGCAGCTACGGAGGAGGCATACGTCAGCAGGGCCAAGCAGAGTGCTCGGCGGAGGGAAGTCCGCATCAGAGAATGTGGTGGGTGGTGCGTGGGGTGGGTATGCCTGCTAGCCGGAGGGGTGGGTCGGCGAAAGGGCATCAACGCACGCCGCCCCGAATAGGGGGGCGATGGGCAGGTGAAGGCTACCTAAAAAGTCGAGTGACCGGGATCGATGACGGCGGTCCGCGTCGCATCTTCAAACCTGACCCAATCCGTTATCGATTGTAATTCAACATCTACCTACGCTGGACTTTGGCCCTTTTGAACGCGAGGCGGGAGGCCTCGTACACCGGAGGATCTGTCTCCAAACGGACCTCCCGATGTCGCTGCCCCCCGCCCTCGCTGCTGTCATGATAGCTTTTCGCCCGCTCTTCTCCAACGCCGT
>JBBSMX010000091.1:0-16565 GCA_038232935.1 Rhodothermales bacterium | reverse complement strand
TCACCTGCGGAAGTATAATGGGATCCCGAAGGTCCATTTCGAGCTGTTTCTGAAGGAATGCGAATGGCGCTTCAACTACGGAAGCCCTCGTGAACTGCTGAAAACACTTCGCCGCTGGACTCTTATCTAGGTCAGCCCCAACGCAAAAGGCTGCCATGAGCATCTCGCCACAGTATGGTATCTCGGCAAAGTTGCTGCCACATCAGATTCTAATGCAAAGACCACTCGGACGCCACCAGCCCCTGATTTTCGACTGGATTGACGATCTTGCATTTACGGCAGAGTATCTCTGTTATTAGACTTTACCTGAACAAAACATTGATACTGAGAGCCAGTCAGAGGTTTCTGAACACTGTGCCGAGGGCGACAGGTTCTCTCATCCTTCGCACCACGCGCCGAACGAACCCGGTGCCAGTGGGTTGAGACACTTCTTCTGCCATCTCCCCTCATGCCGGCCCTCCCCGCGTTCATCCGCCTCGTCGGCGTCTCGCGCACCTACCGCCGAGGGCCGAACGCCGTCCACGCCCTCCACGGCGTAGACCTCGCCCTGCCGCCCCACACGTTCACGGCTGTCGTCGGCCGCAGCGGCTCCGGCAAATCGACGCTGATGCACGTGCTCGCGGCGATGGAGCAGCCGACGGAGGGGCGCATCACGGTCGGGCCGTGGGCGGTGACGGACCTCGGCCGAACAGAGCGGGCGCGCTATCGGCGCGAGATGGTCGGGATGATCTTCCAGCAGTTCAACCTCGTCCCGTCGATGACGGCGCTCGGGAACGTCGAGCTGCCCCTCATGCTGGCGGGGATCGGATCGGCCGAGCGGCGGAAACGGGCCGAGGCCGTCCTCGCGCAGGTCGGGCTGGCGGACCGGCTGACGCACCGGCCGGACGAGCTGTCGGGCGGCGAGCAGCAGCGCGTCGCCGTCGCCCGCGCTCTCATTCACGACCCACCGCTCCTCCTCGCCGACGAGCCCACCGGCAACCTCGACTCGCAGACGGCTGCGGAGATCGTGGACCTGCTAAGGACGATTCACCGCGCGGGCCGCTCGGTCCTCGTCGTGACCCACAACCTCGCCGAGTTCCGCGACGCGGCCGAGTGGGTCGTCCGCCTCGAAGACGGCCAAGTGGCCGAAGCCGGCGCGCTCGCGGACTCGTCCCTCTTCCCCGCTTAACACCTGCCGTGCAGCTCTCCGACCTGTTCCGCCTCGCCGCCGGCAACCTCCTCCGCAACCGGGCGCGGAGCGCGCTGACGCTCGTCGGCGTCGCCGTCGGCGTGGCGGCGCTGTTCGCCCTGCTCTCGTACGGCACCGGCCTCCAGCGCCTCGCCGACGACGAGTTCACCACGCTCGAACTCTACAACACCCTCCGCGTGACGACGACGCCGAACCCGGTCGACTCGTTCATGGACGTGTCGGTCCGCACGCTCGATCCCGCGCGGACGGATACGATCGACCTCGTCCCGCTCACGGACAGCGTGCTCGCGGAGATCGCCGCGCTGCCGGGCGTGCTCGCGGCCTATCCCGAAATTGCCTTCCCCGTGCGTGTGCGCGTGGGTGACCGCGAGGTGTTCGCCGGGGCCGAGGCCATCCCGATGGCGTTCCGCACGATCCCCGCCTACCAGCCCGCCACGGGTTCCTTCTTCGAGACGCCGGGCGACTCGGCCGTGCTGATCCCGCCGTCAATGGCCGAGCGGCTCGGGTTCGAGCCGGCCGAAAGCGCCGTCGGGCAGACGGTGACGGTGATCACGGCGACACTCGATTACGCGAAGCTCCAGCAGGCGATGTTCTCGTTCGGCCTCGGGATGCGGACCCTCCCGCTGAAGCAGCAGCCGCACCTCCTCCGCGTGGCCGGCGTGCTCCCCGAAGAAGGGCAGGCGCTCTCCGGCTTCGTCCGCCTCCTCGTCCCGCTCGACTTCGCCGCGTCGCTCCAAAAGGTGACGTTTTTCTCGACCCTCGACCTCGTCACGCGCGGCGACGACACGGGCGGCTACACGGCGGCGCGCGTCCAACTCCGCGATGAGGACGACTACGCCGCCGTCAAAACCGCCATCGAACGGCAGGGCCTCTTCTCCACCGGCTTCCGCGACCAGTTCGTCCAGCTCGAACGCCTCTTCGCCATCCTGAACGGCACGCTCGCCATCGTCGGACTGATCGCGCTCCTCGTCGCCACGATTGGGATCGCGAACACGATGATGATGAACGTGATGGAGCGCACGTGCGAGATCGGCGTGATGAAGGCGGTCGGCGGCGAGGATGCCGACGTGCAGCGGCTGTTCGTCGTGGAGAGCCTGCTGCTCGGAGCCGTCGGCGGGGTGTTTGGGCTCGCGTTCGGCTGGCTCGTCACCGAAGCGCTCGAAGCGGGTGTCGCCGTCTACCTCGCCCGCCTCAACGTGCCGCCGGTGGACCTGTTCTATGCGCCGCCCTACCTCATCGCCGCCATCATAGCCATCACCCTGTTCGTGAGCGTGCTGGCCGGTTTCCTGCCCGCCCGCCGAGCGGCCCGCGTCGAGCCCATCGAAGCGCTTCGTCACGTCTGAGAGCCGCTTGCTCTGTTGAGAGGCTCCTCCCGGTGTCATCTTGAGCGCAGCCCTTCGACTTCGCTCAGGACAGGCTCCGCGAAGTCGAAGGATCTGAAGGATCGGCGGAGCTCATCTTCGGGGCACCGTGTTGCTCGTCAGAGATAGGCTTCGCCGAGCCCCATGGGGTTCCTCGGCTACACCCCGATGGGGTTTCGCTCGGGATGACAGGAAGGACCCTACCGCTGAGCTGCTCAACAGAGCAAGCAAGAGCCGCTGGGAGAAGTCTATCGAAGAAGGACAAGGACAGTGGGTGCCACTACGCCTCCTGCCCCTCCCCCACGGGCATGGCTCCCATGCCTGCCATCGCGCCGTCACCCCCGCTCATCCCGGAGAATTCGTCGCTCCCTCCAGTCTGCCCCCTGTGATCAGCCAGGGCGACGGCCAGACTCGTCTGCAGGTTCGAGTAGGCCGTCTCGAACATGCTCTGGATACGCTCCGGATCGCGCACGCCGAGGCCGAGGGCGCGGCTCTTGCACGCCCGCCATGTCGCTTTCCGCAGCCCCCATCGTCCCACCGAAAACGACGTCACCGCACGGCCGTCCTCCCCTACCCAGTTGGCTTCGATGTAGGCCGTACCGTTCTTAAACGCGAGGCGGATGCCCGCCACACCGGACGTGCTTCGCCGCTGCGCCCGGCGCTCGACCGGGCCGCTCGGCTCCGGGCGCGTAGCCAGCAACTCGTCGCGGTGCTCGATGGCGAGTTGTAGCGCCGCCTCCCGGCCGCCGTATTTGCGGTCGGCGAAGAACTTGGTTTTGCGCGTTCCATCGTGGCTGACGCGGACCTGCCAGCCGTGCGTGGAACTCCGGCGCGGGCTGTCCTCGGACGGCTCGATGTCGATGCGAACGACGTGGTGATGCTCCGACATAGTAGGGGGATCTGTGAGGGGCTGCCGTGGGGAGCAGCGACTCAAGCGGTTTGTAAGGATCGAGAGGTAAACAGGTCAGACGGGTCGGGGACGACAGTATCGAGCACGCGCGCCGAGGAGAGCACGCCGGGCATTCCGGCGCCGGGGTGCGTCCCGGCCCCCACGAGGTAGAGCCCCTCGACGTCTTCGCTCTTGTTGTGCGGCCGGAAATAGGCGCTCTGCGTCAGCACCGGCTCGAACGAGAACGCGGCACCCTTCACCGAGAGGTAGTCGTCGAGGAAGCCCTGCGGGGTGAGCGTGAGGCTGGCCGTGACGTGCTCCTCCAGCCCCGGCAGCACGGTCTCGGAGAGCGAGCCCTCGATGGCCCGCCGGTAGCGCTCGCCCTCCACGCTCCAGTCGGTCCCGCTGTCGAGGTGGGGGACGGGAGAGAGGACATAGAAGCTGTCGTGGCCCGGCGGGGCCATGCTCGGGTCCGTCGCCGTCGGGCGGTGGAGGTAGAGCGAGAAGTCGTCGGCGAGGTGCTTGTGGTGGAAGATGTCGTCGAGCAACTCGCGGTAGCGCGGGCCGAGTAGGATCGTGTGGTGGGCGACCTCGTCGTACTGCTTGTCGGTCCCGAAATACCACACGAAGAGACTCATCGAGAGCTTCGCGCGGTCGAGCCGGGCGTCGGTCCACGTCGTCCGGTGCTCGGGCGCGACGAGGTGACGGTAGGTCCACGCTGCGTCCGCGTTCGACGCCACGAGGTCGGCCGCAAGGTGCTCCCCGGTGTCGAGCCGCACGCCGGTCGCACGCCCGTCTTCGACGGTGATCTCCTCGACCGTCTCCCCGAACCGGAACGTCCCGCCGAGGTCTTCGACCAGGTCGGCGATGCCGCGGACGAGCGCGCCCGTCCCGCCCATCGCGTACCACACGCCCCACTTCCGTTCGAGGAAGGCGATGAGCGTGTAGATGCTCGTCGTCGAAAACGGGTTGCCGCCGACGAGGAGGGGGTGGAACGAGAAGACCTGCCGGAGGCGGTCGTCTTTGATGTACTTCGAGACGAGGCCGTAGACCGTCCGGTAGCTCTCGAGCATGGCCATCGCCGGGGCGATCCGCGCCATGTCCGTCACCCGACCGAACGGGACGTGCCCGAGTTCCTCGAAGCCGACCTCGAAGATGCGCTCGCTCTTTTCGAGAAAGCGCTCGTAGCCCGCCACGTCGTCCGGGTTGAACCGGGCGATCTCGCGGCGCATCGCGGCTGCATCGCCGCTGTAGTCAAAGACCTCGCCGTCGTCGAACCGGATGCGGTAAAACGGGGAGATCGGGACGAGCTCGACGTCGTCTTCCATCCGCCGCCCGGCCAGCTTCCACAGCTCGTCGAACAGGAAAGGCGCGGTGATGAGCGTCGGCCCGGCATCGAAGGTGTAGCCGTCGGTTTCGAAGACGCGCGCCCGACCGCCAGGCTGTTCGAGCCGATCTACCACAGTGACCCGGTAGCCACGGACGAGCAGGCGTACCGCCGCGGCGAGCCCGCCGAACCCCGCGCCGATCACGACGACATGCGGGGCATCCGGTCCTGGAAGGACGGGCGCCGTGCGGGTGTTCAGGCGAGCGTCAGCACGCCGGGTCAACCGGGCCATCCAGCTCATAGGGTCTTCCAGCGGAAATGACGATACGTAGCGGGAAACCGTGTCCAGCGAGCTTGGTCAAGTGGCTTCCTATAACTAAAACGTTCAAACTATAACTAAAAGGTTCAAAACGTCCACAAGGTTCCAGTCCATTTTTCGAGTTGTTCCATACGGACCCTGGCGGTTCGGGACGGCAGACCGCGGACTGCCGGTGTTGCATCGGATAGCGGTCTGCCGTCCGCCGTCTGCGGTCAACAGGCTTCCTGTTCGATCCGCCCGCGAATCTCCTCGAACGAATCACCACCGAACTTCTCGAGGAGCGCGTTCGCGATGACTAGTGCGACCGTAGCCTCAGCGACAGTGCTGGCGGCGGGAACGCTCGTCACGTCGCTGCGCTCGTAGCGCGTGGGCTGCGCCTCGCCGGTGGCGAGGTCTACGCTCGGAAGCGGCTTGATGAGGGTGGGGATCGGCTTCATCGTGCCGCGCACGATAATCGGCATGCCGTTCGAGACGCCGCCTTCGATCCCGCCGGCGTGGTTACTCGTCCGGCGGAACTGCCCGTCTTCCTTCGTGATCGGGTCGTGGAAAGCCGAGCCGGGGCGAGAGCCGCCTTCGAAGCCATCGCCGATCTCTACCGCTTTCTGCGCTTGAATGGAGAGGATCGCCTGCGCGAGCTGCCCGTCGAGCTTCCGGTCCCAGTGGACGTACGACCCGAGCCCGGGCGGGACGCCGGTAACGACGACCTCGTACACGCCGCCGAGGGAGTCGCCCGCCTGCTTTGTCGCTTTGATGTGCTCGATGCACGCGGCTCCCAACTCATCGTCGAGCATGCGGACCTCGCTGGCGTCGGCGGCTTCGTAGAGCGCGCGGGCTCCACCTCGGTCGAGCAGCGCCGCGACCCGGTCCTGCCAGTCCTCCGGTGCCGCGTGGCCGACCTCGCCGATCCGGACGACGTGGCTACCGACCTCGATCCCGAGCCGGCGGAGGAGCTGACGGGCGATGGAGCAGCACGCCACACGCATCGCCGTCTCGCGCGCGCTCGCCCGGTCGATCACCGGCCGGATGTCGTCGAACCCGTACTTCTGCACGCCGACGAGGTCGGCGTGGCCGGGCCGGGGGAGCGTGACCTTCTCGATGCCCTTGCCCGACCCTTCGACCGCCATCGTCTCGGGCCAGCCGGCGCGGTCCTTTTCGTAGGCCGCGTTGTCGAGCCGGAGCGCGATGGGGCTGCCGAGGGTGCAAGAGAAGCGGACGCCGGAATAGATGTGGACGCGGTCCCGCTCGATCTTCGCCCGGCCGCCGCGTCCGAACCCGAGCCAGCGGCGCGCGAGGTGCTCGTCGATGTCGGACGCGACGAGCGGCACGCCCGCCGGCATGCCTTCGACGATGCCGATGAGTGCCTCGCCGTGCGACTCGCCGGCTGTGAGGTAGCGGATCATGGGATGCTTGCTGCGTGATGTGTACGTTCGGAGCCCAGCGTGCGGCCCCTGACCTCACGCATCCCGATCACTTCTCGGCGTAGGCCGGGGATTCGAGGTCGTAGTACGCCACGACGCCGTCGCTGCGGAGGACGCGGACGAGCGCCGTCTCTCCCGCTTCGGCGATCCGGTCGAGCACGAGCGTCGCCTCTTCGGCGGAGGCGATGGGCTCCCCTTCGATTTCCGTAAGCGCCGTGCCGGCCGGCAGACCGTCGGCCGAGGCGGCCCCGCCCTGCCGCACGAACGCGACGTAGGCCCCGCCGTCGACGCCGAACTCCGCCTGCTCTTGCTCCGTGAGATCACGCAGGCCGACGCCCCACACGTCGAGCTCGAAGAGATTCTCATCGTGGAACGGCTCGGGCATGCGCGTCTCCGGCTCGGGCAGCACCGGCGCATTCCGACCGTTGATTTCGGCGACCCAACTCTGCAAGGCCTCGTCGTTTCGACCGATGAGGCGGGCTTCGAAGTCGCGCCGCTCGCCGCGCCGCCAGACGCCGAGGCGAATGTCCTCGTCTGGGCGGCGGAGTGCGATCGCGCTCTGGAACTGGTTGGGCGCGTCGATCTCCTGCCCGTTGATGGCGAGCAGCACGTCGCCCGAGCGGAGGCCCGCCCGCTGCGCCGCACCGTTGTCGGCCACCTTCGAGACGAAGACGCCCGCGATCCGGTCCAGCCCCATCCGCTCGGCATCGTCGGCGGTGACGGCGCGAATCTCGACGCCGAGGTAGCCGCGCTGTACCTCGCCGTAGGCGATCAGGTCCGTGACGACGCGGGTGACGAGGTTGACCGGGACGGCGAACCCGTAGCCTTCGTACGACCCGCTCTCCGTCGCGATCGCCGTGGCAATGCCGACGACCTCCCCGCGGAGGTTCACGAGCGCACCGCCCGAGTTGCCGGGGTTGATAGCGGCGTCGGTCTGGATGAAGTCCTCGATCCGGAAATCATCCTCGATGATATCTACCTGCCGCCCGAGTGCACTCACGATCCCCGCCGTGACCGTCGAGGTCAGCCGGAACGGGTTGCCGACGGCGAGCACCCACTCGCCCACTTCGACCTCGTCCGAGTCCCCGAGCGTGGCGACGGGCAGGTCCGCCGCATCGATGAGTTGGATCACGGCGAGGTCCGTCGTCGGGTCTTCGCCGATCACCTCGGCGTCGAACTCGCGCTTGTCGTTGAGGAGCACGCGGATGCGCGAGGCCCCGGCCACGACGTGGGAGTTGGTGACGATGTAGCCGCGCGGCGAGACGATGACCCCGCTGCCGGCGCTGCGCCGGAAACGGCGAGGCTGGACGCGCGGGTGCCACTCATCGAAATCGGGCGAGGCTCGACCGTCCCGGCCGTCCGCCGGCGTCTCGACTTCGATGAAGACGACCGTGGGTGTGACCCGGCGCGATACGCCCTTGAACAGCCGGTTCAGTGACATCAGTTCGGGCACGGCTTCGGGCGGCGGCGGGTCCTGATCTCCGATACGAACAGGCTCGGCGACGGGCACGCGCTCTAGCGGCGGAGCAGCGGCGCTCCGCCCACGCACGGGCTCATCCGGACGCACCGCCGTAACGACGAGTGCCCCGAGGACGATACCCGCGATGAGCACGCCGATGCCGATAAAGATGCTGCGCTTGTCCATACAAAACCTGACGTGAGGGCCGAGGATTACGACCAGAAGCTACGCCTCAATTCGTGCCAGTCCACCCCGCTCTGAGACTCCTGCAAGCACCCCGCACGATGCCAATTGTTTCACGGGCGTATATTCGCCGCCCGCAGCGCCACCCCCCTGTCGCTCGGCTGCGTTGGCTTCCGCCGATCTTTTCCCCGTGGCCCCTCCTCCCCCTGATTTCGCCCCTAGCGATGTCGTGTTCGCGATCGTCGGCGACGTACGGACGTCGTCGCGGGCGCTGCGGCAGCTGCGGGCGCTGGCCGAGCTGGGATGCCGCGTCGATGTGCTGACGTTCGGGCCGGAGCCGGGGCCTGACGCCATCGCAGACGGCGTGCGGCTGCACGCGCTGCGACGGCCAAGCGGGCACGGGCCGCTCTTTTTCTGGCAGGCGCACCGGCTCTTCCTGCGCGCGGCCCTCGCGCGCCCCGCAGCGGTCTATCACGCAAGCGACCTCTACGTTCTCCCCGCCCTCGCCGCCGCCGCTCGTCGTCACCGGTCCAAACTCGTCCTCGACGCGCGCGAGCTGTATCCCCACGTCGATGCGACGGCCGGGAAGCCGTGGGCGCGCTGGGTGTGGACGGCCCTCGAACGCGGCTACCTTCCCCGCACCGACGCCGTGCTGACGGTCAACGACAGCATCGCGGATCGGATGGCAGCGACGTACGGCATCGCCCGTCCCATCGTGACGCACAACGTGCCGGAGCGGCAGGAGGTCGCGCGGACCGACGCACTCCGCGAGCGGCTCGGGATCCCAGCCTCGCAACAGATCGTGCTCTATCAGGGCCTCATCCGTGCCGGGCGCGGGCTCGAACGCCTCGTCGATGCGATGCAAGACGTGCCGGGCACCGCGCTCGTCATCATCGGCGACGGACCGGCGAAGCTGACACTCCAACGCCACGCTGCCGAGGCGCTCGGCGACCGCGCCCACTTCCTTCCCCACATCCCACCCGACGAGTTGCTACGGCTCACGGCGTCCGCCGACCTCGGCGTGCACGTGCCGGAGCCGATCACGCTCAGCATCCACCTCGCCCTGCCGAACAAGCTGTTCGAGTACCTCATGGCCGGGCTTCCCGTCGTCGTCGCGGACATCCCGGAGATGCGGCGCGTGGTGGAAGAATTCGACGTCGGGCTCGTCGTCGATCCCTACGACCGGGACGCGCTCGCGGCAGCGCTTCGGCGAGCGCTATCGGACGAGGCGGCGCGGGCACGCTGGCAGGCGAACGCCCCGAGCGTGTTCCAAACCTTCCGACCCGAGCGTGATAAGGAGCGCTTCCACGAGGTCTACCGACGCCTGCTCCCGTCCTGATGCGCGTTTCGTACTGCGACGACTACTTCGTGCCGCTCCCGCCGCGCCACCCGTTCCCGATGGGGAAATTCCCGGCGCTGCACCGGCTGCTGCTCGACGAGGGCATCGTCCGGCCGGAGGATGTGATCGCCCCGCGCGAGGCGGACTGGTCGGACCTGCTGCTCGTCCACACGCGCGATTACCTCGACAAGCTTGCGATGGGGACGCAGAGCAGGCAGGAGGAGCGACGGATGGGGCTGCCGTGGAGCCCGGCGCTCGTGCGCCGCTCCCGCCTCGCCGTGCAGGGCACAATCAACGCGGCGTTCATGGCACTCCACGACGGACTCGCCGGTAACCTCGCCGGCGGGACGCACCACGCGATGTCCGACCACGCCGAGGGCTTCTGCGTGCTCAACGACGTCGCCGTCGCCATCCGCGTGCTCGAACGCTCGCGCTGGATCCGCCGCGCCCTCATCGTGGACCTCGACGTGCATCAGGGCAACGCCAACGCCGCCTTCTTCGCCGACGACGATGCCGTGTTCACGTTTTCGATGCACGGCGAAAAGAACTACCCCTTCCGCAAGCCCTCTTCCTCCCGCGACGTCCCGCTACCCGACGGCACCGGCGACGCCGCCTACCTCGCCGCCCTCCACCACCATCTCCCCGATGTGCTGGACCTCGCCGCGCCCGACCTCGTGTTCTACCTCGCCGGCATCGACGTGCGGAGCGGCGACCGCTTCGGCCGCCTCGCGCTCTCCCGCGAGGGGCTCCGGGCCCGCGATCGGTTCGTGGCCGAGTCAGTGCTGGCGCGTGGGCTTCCGCTCGTCCTCCTGCTCTCCGGCGGCTACGCGGCGACGCCTGAGGAGACGGCCGACCTCCACGCAATCCTGTACCGCGAGGTGGCCTCGCTCCACGCGGGCGTGGAGGAGTAAGCCAGACTCGTCACTCGCCGTCCGGCACTCCCCGCCATCCCCACACGATGCGGGGGCGGCCGGAGAGGTCCGCTGTCACAGCGGTGTCGGTGTAGCCGCTCTCGTCGAGGAGGGCGCGGACGGCGGCGGCGTAGTCGACGTGGGTCTCGAAGAGGATGAGGCCGCCGGGCTTCAGCACGCGCGAGGCGTGGCCGGTGATCGCGCGGTAGTGAAGCAGCGGGTCGTCGCCCGTGAAGAGCGCGGCGGAGGGCTCGAAGTCCCGAACCTCCGGCGCGAGCGTCGCGGCCTCTGTGTCCGGGACGTACGGCGGGTTCGACACGAGGGCATCGAAGCACGCCGGAACGCCCTCGACGAAAGCGGGCGCGAGCGCGTCGGCGTGGATGAACGAGACGTCGAGAGCAAGGCGGTCGGCGTTGTGGGAGGCGATGGCGAGGGCGTCCTCGGAGAGGTCGCAGGCGAAGACTTCGGCGTCGGGCCGCTCGTGCTTGAGGGCGAGGGCGATGGCCCCGCTGCCCGTCCCCATATCGAGGACCCACGGTGCCCTCACGTCTTTCAAGTGCCCGAGCGCCACTTCGACGACCTCTTCGGTTTCCGGGCGCGGGATCAGCACGGCGGGCGTCACCCGGAGCCGGAGCCCGTAGAAATCGGCGTGGCCGACGACGTACTGAAGCGGCTCCCGGCCCATCCGCCGCGCCACCATGTCCTCGAACGCCGCCTGCTCTTCTTCCGTCACCGGCTCCCGAAGGTTCGCCAGGAACGTCGTCCGGTCCAGCCCGAGCGCGCCTTCGAGCATCCACTCCGCGTTGCGCCGGGCATGCTCGATGCCGGCCTCCGAAAGCCGCTCCGCCGCCGCCTCTAGCAGGGCTCTCCGGGTCTTCATGGGATCAAATGGCCCGGTTCAGGGAATAGAAGGGCCCCGTTTCTAACATACGCCGCCGCTCGGAATTGAACGGCTCCCCTTCTCACCTCCCCTCCACTACGCATGACATCCTATCACGGCCGCACCGTCCTCGTCACGGGGGCCTCCGGCGGCATCGGCGAAGCCATCGCGCGGCAGCTCGCCCGCGACGGTGCCCACCTCCTCCTCACCGCCCGCTCCGAAGACCGGCTCGACGAACTCGCCGACGAGTTCCGCACGCTCGGCGGCACGGCGACCGTCTTCGCCCACGACCTCGGCACGCCGGGCGCGGCGCAGGCGCTCCACGACCGGATTACCGCTGACGGCCACGAGGTGGACGTGCTCGTCAACAACGCCGGCTTCGGCAAGCTCGGCGGCTTCGTGGACTTCGATGCCGACGTCTACGACGCGATGATCACGCTCAACGTGACGAACCTCGTCGCGCTCACGCGGCTGTTCCTGCCCGCGATGATCCAGCGCGGTACGGGCGGCGTGCTGAACGTGGCCTCGACGGCCGCTTTCCAGCCCGTCCCGCATTTCGCCGTCTACGCCGCCACGAAAGCGTTCGTCCTCTCGTTCACCGAAGCGCTCCACGCCGAGGCCGAGGGCACCGGCGTCGCCGTCACCTGCCTCTGCCCCGGCCCGACGACGACGGGCTTCGCCGAGGCCGCCGACATCGGCAACTTCGGCGGCGGGCGGGCGCTGGAGACACCGGAGAAAGTCGCGCGTGTCGGCCTCGACGCCCTCCTCGAGAACGAGCGGAGGACGATCAGCGGCGCGGTGAACACGCTGGCCGCGTTCGCCACACGCTTCGTCCCGACGAAGGTCATCCTCGAAGTGGGGAAGCGGGTGATGAAAGGCCAGCAGTAGTGGATAGATCGGTGGTTCGTAGCCTCTCCCTGTCCCTCTCCCCTCCGGGGTGAGGGGACGTGATCTGAACCGTCGGCGTGATGACGGGCGGAGACGGTTCCGTTCCACGTTCTCGCCCCCTATGGGAGAGAGATGCCCGGCAGGGCAGAGAGGGGGCGGCGTACGAGCAACCGCCTTTCGCTCTAGCCCGCGAAGAGGGCTTCTACGTCGGCGAGGCGGTGGGCGTCGGCACCACGCACGAGATTCTGGGGGCGGACGAACGCGAGGTCGTTCTCGGCCAACAGGCGATAGCGCGCGTTCTGCTCGATGAGCACGCCCGCGCGCTGCGCTGCGTCGAGCAGATCGGCATAGGCACCGCGTAGCACGTCCAGTCGCCGCGTCTTTTTGAGCCACAGGCCGGGATGGACCCACACGGCGACGCGCTCGGCATGGCCTCCGTGCGCTTCGAACGCCTGCCGGAGCGAGGCTTCCCACAGCGCCGCATCGTCCGGAAAGCCATGCTCGGCGATCCCGATCACATCAGCGAGGGCGAGGTGCTCGTCGGTGATGTCGAGGTCGCCGCCCGGCAGGACTTTGGCCTCGAAACCGACGGCGACGGAAACGCCGTGGCGCTCACCGCTCGCCCGCACTTCGTCGACGAACGCGGGCACGTCGTAGCTCGGCGCACGGCGGATGTGTTCGAGGAAGACGACGCGCTCGATCTCGTGCTCGCGGGCGTAGCGGACGTACTCCTCCACCGTCGGCTGCCCGTCGGTGTGGCTCGTGTGGCAGTGGAACAGGACGCGGCCGAGGAAGAGGTCGAGCACGGCGTGTGGACGTGTGGACGTGTGGACGTGTGGACGTGTGGACGTGAAAATAGTCCTCGCTCTTTCTACCCTCACGCATCACGCATCAGATTTCAAACACGTCGTCGCCGCGCACGCCGAGGCCGCCCCAGTACCGGCGGAACGAGGCGGGGAGCGGCGGAGCGGGCAAAGCGGTGGGCGGCTCGCCGAGCAGCTCCTGCACCGAAAGCCAGATCGGGTTGACGCCGCCGAAAACGCTCGCTACCATCGTGCCCTGCACGCGGGGGTTGCACTCCAGCACCTTTGCCACGCCGTCGGTGTCCTCTTTGAACTGGAAGCCGAAGGCGTACTGAAGCCCGAGGTGCTCGGCGGCCCGGAGCGTCGGATCGATGAGGTCGTCACGGGCGGGCAGCAGGGTGGTCTCGAACGAGATCCCGCTGCGGATCGTGTCGCGGCGGCGCGGCATCGCCACGGCCAGCCGTTCGCCTCGGAAGGCATCGACGGAATATTCGGGACCGGGCAAGTGCTCCGTCACGAGGAGCGCCGGCCAGCCGTCGCCGCGCCGGAGGCCCCGTCGGAAAATGTGGAGCAGATCGTCGAGGGCGATCTCGACGCCGTCGGGCTTTTCGGCGAGGAAGCGGCGGGCGTCCCACGCCGCCTCGCGCAGAATCCTCAGCCCCCGCATCCCGTTCGACACCGGCGGCTTCACCACCACCGGGCGGTCCGGGTAGCCGAGGGCCGTGGCGGCTTCGATCAACTCGTCTGCGGTCTGCGCCGTGCGGTACGCCGGGACGGGCAGGCCGAGCGTTTCGAATGCTCGCAGCACGGCGCTTTTGTCGTTCGCCGCCGCGATGAACTCTGGGTCGCTCACCATCACCCGCACGTCCCCGAAGTCGTCGCGATGCTGCGAGAGGACGGCAATCTCGCGCGTCGTCTGCGGGATCAGTACGTCGATCCGCTCGGTGCGGCATACGGCGCGGAGCGCGTCGAGGTAGTCGGGCGATTCCGGTGGCGGGACCGTGTGGAAGGCGTCGGTGAGGTAGCGCCCGACGGCCCGCTCGCTGAGGTCCGTCCCGACTGTGTACACCGGCCGGTCCCCCTGTCGTAGCGCGTAGAGGGTGCCCCGGATGCCCGGTGCCCCCGCGCCGGTGACGAGGATGCGGAGTGTGGTCATTGGTCGCTAGTCATTGGTCCTTTGTCAACAGAGAAACAGATGACGAAGGACCAGTCACCACTCACCATTTGATCCGCAGGACCTCGAAGGCCTCGGCGATCTCGACCTTCACCTGCGTGCCGCGTACCCGCGCCAGCCCCTCCATGAAGTCGCGGGAGAAGTACGGCCGCTTCAGTTCGAACTGCGAGCGGTAGGCCTGGAGCGCCGCCCACTTCGCCTCGAGGTGGCGCGGTTCGAGCGTGACGAACGCGGTGGCGTCGAAGGAGATGTGGTTCCACGGTAGCTCGTAGCCGAGGACGGTCACGTCCTTGAACGCCCGCAGCCCCTCGACGTGGACGACCTGGTGATCCTGGTGCAGATCGTGCCCCGAGGGCAAGAGGACGAGGTCGGGCTCGATCTGCCGACGGATGCGCACCATCTCCTCCAACACCTCTTGGCGCGAATACGAGAGGCGGCGGACGCGGTAATCGTAGACGTAGCAGCGCGACTCAGGGATGCCGAGCGTCTCGGCGGCGCGAAAGAACTCACGCTTGAGCGTGTCCGGAGGTTTGTCTTCCGGGAGGGAGTCGCTCGCCGTGGAGAACACCATTACGTGGACCTCGGTGCCCCCTTCGAGCAGCCGGGCGAGCGTGCCGCCGCAGCCCAGCTCTGCATCATCGGTGTGAGGAGCGAGCGCGAGGGCACGTTGGAAATCCATGCGAGGGCGGGGTGGTAGTTCGACGGCTCGGGCTGCGGCTAGTAATACTCGACCGAGAAACCGTCGAACCGGCCGCGTGGGGTCTCCCAGACCTCATCCACGGTTTCGACCTCCGCGAGGTCGGGTCCGTCGTGGAGCGCGTCGAGCAGGGCATCGAGATCCGCCCGCTGCCCTTCGGCGACGACGGTGACGACGCCGTCCGGGTCGTTGCGGACGAACCCCTTGAGGTTCAGCTTGCGCGCGACGCCGCGCGTGAAGTACCGGAACCCGACGCCCTGCACGAGCCCGTGTACCTCGGCCACGAGGCGTTCACCGCTTGGAGCATCGGGGGTCGCGTTGGGTGCCGGGTCCGTCATCGCCGCTGTGGAGACTGTCATCGGAAGTGGGAGAGCAGGGGTCTGGTGGGGAGACGCAGGGCGGGGTCGAGGTCGGGAAAATAGAGAAGCCGCCCAGAAATGCAACCCGAGCGGCTCCATCAGTTCGGCGCGGGGATCGTCAGAGCAGATTTCGGCTCTTCGCCCAGCCCTCGAACTCCTCGACGAGCTGCTCGAACGACTCCAGCACGAACATCGTCGGCTGGAGGTGCCACACGTCGTAGTCCTGGCTGATGACGGCTTCGGGCGAGAACGGCCGGTGCTCGACACTGTCCGAGAGCGCATTGAGCACTTCGCCCTTCGACGACATGATGCCCGCGCCGAAGATGCGATAGCCGTCCGGGTCCTCGATCAGCCCGAACTCGACGGAGAACCAGTGGAAGCGTTCGAGGCTCTGGCGGTCCACACCTTTGGCGTCGAGCGCCGCCTTGCCGAAGAGCTGGTAGAAGTCGGCGAACGCCGGCTGCGTGAGCGTCGGCATGTGCCCGAAGATGTCGTGAAACATGTCGGGGGCGGGCGTATAGTCGAGCTCCTCCTTGCCGCGGATGTAGTCGGTCGAGGGGAAGAGGCGCTCCGAGAGGAGGTGGAAGAAGTCGCGCTCGTGGAGGAGGCCCGGGATGCGGGCCACCTTCCAGCCCGTCGCGCGGTCGAGGACGCGGCTGAGGTCGCGGAGGGCCGGGATGCCGTTGTCGGAGAGGCCGAGCTTGTGGACACCTTCGAGATACGTCTCGCTGGCGCGGCCGGGCAGCAGCCCCATCTGCCGGTCGAAGAGGAAGTTCCACGTCTCGTGGTCGCCGCGCGGATAAACCGGCGGCGCGATCTCGTCCCCGATGGGCGGCGTGCCGTCGAGGTCGTGCGGGATGCAGCGCGGGTCGACGTCGGCGACGCCCTCCTTCTCGTAGGCGGAGACGTAGCGTTCTTCTTCGGCGGGTGCTGTGATTTTATCGTCCATCATCGTTCGAGTCAGTACCAGTGAAACATCGTCGGGAAGCGCTTCCAACACCGCGCCGTGCTCCTTCTTCGCGAGCGGACTCAGTGTTCCGACGACGTGACGTCCGTATCGCCGGAATCCCGTTTGGCGTAGCCGTAGATCACCACCGCTGCCCCAATCGCGACGCCAACGCCGACCGTCACGAGCCAGCTCGTCTCCTCCAGCCCGAAGAGCCGGGGCGCGAGGACTGCGAGGAGCATCACGCCGATGAGCGCGAGGCCGATGGCGGCCATCCAGAGAGGGCCGGTCGAGGCGAACCAGGGTTTGCTTGCCATGTCGTCGAAGAAGAAGTGAGAGAGGTTACGCCGCGTCCTGCCGCGTCGCGAGGAGGGCGAGGCGCAGCACGATGTAAAGAGCGAGGACAGCGCAGAGCACGAAGAC
>JBBSMX010000090.1:0-16818 GCA_038232935.1 Rhodothermales bacterium | reverse complement strand
GAGGCGGGTGGCCTGGTCGAGTACATTGCTGGTCATCGGGTTGGCGGGGTTGCTGGTGCGAGGGGAGTGGTCAACTCCACCCTACGCACGACGCAGCGACTTGCCAACCCGTTCTCTACTTCAACCCGCGACTGACGTTAGGTTAGTCGTCGTCGTCGTCGTCCGCCTCGCGAGCCGCTTTGGCGGCGGCCTTCTCGCGCATGATTTCCTCGCGGTTGGCCTGGCGCTCGGCCCGGCGCAGCTCCCAGCCCTCGCTCGACACCATCACCACGGTGCCCGTCCTCGTCGCCTCGTCGAACGTCGTCGCCTCCTCGTCGAGCTCGTAGCCGCCCGGCGCCTCCCACTCCCACAGCGCGTCGATGCTCTCGGCCGGATCGCGGACGACGAAGTTGACGAGGGCTCCGCGCAGCTGCTTCACGTTATGCGTGACCGGCTTCCGCTCCCCTTTCTTCTCGTCGTAGAACTTCACCTGCACCATCGCCCGGTAGGAACCATCGTCCTCCCACGCATCGAGGTGGGTCTGGGGCAGCAGGTTCCACACGAACTTGCCCTTGAGCGCGCGGTTGAGCGCCGGGCTGAGGACCGGCCGCCAGAACGCCGAGAGCTTCCCGGCCTCCGGGAGCTTCGCGTCCATCTTGAGTCGGTAGTTCGGGATGAGGTCGTCCGGGCGGAGCAGGCCGAAGAGGCCGGAGAAGATGACGCCGTTCTCCAACAGGCGGCGCTGGGCCCCGGTCGGGAGTGCCGGGAACTCCATGGCCTCATACATCACGCCCGGGCCGTAGCGGTCCACCGCAGCCAGCAGCGGGCTCGCTAAGATCTCGAGGTTGACCTGCACGGCCTCTTCGAGCGTGTCGCCTTTGACCCCGAAGAGCTTCTCCAGCTTCGCCTCATCGCTTTCCTCGATGACTCGCTGAAGCTCTTTGATGATGGCGCGCCGCTCGGGGTTCAGCTCGGAGAAGTAGTTGAACGTGTTCGACGTGCGGTAGTCGAACATATCCGGGGCGAGGGGATTGCCGCCGGTTGCCTTCCCCTCGGCGCTCGGCAGTAGAATGGCAAAATCGGCCATAGGATGGGCTGCGGTGAACGGCCCGGCAGCGTGCCGGGCGCGGTCGTACACGGACGGGTGACGCGGTTGTTACCGGGTGGGACCGAGAGCCGGCCGGGTCAGGAGCCCGACGGCCGCTGCCGGACCTCGCTCATTAGAGAGTTGGCGTCTTGGAGGATGCGCTCGGCCTGCTCACGGGCATCGGCGATGAGAGCGGCCCCGCTCTCGCGCGCCCCGCTCTGCACCTCGTCCGACCCGAGTTGCTCCACGAGAGCTGCCACCTGGTAGGACCAGCGATCGAGAAGATAGGCGAGCCGCCGCCGGACCTTGCGGCCCTCATCGGGGGCGACGAGCAGTCCGAGGCCGAAGCCGGTGAGAACGCCGGCGAGCGCTCCAACAACCGAGGCACGGACGAGGCTTCTGGTAGTGGTGCTCATAGAGCGAAGAGGCTGAAAGAGGAACGGGAGGGCATCGAACCGAGAAGATACGGCAGGCCTCTGCCCGGCGTGGGCGCTAGCAAAAAAGCCGCCCCCAGACGCCCGGACGCAGCTTGTTTGCAGAGGGTACACTCGCGCAAAGGCACGCCCTGCAAAGGACGCGTAACGCAGGCGACGCCAGCCGGATCTACCGGCTCTTCTTCTTGTGGCGGTTCTTGCGAAGCCGCTTCTTCCGCTTGTGGGTAGCGATCTTGTGACGCTTGCGCTTACGGCCGCACGGCATAGAATCAGGGGTCAGGAGGATAAATCGAAAGCCGACAAAGGTACGCACCAGCCGAGGCTAATCCAAACACCGGAGCGGCTGTTCACACGGCCCGATGCCCCCAAGGTTCGGCATCCTCTCCTCGATTAACCCGCTCTTCACCTCCTCCCTTCTCTCGTCGGGTCGATCTCCCCACTCTGCGGGCAGGGTACTCCCCGGTGCCCGTCTTCCTCGTGTACAGATATGTGCAGGATATCGAACACTCCCCACCTCGCTCGCTTCCGGTGTGCCGGCTCGTTGCGCAGTGTGAGGTTTGGCACGCCCATTGTTTGGAAGCAGTAAGAGCTTCGGAGTACTGCCTCCTTCACCGAAGCTCGCTCGAGCGAAGGTGCATCCAGTGCACGACGCACTGCGCACCACGGATGCTAGCCTCCGCGCCGGGCGGACGCGTTTGGGTGAGCGCGTTCGCCCGGCTTTTTTGTGCCGTTTTTTTACCCCGTCGTGGCGGCACATCCTGTGTATACTCCGAGCCCTACCACCCCTCTGAGCTATGCACCGGCGCGTTTTTCTCGCTCTTTGCTTTGCCATGGCTGTGGCCTCCTCCGGTTGCGCCCCGTCGTTCTCCCCTCTCTACCGCGACTACGACATTGGGCCGGTGGAGACGGGACAGGTCCGCGCCGAGCGCGCTCAGGCCGACCCGAGTACCGCCTCACTCAGCCGGGCTGGCGATGAGGTCTACGACCGCATCCGGACCGCCCTCGCCGAAGCCGGCTGGACCGAGGCAGAAGCCGCCGCCCCGAACGTGATCTCCACCGAGTCCCGGACCTACCGGGACTGGGGGCTCTACCGTGTCCTCGTCTCGCTCGACGTCGTCCCCATCGGGGGGCAGCACGTCCGGGTGCTCTTCCACCCCGTCCGGCGCTACTTCACTGGGGGTCGATCCAAAATTCCCTACCTCGATGGCGGGATGCGCCGCGATCTCCTGCCCGCATTGAACGAGGCGTTCAAGGCTCAAGGCCTCCGCCCCATCGGCACCCCGCGCGAACGCGACGAGGAGCAGGTCGAGGGAACCTGAATTCGGAGGCAGGGTTTAGAAACCCTCGCTTGGGGAAAGGATAGAACCCTTCCTCAGCGAACGTTCTTTCAGATATTGGGGATGTTTTGGATTCGACGGAGCGATCGTGCGGCAGGCTGCGTGTCGGGTGGTTCTCAGTACGCCCGCAACCCACGCTGAGAAAACCAACAACTGCGAACGATTACTCGTACGCGCTGGCGGCGTAAAGCCCGCTAGCTGTCTCTTGAAGGGCTCGCTTATTGGACCTTCCTGAGGCATCGACTTAGATAAGCTAGCTGCGAAGGCTCCGGCTGAGCCGTAGCAGCGAAACCTAATCAGCCTGCGCTGGCTTGGCGCTATGCCGTTCGGGCATGCCAGACCAGCAAAGAACCAATCGAGCGGCTACACATGTAGACGCCTGGACTGTAGTTCGTTTCGGACCCGGGTTCGACTCCCGGCATCTCCACTACGGCGCGCCCCGCTTCAGTCAGTACAACTGAGGCGGGGCGCTTCTGTTTTCAGCGCTGCCGGAAACAGGATCCGTTTTCCTTCTAAGGGTGCCTCTCCCCCACCCTCCGCCGAGGAGCGCTGCGCTCGCCGACCCGATCCGGGAAGCTGCGCGGGGACGACCTGATCATAGAGTTGATCTCCGCCACCGCATCGGGTGCCTTCCGCTCCTGCACCACGTCGCCGGAGGAGGCGACGAAGACGGTGATCTCGGTGACGGCTTCAGGCACGGAACGCGCGGGATTAGCCCTCCTGGGATGAGACGGAGCGGACGAGCGTGCGGAGGTCGGACTCGTCGAGGAAGAAGCCCTGGAGGCGGGCGGTCCGGTCGCTCTGTTTAAGGAGCATGTCGCCGCGACCGAAAAGGTGCTCGGCCCCGCCTTCATCGAGGATGGTCCGGCTGTCCACGCCGGAGCCGAGGCGGAAGCTCACGCGGCCGGGGAGGTTGGCCTTGATTGTTCCGTTGATGATGTCGGAGGTGGGGCGCTGCGTGGCGATGACGAGGTGGATGCCGACGCTCCGGGCGCGCTCGGCGAGGTAGACAAGGAGGCTAGGTTTCGCACGAGTGCAGGACCCGAGACAGACGAGCAGCAACCTAGCCCCACAGCGGCAAATGTTCGTTGATCTGAACCGCCTCGGGCGCGAACGGAAAGGGGTACATGCCGGAACGAAAATCGAACGGGGTGTCCGTCCGGTGGATCGCCGTGTGGTGGTTCGGGCAGATGAGCATCAGGTTTTCCAACTCGTCCTCCCCGCCTCGGCTGAGCCAGTGGATGTGGTGCGCGTGGCAGAGTGCGTAGCCGTAGGCGTCGTGCGGGTCCCAGAGGCAAAGCTGACAGCGCCCGGCGTAGAGCTTTTGCAGCTCCTGCGCGAGCTGGCGGTTGCGCGTTGGTGCGGCCTCGTAGAGATACGCCTGCCGCGCTTCGGCCACGCCCGGCTTCTCCTCCCGGATCAGCTCCTCGACAGCTTCGCGGTCGTCCAGCAGCACCGCCGCTTCGAGCCGTTCTTCGGGAAGAATACGGGCGCGCGGCTCCTCCGCCAATCCTTCCGAGGCAACCGACAAAACCTCGTGGTCCTCGTCCGCCAGGGGCTTCACGGCGGCGAGTCCCTGAAACGACTGCCCGAGCAGGCGCGCGTTCGTTGTCACCGAGAGACTGCGGATAACCTGCTCGACGCTCGGTTGGTGCTCCGTCTCGAAGTAGCGCGAGTGGTCTAGACTGCCCCAGACGCGGTACGGGCCGTAACGGAAGCGGATCGAGTTGTAGGTCTTCGCTTTGATGACGAGTTCTGCCGCGAGAACATAGCGCCCGGCGCGGTTCCGGGTGAACGCCCACACGCTCTGCCCGAGCCCAACCTCGTGGAGCAGCTCGTTCTTCTGGTTCAGGTGGAAGCCTGCGCCGTAGTCGAGATCGCGCCGGTGGTTGTCAGGCCGCCAGTAATAGAGCAGGTGCATCGGTGGCGAGTCGGAAAGCGGGCGGGCGGTCAACGGCTAGTTGGCGGTGGGGCAAGGTCCGTCCCTCGGGCGAGGCGAGGAGCGCGCGGCCCCGCTCTTCCGGCGTGTCGCCATCGGCGCGAGAGAAGGTGCGTCGGGCCGCGAGGATCGAGCGGAGCGCGACGGCCCGCTTACGGCGGTAGCGGTTGGAGCGGGCGGCGGCTTCGAGGTCGGACTCGTCGCTGCCGGGTCCGATGCTGGCGCGCCCGGCCTCGTCGGCGGCCTCGGCCAGCCGATAGAGCGTGTCGTCGGTGGGTGATGCGAAGTCGTCCGGCGCGAGCGTGCCATCTTCGAGGAAGTCCTCGACGTAGAGTTCGGCGAGTGTCCTCGGGCGAGGCGAGGCGGTGGGCCAGGTCGGCGGCGAGGGCCTGCGGCGAGGCGAACAGGTCGAGCACGCTGCGGCGGACGCTGCCCCAACGGCGGGTCCGCTCCATCTCGGCGAGGAAGTCGCGGACGGACGGCTCGCAGAGCTGCTCGTTGCGGGCCTCGACGAGAGCCGCGCGAAGCCGGGCCTTCACCTCGTGCTGCTCGACGCCGGCGGAGGGCGCGGCGTCTGGGGGGAACGCTACGAGGTCGCCGCCGTCGGCGTCGAAGGCCCACCCGAGACGGGCGAGGTCTTCGAGGAAGAGGCGGAGCGCGAGGAGGTCGGGACCGTCCAGGGTGCTCAGGAACGGGTCCGACTGCCGCGCCCGCAGGAGGGGAAGGAGACGGTCGGAGCGTCGCCGATAGGCGTGGACGTCTTCGAGAAAGCGCCGGCCGAACGCCTCCGCACACGGGGGGAGTTGAGGGCGAAGCCTGTATGCAGGGGACGGGGTCATAAAGGGGGAGCTGTCCCGTGAAGATACGGTCGAAGCCCCGTCTTCTCCGACGCTCTGCTCTGTCGGAGGTTGGGTTGCATGGCTACAGGATTCGGAGACGCAGCCTCCCTCTCCGCGATGGACGGTGCCGCCCAGCCCACCCGGCGAGTGGACACGCTCCGAGCGTGCTAGGCGGAAAGAAGTTGCCGCCGTCGAGCGCCGCGTCCAAGGTTGTAAGGACGGCCGGACGAGCCCTACTCAGCGCCCCGTCTGCGTCGAGTCCGAAGGGGCTCCGTAAAGGGTCCCCTTCGGTTGGAACGCCGCCCACACGAACCAGAACACCGCGTGGTGCGCGACGGCTTCGAGTGTTTCCCCGCGGAGCGGTCCGTCCACCGCCTTGCCCAGCGCGGTCCATGTGCTTCCCGTCTCGGCGTCGCGGAAGCGACCGTCGGCGGCAGCCTCCAGCGTGAGGGTACGACCGCCGAGCGCGCGGCGGAAGACCCCGGCGGCCCCCACATCGCGCCCCTCGGTGATGACGGCCCGGTCGAGCGCCGAGGCCGTGCCCGGTGCCCACAACACCGCCAGCGATATGCCGCCGAGTTCGTCGTTGACCACGCGCTCGGCGCGGAGAGCATCGAAGGCGTACGCGCGGGCGGTGCCGCCGAGTTCGACGCCCACGACCCGGTCCATCGGGCGGAGGCGGCCGTCGAGCGGGCCGTCATAGAGGAAGGGGCTCTGGCTCACATCGTCGTAGCCGACGTACGGGTTCCGCCCGTAGGCGCGGTCGAAGCCCGTCTCGCGCGAGAGCACGAGGCCCTCGGGGTGCCGCGCGCGGAAGGCCTGCCACGAGACGATAGGCGCGGGCAGGAGCGCGAGCTGCGTCCCCGTGAGCCGGCCCACGATGGCCTCCCCGGTGAACTGCTGCCACCAGCTCTCCGTCTGGCGGTCCCACATCACGAGGTCGCTGCGGCGGAGGTTGCCCGATGTCCCGAACGTCAGCGTCTCCCCCTCGACCTCCGGCCGGACGAAGGCGACGGCGGCGTTGCACAGCGGGCAGTACGTCACCGCGACAGGCGTCCCGCCGACCTCGTCGTTGACAATCTCGTGCCAGATGAGCACCTGGATCGGGTAGGCCCGCGCTTCCCCGTCGAGGGTGAGGGCGATGACGGGCTCCTCGTCTTCGAGCCACGCATCGGCCTCGGCGAACGCGACGAATTGGGGCGCGTCGAGCGGGGGGATGCCGTCGCGGGGCGGGCCACCCGAGCGGATCTCATCGAGGGGAACGCTGTGCGTGCAGAAGTCGGTCTTCCACCCCGCCGCACCGAACGCGGCGTTCGCCGGGAGGCAGTCCGCCGGTTTCGGCTGGGCACAGGCCAGCGGCACGGCGGCAAGGAGCATCAGAGGCAGCAGATAACTATGGAGGGCAGGCATCGGCGGACAGGGATAAGGGGACGTAGCCACAAACGCACCCCCTCCGCACTTCCTTACATCCGGCAGGGATCCTTCACTGATGAGATGTGACCGTAACGTGAGCGGTCACCCCACTATCCCGTCGTTGCGGGAACGATCACTGGAACGTACTATGCCGGTCTACTACGTCTGCCTAGCCATGTTTATATGGACGACCTCCGCTACCCCGTCGGCCGCTACGAGCACGACGGCCCCATCACCCAGACTGACCTCGCCGGCTGGATCGGTGCTATCGAAGCACTGCCGGCCCGGCTCCGCACCGCTGTCGACGGGCTGAGCGACGCCGAGCTCGACACGCCGTACCGGGCGGGTGGGTGGACCGTGCGGCAGGTGGTCCACCACATCAGCGACAGCCACCTCAACGCCCTGGCGCGGTTCAAGCTCGCGCTCACCGAAGACACACCGACGATCAAGCCCTACGCGGAGGCCCGCTGGGCAGAGCTAGCGGATTACGACCTACCCGTGGAGCACGGGCTCGCCCTCGTCGAGGCGTTGCACGCGCGGTGGACCCGGCTGCTGCGGTCGCTGGATCGGGACGCCCTCGCGCGGACTTACGTCCACCCGGAGCACGAACGGACGCTGGCGCTGGACTGGACCGTGGGGATGTACGCGTGGCACGGCCGGCACCACGTCGCCCACATCACCGGACTGCGCGAGCGCGAGGGCTGGGAAGGCCCGTCGTAAGCTTCCATCACCCCAACCTCCGCTGTTATGAACGACTACCAGCGCATCGCCGAACTGATCGAGCAGGGTCGAAAGATCGAAGCGATCAAGCAGCTACGAGAGGCGACCGGGATCGGACTCGCGGAAGCGAGGGAGCAGGTCGAACGGCTGAGCGCGGAGGCAGCGGGGCAGCCGCGTCCCGCCGAGCGCCCCGACCTCGACACGCCGGGCCTGCCGGAGGACGTGCTGGCGCTCGCCCGCTCCGGACAGAAGCTCGAGGCGATCAAGCTGCTGCGCGAGCGAACGGGGCTGGGGCTGAAGGAGGCGAAAGAACAGGTGGAAGCGCAAACAGACACCGCGAACAACCCGCGCGCCTTCATCGTGGTCGCCGTGGCGGTCGTGGTGCTGGTGGTGATGGGCGTGCTGATGGCCCTGGGTTTGTAGCCCCGCTACCGGAGATCGCGGAGGAGGGGAGCCAGCACAGCCGCTCTCCCATCGATGTCCGGGTTCGGGCGCAGGCCGAGCAGGGCCGCGAGGAACGGGTACACGTTCACGTTCTCGAACGCGGCGATGCGACCTGCCGGTTCGATGTCGGGGCCGGCGGCGAGGAAGATGCCCTGCATCGTCGAGTCTTCCGGGGCGTAGCCGTGGACGCCACCCCACGGGCGCTCGAAATGGCGCGGCAGCCCTACGAGCACCGGCCGCTCGGCGACGAGGATGAGCGGCGGCGTACGCGGATTCGTGCCGAAGCGCCAGCGCTCGGGCAACTCGTCGCGGGTGTACGAGCGGACCGTCGGCGGGAGCGACGCGTCGAGGAGCGTATCGAGCGAGTCAGCCGCCGTTTCGTCGAGCCAGAGCATGAGTTCGGGGCCGGCGGTGAGCGCCTGCACGTCGTCGGGGAGCCCCACGTAGTCCGTCACGACTACGACCTGCGCCGTGTCGGGCTGCGCCATCCCGTGGTCGGAGACGAGCACGATGTTCGTGCGGTTGGCGATGGGCAGCCGTCCGATCCCGTCGAGGAGGCGGCCGAGCGTAGAGTCCACGCGGGCGACGGCCTCGGCGACGGCGGGGCTGTCCGGCCCGTGCTCGTGCCCGGCGTGGTCCACGGCCGAGAAATAGAGCGTGACGAGATGCGGACGCTGTGCCTCCGGGAGCGAGAGCCACGCGAGCGCCGAGTCCACCCGTGCTGCGTAGGGCACACGGCCGTCGTACGCCTTCCACGTCGTCGGCTGCACACCCGAGACCGGCGCTTCGCTGCCGACCCAGAAGTACGACGCCGTCACCATCCCCTGAGCCTCCGCCGTTACCCAGATCGGCTCCCCTCCATACCACCGCCCGTCGCTCACCGCGTCGCGGTCCCCCAGCGAATACGTCGCGTCGAAATCTGGATCGTAGATCGTATTCCCGACCAGCCCGTGGTGGCCGGGATACATCCCGGTGGCGATGCTGTAGTGGTTGGGGAACGTGAGTGTAGGAAACCCGGGGATCAGCCCGTCGGCGCGGACGCCGGAGTCCGCCACCCGGTCGAAGTTCGGCGTCGGGTAGCGGTCGAGGTAGTCGTACCGGAACCCGTCGAACGAGACGAGCACGACGTACGGCTTGTCTTGCTGTTCGGGCGCGTTCACGCCGCCGCTGCCCTCGGGATAGGCTGCGCGATCCGGCGAGGCGGGCGGGGCAACGGTCGCGGAGTGTGGGGCGCACCCGGCGAGGCTGAGGGCAACGAAGCAGGCGGCGAGCAGGCGCATAGCGAGGCGTTAAGAAAGAGGCCGCACCGATGGGATACCGGGCGGCCTCGGAAAGTACGGGTGAGCGGAGGCGTCAGTAGCCGCGCCCTTTTCGCTCCGCCTCACGGACCTTTTCGGGATCGGGCGAGATGATCGTCTTGTGTGTGCCCTCCTGCGGCAGCGACATCGGGTCGGTTCCTATCTCCGGCTGGTGGTCGATCTCGCCACTGCCGGACGTGTCCTCGACATAATCAGGCTTCTCTTTTTCGAGTTCCTCGGGGTCTTTCTCAGGCTGATCGGACATGGGCGCAGGAGGCTTGAAGGGAAAGGGGTCGGTTGTACGGTGACCGCACCCGTTCGTTCTCCCCTCGTTTAGACGGACTGCGGCTCTAGACGGACTGCGGCTCGGCACTGGGGTCGGCGAGGAGGTAGTCGGTTTCGCCTTCGCCGCGAGCGATGCTGCGCAGCCGCCGGCTCAGCAGCCGCCGCCGGAGCTGACTGATGTGGTCGATAAAGAGAATGCCATGGAGGTGGTCGAGCTCGTGCTGCACCACGCGCGCGAGGACGCCCACCGCCTCGATCTCCTGGGGCTCGAAGTGCCGGTCGAGGAAGCGGATGCGGACGCGGTCCGGGCGCGCCACCATCTCGCGGATGTCGGGGATGGAGAGGCATCCCTCCTCGTAATCACAGAGATCCTCGTCCTCGCCCACGATCTCCGGATTGATGAAAGCCATGGGCGCGTGGACGTAGTCCGGTACCTCCTCCATCTCCTGCATCAGTTCCTCGGCCATCGCGCCGAGATCGACGACGAAGAGCATCTCGCGGCGGCCAACCTGGGGCGCGGCCAGCCCGATCCCACTCGCCGCGTGCATCGTCTCGACCATGTCGTCGATGAGCTGCTGCAGCTCGGGACTGTCCTGCTCGACCGGCGTCGTCTCCTCGCGGAGGACCGGGCTGCCGTAGGGATAGATCGGGAGAATCATTCGAGTAAAGGGTAAGGGGTGAAGGGTGAAGGGTGAAGTCGGCTTACTCGACCGGAGAGCCTCCTATTACCCTTTACCCTTTTCACTTCACACTTTCGACCTCGTCGAGGTACGCTTGGAGGATGATGGCGGCGGCGGCGCGGTCCACGCGGCCCTTGTCCCGGCGCGCTTTACGCCCGGCACCGGCCGCGCGGATCGCCTCTTTCGCCTGCACCGACGAGAAGCGCTCGTCCCACGCGACGAGTTCGACGCCGGGGAAGGCGTTGCGGAGCCGGTTGAAGTATGGACGGACCCGCTCCGTCGCCGGCCCCTCCTCGCCATCGGGCGTGAGCGGCCACCCCACGACGAGGGCGTCGATCCCCTCTTCGCGGTGCAGCCTGCGGAGCCGCTCGACGGACTCGTCCTGGGAATACGTGCCGAGCGGTTGCGCGAACAGTCGGAGCGGGTCCGCCACGGCGAGGCCGACCCGCTTGGTGCCGTAGTCCACCGCGACGATCCGAGGCTTGGAAGAGAGCATGGCGTTGAGAAAACCGGCTGGAGGAAGCGTGTCGCGCATACAAACGTCAAGGGCCGGCGCAAGCCGGCCCTTGAAGGTACAACGAGCGCAAGAGCGGTCGCTAGGCGTTGCTGGTCTGCTTCACCTTCGCGGACTTCGTGCCGTTCTTGGCGGTGCCGTTGAGCTGCTTCCCATTGGTCATGCCATTGGTCGGCGCGTCGGCGCTCCCCTCGGGGATCGAGTAGCCCAGATCCTTCAGCGGCTGCTGGAGCTCCTGCTTCACGCGCTTGCTCGGCTTGAAGTGGGTCTTGCGCCGGCTCGGGATGAACACGGTCTCGTTCGTCTTGGGATTCCGAGCCTTTGGCTTGGCCTTGGTCTTCTTGACCTCGAACACGCCGAAGTCCCGAAGCTCAATCCGAACCTCCGGGTCCGCGTCGAGCATCAACTCTCGCAGTGCCGTGATGACGTCCGTGACCCAGGGCTCAGACTTGTAGATCGGCTCGTTTCGCAGTTCGGCGACGCGACGAGCAACGTCTTTTTTGGTCAGCGTGGGGACTCGCTTTTGAGCCATGTTTTTATCTCGAGTGGTGGTTTGGAGTTAGAAATGTGCACATGCTGAGTGGCGGAGATCAAACCAGCAAGCCTAGGTCCAAAGGCAGGGGCTGTTACGAGCGACCGTGCCATTTCCTCCAGCACAACGTCACCTATCACAACCCTTTCGTTCAACAACGCACTCAGTCCGGATATTTAGCTGCGCAGTTCCGGTAATGCACGATGCGCCTCAACCGACTAACTTTGCACATGTTCCAAGAAGAACAAATCCGATTCCGTGATTAGTCCCCACTCGGACTCTGTGCAGAACTTTCACACGGGAAAGGGTAGGAATAGCAACCGGATGGGGAAGCGAAGCAGAAATGATTAAAAAACAAACAAGTAATACGCCCCACAGCCCGCATCCCATCCTCCTCCTGTCCTCTATCCTCTACCCTCTGTCCTTTTTACTCTCCCTCCACCCCTACTCCTCAAACCGGTACACGCCGTACATCCCGTCGAGCTTGCCGAGCCGCTGCATCAGCCGGCGGAGGTGCTTGAGGTCCGAGACGAACAGGACGACCGTCCCCTCGAACACGCCGTCCTCGCTCTCGACGGTGATGCTGCGGATGTTCGTCTTGAGGTTCTTCGAGATCACCGTCGTGATGTCGGACACCATTCCGACGCGGTCCTCGCCGACGAGCCGGAGCGCCGCGATGAACTGCACGTCCTTCTGCCGGCTCCACTCGACCGGGATGATGCGGTCCGCGTGGTCCATCAAGAGGTGCGGCGCGTTGCGACAGCTCGTGCGATGGATGTTGATGGTGCCGGTTTTCGAAACGAACCCGAACACGTCGTCGCCGGGGATGGGGTTGCAGCACGTGGCGTACTGCGTGGCGAGGTCGGCGTGGTGCTCGCCGTCGATGACGAGGGCGGCGCGGCCTTCTTCGCGGGCGGTCTCGGTGAACTCGGAGACCTGGAGGCGGAGCGGCGTATCCCCGCTGGAGCGGGGCAGGCCATCCTTCCCAGCCTCGGATTGCTCTATCTCATGCCGGCCCTCTCGAACAGAGCGGACGAAATCGGCCGGGTCGTAGAGGCCGACGCCGACCTCGTAGAAGAGCTGCTGCGAGGTCGGAAACTTGAGGCGGGACGAGAGCCGGTTCAGCTCGTCCTCGTCCAGCTCCAGCTTGGCCCGCTTCAGCTTCTTCTCCAGCAGCTCGCGCCCGTGCTCAACCGCCTTCCGCCGCTTCTCGTTGATCCAGTGGCGGATGCGGCTGCGGGCCTTGTGCGTCACCACAAACTGCATCCAGTCCGGGTTCGGCGTCTGCTTCTTCGAAGTCAGGATCTCGACCTGGTCGCCGCTGCTGAGGTGGTACGAGAGCGGGATCATCCGCCCGTTCGCCTTCGCCCCGATGCAGTGGAACCCGACCTCGGTGTGGACCTGGAAGGCGAAGTCCACGGGCGTCGCCCCGCGCGGGAGCGTGAGAAGGTCGCCCTGCGGGGTGAAGACGTAGATCTCCTCGTCGTAGAGGTTGAGCTGGAACTCCTTGACGAAGTCGCTGGCGCGGTCCGGTGCCGGGTTCTCCATGAGGTCGCGGACCCAGGCGTAGATCTGCTCCATCGCCTCGTCGCTGCGGACTTTGGCCGCCACGCCATCCCCGCCGGCAGGTCCGCCCGGCCCGCCCTCTTTGTACTTCCAGTGCGCCGCCACGCCGCGCTCGGCGACAGCGTGCATCTCCTCGGTCCGGATCTGGATCTCGACGGGCCGCCCGTCCGGCCCGAGGACCGTCGTGTGGAGGCTCTGGTAGCCGTTCGACTTCGGCACGGAGATGAGGTCGCGGAAGCGCTCCGGGATCGGCTTGTAGAGGTCCGTCAGGATGGAGTAGACGCGCCAGCAGTCCTCACGGCCTTTTTTGCCCTCGCCCTTGAGCACGACGCGGATCGCGAAGAGGTCGAAGATCTCGTCGAGGTCCTTCTGCTGGACCTGCATCTTGCGGTAGATCGACGAGATGCTCTTCGGCCGGCCGTAGATGGTGAAGGCGAATCCCGCCTCCGTGAGCTCGTCTTTGACGGGCTCGATGAACCGCTCGATGAAGTGCTCGCGCTGCCGCCGCGTCTTGTTGAGGCCGCGCGCAATCGCCTGATAGGCATCGGGCTGGAGGTACTTCAGGCACAGGTCTTCGAGCTCGGTCTTGACCTCGTTGAGGCCGAAGCGGTGGGCGAGGGGGACGAAGAGGTCCTGCGTCTCGCTGGCGATCTTGAGCTGGCGCCGCTGGGAGAGCGAGCCGAGCGTCCGCATGTTGTGGAGCCGGTCGGCGAACTTGACGATGATGACGCGGATGTCCGATGCCATCGAGAGCATGAGCTTCCGGACGTTCTCGGCCTGGCCGAGCTCGCGGCTCTCGAAGACGTGGTCGATCTTCGTCAGCCCGTCGATGATGAGGGCCATCCGGCGCCCGAACTCGGCCTCGATGAGTTCGAGCGAGATGTCCGTGTCCTCGACGGTGTCGTGGAGCAGGGCCGCCGCGACGGATACGTCGTCGAACGGCACGTCGCGCGCGACGATGGTGGCGACTTCGAGGGGGTGCGAGATGTAGCGCTCCCCGGAGGCGCGGTGGTCGTCGCGGTGCGCCCAGTAGGCGATGCCGAAGGCGCGGCGGAGCATCGCCTCGTCCACGGCGGGGAGGTTCCGGCGGCAGTATTCGAGGAGGACGCGGAGGCGGCGCTCGAAGGCCGGCTCGATCTGGATCTCCTGGAGCTGAGCGCTGAGATATTCCGATGCTTTTATCATGTAGTCTCCGCGGGGCGACACCCATGTGCCGCCGACTGATACGGGTATGTGGCGGCAGCGCGCCGGTTCCTCTGCTCCAGTAAGGAAGCATGGAAGAATAAGGCGGTGCGGGCTCACCCGGCTCACTCGGCGGAGGTAGATGGAAAGGGTAGCCCCCGGTCTACTTTGGCAGGTCGGGCGGGAGGCTCCCCGCCGTCGCTGTTACGCATCCGTCGCCGCTCCAGTGTCTATCTATCAGGTGCCCACGAAGCCAGTGCCCTTCACAATCCCGACCATGACACCAGCCGGATGAGCGCCGTGACCCGTGATGATCTCCCGCCTCCCCCGGCGGTGCGGCTCCACCTCGCGGAGCCGGGCGCGCTCGCGGAGACGTACCGCACGCACCAAGACCGGCTCGTCCGCTACGCCCGCAGTCTCACCGGCGACACGGCCTCGGCGTACGACGTGGTGCAGGACGTGTTCGTCAAGCTGTGGGAGCAGCGCGACGCCCTCACCGTCGAAGTCTCTCTCCAGGCCCTCCTGTACACCATGACTCGGAACCGGGCCCTCAACCTCAACCGCCGCCGCGCCCGCGTCGATGCGGGCGCGGCCGTCGATGACCTCGACGGCTCCGCGCTCGGAGGCGACGGGACGCCCGCGCCCGACGCGGCGCTGCACGCCGCCGAGCTCGGCCGCCACCTCCGGCGCTGGATCGACGCGCTCCCGCCGCGCCGGCGCGAGGCCTTCCGGCTCAGCCGGTTCCACGAGCTCTCCCACGCCGAGATCGCGACCGTGATGGGACTCTCCGTCCGCACCGTGGACACCCACATCGTCCACGCCCTCCGCGACCTCCGCCTCCGCCTCGACGCTCTGAATGCGCCCCACCAGCCGTACCAACCATGAACGCACGTCGCTCCCCTCTTCCCGATGCCGCCAAGCACCCGGACCTCGACCGCGTGCTGCGCGACCTCCCCGCTGCCGAGGCCGAGGGTCTCCGTGAGGTGTGGGACGCCGCTGCGCTCGCCACACCCGAGGAGGTCTCCGACGCGGAGGCCGTGACCCGCACCGAACGCCTCCTCACCGCGCTCACCGCGCTCACCGCGCTCGACGCCGACGGCGCGAGCCCCGGCCGCGACCGACACGCCGACCGCCCTCCCGTGCGTGGGCATCGTACCGCACGGCAACGCCTCCTCGCGTGGTCTACTCCCTTCGCGCTCGCGGCGGTGTTGGCGCTCGTGTGGCTCGGGCGTCCCGTCGCGTACGAGGCGGCACCCGGCGAGCGGCTCGACGTCCGGCTCCCCGACGGCTCCACGGTCACGCTCAACAGCGGCACCACGCTCCGGCGCTCTCGCCTCTTCGACAGCCCCTTCGCCGCCCGGACCGTCCGGCTGGAGGGCGAAGCGTTCTTCGACGTAGTGAAAGACGAGACCCCGTTCGTCGTCCGCACCTTCGATGCGCGCGTGACCGTGCTCGGGACGGAGTTCGGCGTCCGCGCGTGGACCGACGAACCCGAGGCCGCGACGACGGTGGCGCTCGTCTCCGGCCGCGTCCGCCTCGCCCCGGACGTCCATCCCGAAGCCGCCACCATCCTTTCTCCCGGCGACGTGCGGAGCGTGGAGGGCGGAGGGAACGCGGCAGGCACGGAGTCCACGGCCGATGCCCTCGCGTGGCGGCACGGCGACCTCGTATATAAGGATCGCCCGCTCGGCGTCGTTCTCCGGGACGTGGAGCGGCGCTTCGGCGTCGTCCTCACGCCGCAGCCGCGCGCCCTCGGCGACCAGCGCGTGAGCGTGGCGCTCCGAGCCCCAGCCTCGGCCGAGGCCGTCGTGCGCGACCTCGCCTCCGCCTTTGGCCTCCGCTATCGGGCTCGCGGCGACGGATTCGAGCTGTACAAACCCCCACCCGCTGCCCCACCCAATCGGTGACCCTCCCCTCTCCCCGCCCGATCAGAGCCGCTCTCCTCCGACGGCTCGGCGCGGCGCTCTTCCTGCTCACGGCCGTGGGCGGAGGGAGCGCTTCGCCCGTTGTTGCGCAGGACCGCGGGCGCGATGCCACCCCGCCGCAGCGGGTGACGCTCGTCGCCGTCGGCGTCCCGCTGCAAACCGCACTCGAAGGGCTCATCGACCGGACGCGGATCGCGCTCGTCTACGACAACGCGCTCGTGGCGGGGCGGACGGCGTTCTGCCGGGCCGAGCGGGAGTCGGTCGAGCGGGCGCTCGCGTGCGTGCTCCGGGGCACCGGGCTCGACTATGCCCGCCTCTCCTCCGGCACGTACACCCTCTTCGCGCAGCCCGAAGCGGTCCCGCGCTGGGGCGGACTCGCCGGTGAGGTCGTCGATGCCGAGACCGGCGCGCCGCTCGCGGGAGCCCACGTCGTGCTCGTCGTGGCGGCCGAGGGCGAACCGTCCGGCACGGCGGCGAACGAAGCCGGCCGTTTTGCCCTGGCTCCCCTCCTGCCCGGCCCCCGCCGCCTCGTCGTCACGCACGTCGGGTACCGACAAACGGACGTGGTGGTACGTGTCGAGCCTGACGCGACGGACCGCGTCGCCGTGGCGATGGAGCCGCAGCCTGTCCTCTCGGCTCCGCTC
>JBBSMX010000089.1:0-16898 GCA_038232935.1 Rhodothermales bacterium | reverse complement strand
GGGCTCCCTATCTTCCCGGCGCGCCCTACGCTGGCTCTTAACAAACAATCCGGCGCTGGCACGCGTCTAACAAACGCCACCCTCTCTCACCCGCGAGGTCGTTCTCCCTCACCCGCGAAAAGCCCTTCCGACCGATGAAAAAAGATCCCTTCGGCGCACGCGACACCTTCGACACCGGCAACGGCTCGGCCTACTACTACCGGCTCGGCCGGATGGAAGAGCTAGGCCACGGTGCCATCGACCGGCTTCCGTTCTCCATCAAAATCCTGCTCGAAGGCGCGCTCCGCGGACTGGACGGCCGGCTCATCACCGAGAAAGATGTCGAGACGCTGGCGAAGTACGATCCGTCCGCTCCCGAGCAGACCGAGATCCCGTACAACCCCGGCCGCGTGCTGTTGCAGGATTTCACCGGCGTCCCCGCCGTTGTGGATCTAGCCGCGCTCCGCAGCGCGATGGCGCGGCAGGGCGGCGATCCCGAGGAGATCAACCCCCGCGTCCCCGTGGACCTTGTCATCGACCACTCCGTGCAGGTCGATTCGTTCGCGCTGCCACAGGCGTTCCAGATCAACGCGCAGATCGAGTTCCAGCGCAACCGCGAGCGGTACGAGTTCCTGCGGTGGGGCGCCGACGCGTTCGAGAACTTCAGCGTCGTCCCGCCCGAGCGCGGGATCTGCCACCAGGTCAACCTGGAGTATCTCGCCAAAGGGGTGATGACGACGATGACGGATGAGGGGCTGCCCCTGGCCTACCCCGACACCCTCGTCGGGACGGACAGCCACACGACGATGATCAACGGGCTCGGCGTGCTTGGGTGGGGCGTCGGCGGGATCGAGGCCGAGGCGGCGATGCTCGGCCAGCCGATCTTCATGCTCATGCCCGAAGTCGTCGGCTTCAAGCTGACGGGCCGGTTGAAGGAAGGCGTCACGGCGACGGACCTCACCCTCACGGTCACGCAGATACTCCGCAAGCACGGCGTCGTCGGCAAGTTCGTCGAGTTCTTCGGCACGGGCCTCTCGGCGATGACGCTGCCGGACCGCGCGACGATTGCGAACATGGCTCCTGAGTACGGCGCGACGATGGGGTTCTTCCCCGTCGATCAAGAGACGCTCGACTACATGCGGCGGACGAATCGCCCCGCCGAGCTCGTCCAGCTCGTCGAGCGCTACACGAAGGCGCAGGGCCTCTTCCGCACCGACGAGACGCCCGACCCGCAGTTCAACGACACCCTCGAACTCGACCTCGGCACCGTCGAGCCCAGCCTCTCCGGCCCGAAGCGGCCGCAGGATCGGCTCACGCTCGGCCGAATCCAGCCCGAGTTCCACGAAGCGCTGAAGCGGCCCGCGAGCCCGCAGGGCTTCGGCCTCAGCGACGAGCGGATCGCCCGCACCGGCCGCTACCAGGACGACCAGGGCAACGAGCTCGACATGAAGCACGGCGATGTCGTGATCGCTGCCATCACGAGTTGCACGAACACGTCGAACCCGAGCGTGATGCTCGCGGCCGGGATGCTCGCCAGGAACGCCGTCGAGAAAGGGCTGACGGTGCCGCCCTACGTCAAGACCTCGCTCGCGCCCGGCAGCCGCGTCGTGACCGAGTATCTCAATGCCGCCAGCTTGCAGGACTCCCTCGACGAGCTCGGCTTCTCGCTTGTCGGCTACGGGTGCACGACGTGTATCGGCAACTCCGGCCCGCTCCCCGAGCCCGTCGCCGCTGCCATCAAAGACGGTGACTTGATTGTGGCGGGCGTGCTCTCGGGCAACCGCAACTTCGAGGGCCGCATCCACCCGCTCGTGAAGGCGAACTACCTCGCCAGCCCGCCGCTCGTCGTCGCCTACGCCCTCGCCGGGACCGTCGACATCGACCTCCGCAACGATCCCATCGGGCAGGACCGCGACGGCAACGACGTTTACATGCGCGACCTCTGGCCGGACGCGCAGGAGATACTCGACGCCATCAACGAGCACGTCAAGCCCTCGCAGTTTGCTGAGATGTACGAGGGGATCGAGGACTCGAACCCGAAGTGGAACGACATGCCGATCTCCGGCGGCTCGATCTACGACTGGAGCGAGGATTCGACCTACATCCAGGAGCCGCCGTTCTTCATGGACGTCACGCCCGAGATCCCCACGATCCAGTCCATTGAGGGCGCGAAGCTCCTCGCCAAAGTCGGCGACTCGACGACGACAGACCACATCTCGCCTGCCGGCGCGATCCCGCCCGGCGAGCCCGCGGGCCGCTACTTGCAGGAGCACGGCGTCGAGCCGAAGCAGTTCAACTCGTTCGGCTCGCGGCGCGGGAACGACCGCGTGATGACGCGCGGCACGTTCGGCAACATCCGCCTCCGCAACCAGCTCGCCCCCGGCACCGAGGGCGGGTGGACGACCTACTTCCCGACCGGCGAGCAGATGTACATCTACGACGCCGCGATGAAGTACGAGGCGGACGGGACGCCGCTCGTCGTCGTCGCCGGCAAAGATTACGGGATGGGCTCGTCGCGCGACTGGGCGGCGAAGGGGACGATCCTCCTCGGCGTGAAGGCCGTGATCGCGGAGAGCTTCGAGCGGATCCACCGCTCGAACCTCGTCGGGATGGGCGTGCTCCCGCTCGTGTTCAAGCCCGACGAGAACCTCGCCACCTTCGGCCTCGACGGGACCGAGACCTTCTCGATCCCCGTGGGCGACGACCTCAAGCCGCAGCAGGACATCGAGGTGACGGCGACGAAGGACGACGGGGAGGCGGTGACGTTCACGGCCGAGTGCGCGATCACCACGCCGATCGAGGTGGAGTACTACCGCCACGGCGGCATCCTCAACTACGTCCTCCGCGACTTCCTCAACGCCTCGCTCGAAACGGCGTGATTCGCACGCGCACGCGGTTTAACAGGCGGCGTCTTCCTTGGAGGGCGCTGCCTTTTTGATAGGACACCACCGAGGGTATCCCCGATCGTACACTGGACCACCACCTCCCGAAAGAAAGACGAAACAGCATGGCCGTCAATCTGGACAAGCCGCAACGCTGGAAAGCAGACGTAGCGCGCTCCGTCGATTTCTACAACGAGTGGTTCATCCGCTTCGCGCCGCAGGCGTATCGGGAGCAGCGGGAGCAACAGGCGGCGGTAGTAGAGGAGGCGATGCGGCGCACGGACTTCCTCCGCACCATCACGCCGGCCCTGTTAGAGGAGCACCCCTCCGTGTTGCCGATGCTGAGGATGGCGACGGCTCCGCCGTTGGCACGAGACCGCCTCATCGGTTTGGCTTATGTGACGCCCACCCTCGTCAAGAGCATGGAGGAGACGACGAAGCACCCGCCCCGCGTCCCGCCGCGCATGAAGAAAGCACAACTCGACGAGGAGTTGGGCCGCCTCTGCCGCGTCATCCGGGAGCTCGCGGACCGTGACATTTTCCCGTGGATGGAGCGTAGCTGGGAGCCTCCCGCCGACGAGGTGCATCGGGCGGCGACCATCCTGGCCGACCGTCTCTGCGGGGCAGCGGCCGATCCGATCATCCGCAACGCACAGGAAAAGCGGCAACTCAAGGCACTGCGAGGCTGGCTGGAGGCGCGGGACTACGAGCACGTCACCTCGGCTTCGATTCCGAGTGTTAGAGAGGCCGTGCCCGGTACCTTCACGTTCTTTTACAACGTGCCCGTGGATGCGGGAAAGAAGCAGGTGAACATCGCCGTGGATTGCATGATCGTGCCGCACGATGCCGTGCCCGGAAGCCTGCCACTATTCGTCGAAGCGAAGTCGGCGGGGGACTTCACGAACACGAACAAGCGGCGGAAGGAGGAGGCGCAGAAAGCGAACCAGCTCCGGCAGACCTATGGGGAAGAGGCGCGACTCGTCCTCTTTCTGTGTGGCTACTTCGGGACGCCCTATCTGGGGTACGAAGCCGCCGAAGGCATCGACTGGGCGTGGGAGCACCGCATCGACGACCTCGCGGACTTCGGGTTGGAGCGGGGAGGAGAGCGGGCAGGGAATGTGGAGCCTGCACCGTCGCCTTCCGGCCCGTCCGTCCGAGAGCCGATAGGAGACTACGAAGCGCCGGACGAGGAGCATCGCCGCCTCGCGTTTCAGCGGATGCTCGACGCGAAGAAGACGCAGCAGGAGCGGAACCAACTCGGCCAGTTCGCTACGCCTCCAGCGCTGGCGGCCGACATTCTCCGCTACGCCCGCTCCTTGTTCGATGACACCGATCGGGTGGACTTCCTCGATCCTGCGTTCGGTACGGGCGCTTTCTTTTCAGCCCTGTTGGAAGCCTTTCCCGAGCAGCAGATCGGGCGGTGCCAAGGCTTTGAGATTGACCCACACTATGGCCGGCCGGCTCAGCAACTCTGGAAAGCGACGCCGCTCGATCTCACGCTGGCTGACTTCACGACGCAACGCCCCCCTGCTGAGTCCGAGGCTCGGTTCAATCTGCTGATCGCGAACCCGCCCTACGTGCGTCACCACCATCTGGACACGGAGGAGAAGAAGCGGCTCGGCGCGTGCGCGGAGAAGGTGGCCGGTGTCAGGCCGAGCGGGCTCTCCGGGCTGTATGCGTATTTCCTCTACCTCGCGCACGCCTGGATGCGAGACGGCGGCGTGGCGGGGTGGCTCATTCCGAGCGAGTTCACGGTGGTCAACTACGGACGGCAGGTTCGGCAGTATCTGCTCGACCGGGTCACGTTGCTCCACGTCCACCAGTTCGATCCGAAAGAGGCCCAGTTCGAGGACGCTATCGTTTCTTCGGCGGTGGTGTGGTTCAGGAAGCAGAAACCGCCCGTCGATCACGAGGTGCGCTTCACGTATGGCGGCTCGTTGCTCTACCCAGCCCGGACGGCGTGCCTTCCGGTAGAGTCGCTGCGAGCACGCCGGAAGTGGAACGGCTTCCACGACGAGCCGTCGCCTGCTGTGGCATCGGGCACGCCCCGCATCTCCGACCTGTTCACCATTCGGAGAGGGATAGCGACCGGGGCCAATAAGTTCTTCATCCTGCCACTCGAAGAGGCCCGTGCGCGCGGTCTCCCCGCCGCCTTCCTCCGTCCCGTGCTGCCGAGTCCGCGTTATCTCCACCGGCAGGTGATCGACGCCGACGCCTCGGGGATGCCGCTGCTCGACAACGCACTGGTGCTGATTTCGTGCGGATTGCCCGAGCGCGAAGTCGAGGCGCGCTATCCAGCACTCTGGTCCTATCTGCAAGAAGGCATCGAGCAGGAGATTCACGAGCGCTATCTATGCAGGAATCGCACGCCGTGGTATGTGCAGGAGGAGCGGGATCCAGCCCCGTTTCTCTGCTCGTACATGGGCCGAGGCTCCCGCGATGCCGAACCGTTCCGATTCATCCGCAACGGCTCCGATGCGGTAGCGACGAACGTGTATCTGAACCTGTATCCGAAGCCGTTCTTGCGTCATGCACTGGCAGAGAACCCGGCGCTTGCCGACACGATCTGGGAAGCGCTGAATCAGATTCGGACCGACACCCTGATCAGAAATGGGCGGACCTACGGTGGGGGCCTTCACAAGCTGGAGCCTAAAGAGCTGGCGCGTGCGCCGCTTGTCGAACTGGCATCTGGCGTCGTAACGCAGCTCGGCAGGGAGCCGGAATTGTTCGGGGCGTGACTGTCGTGTTCACGGCGGCATCCTCAATTACGTCCTCCGCGACTTCCTCAACGCCTCGCTCGAAACGGCGTAAGCGCCCCTGTAAACGAACGCGGGGCCGCCCCTCCGAGGAAGGTCAGCCCCGCGGGTGCTAGCGCAGCGGAGGGTCATTTCCCTTTCTTCGCGCCGGATTTGTTGCCCATCTTGCCGCCTTTGTCGCCGCCTTTGTCGCCGGCTTTGGTCCCGCCGGCGGGCTTGCTGGTCTGGGGCTTTTTGGTGTCTGCCATCAGAGGTGCCTCGGTTTGAGGTAATGGAGGGTGATAGGTGCGAACTGTGCGTCGCTGTGTTAGAAACGTGAACGTAACCGTTCCGCCCTGCGGTTCCAGCTTACAGGGACGGTGTGAAAATATTTTCGACCGCTACTGCTCGGCGAGGCGGCGCTGGGTCTCTTCGAGGTGCGCCATCCCGATCTGGAGTGCCTCGATGGAGGCGGGGAGGACGCCGTCGGCGGCGGCGGACCACGCGCGGTTGAGCGTCCGCTCGGCGGCGGCGAAGGCGTCCATGACGCGGGCGTAGCCCGCGATCCCGTAGCGCCCGACGAGTTCGGGCCGGGCGTCTACGAACGCCGCGAGGTGGGTCTGCTGGATCACGTCAAGGCGGCTCGTGATGTGGTGCATCTGCTCCTCGTGCCGCTGCCCGACGAGCTCGCCGAGGAGGGCGTCGACCCCGTGGCGAGCGGCTTCGAGCGCGTAGCCCGGCGTCTCGGTCTCGTCGGCTTCACGGCCTAGCAGCGCCGCGATCTTCTGCCGTTCCTCGCGGCGGAGGATGAGGCCGCCCGCGAGCATCGCGCCGAGCGCGAGGAGGAATAGCCACCCATGATCCCAACGCCCGAACGAGAACTCCTTGACGCGGACACGTCGCACGCCCGCTGCTGCGAGCGTCGCGGCGAGCGTGTCGGTGAGGAGGATGGGTTCCTCCGAAGCGGCGGGGGAGACGAGCGGTTGCGCCGCGTCGTCGGGGCTGCGGCCCGCGTCGGCGTTGAGCGTGACCGGCGCGCCGCCGATGCCGCTGAGCGAGGGCACGTAGGCCGTGACGGCGGTCAGGCTGCCGACGATGAGGCCGAACGTGATGAGGGCGTAGGCGAGGTTCTTCATCTCAGGCAGCGGCGAGGATGTACATGTTGATGATGAGCGCGAGGATCGACTCGCCGACGATGAGGCCCGCACAGAACGGTACGCCCCACGCCTCGGCCCACGCCCGCCCTTTCCACGCCCCGACCGCGATGTTGGCGAGACATCCGATGCCGTACGTCGCGATATAAATGAACGGGAGGTACATCGAGAGGCCGACGAGCACACCGAGGCCGGGGAAGATCCCGATGCCGAGGAGCGCGCCCATGATCGTGCCCATGCCGTAGAGTGCGTACGGCATCTCGCCGCCCTGCACGCCGGTGATGACCGCTTCGAGTGCCTGCGCCTGCGGCGCGACCGTCGGCGTGCCCGGCCCCATCGCGATCCCGAACTGCGCCGTGTTCGCCGATGCGATGAGCAGGATCGTCCCGAGCGACACGATCGGGCCGATCCACACCACGGAGAGCTCGATGAGTTGCTGCCTGCGTGGGAGCGAGCCGACGAGGTAGCCCGTCTTCAGGTCACCCATCATGTCGGCGGCCAGCGTGATCGCCACGCACAGCGCCGCGCCGATCAGCACAGCGGCGATCACCGCGCCACTCCCGGCGAGCACGAGCACGAGCACGACCGTCAGCAGCGCCATCCCCGAGATCGGCGACCAGTCGGTCATGCCCGTCGCCTGCGCGATGATGATGCCGGCGAACCAGATCCAGATCGCCCCGACGAGTGCGACGAGGAACGCCCGGAGGTGCGGGTTTAGCCCCGCCAGCCAGCCCGGCTTCGCGCGGAGATCGTCGCGGAGATACGTCTCCCGCTGCGTGTCCGGCCACGATGCCCACGCCTCGGCCGAGGCCGCCGAGCCGAAGGCGATCACGTAGCCATCCACGGCTACCGTCTCTGCGACCGTTTCGATATCCGCCCCACTGACCGGGTCGGTGGTGTTGATCGGGCGGGTGCCGATGAAGTCGGTGGCGAGGAACAGGAAGACGAACGCCACGGCGACCGTGACCATGATCGGCTTCAGCCCGAGTTCGTCCGAGCTGCCGCGGATCTTGCTCGCCGCGGCGATGGACTTGACGGCCTCTTTCGTGGCGGGGAGCGAGAAGATGATCCCCATCAGCGCGCCGCCGAGGAGCAGCCCGATCCCGAGCGGCCGGTTGAACGCGCCGAAGCCGTAGGCTGGAGCCTGCGCCGCCGTGACCGTCTCCGGCATCCACCCGAGACCGAACGCGACGGGCGTGAGGACGAAGAACGCGAGGATGCCGCCCGCGAGCACGAACAGCCCGGCCCGGCCCGTCAGATACCCCGCGCCGAGCGCGAACGGCGCAATCGCGAAGATGAGCTGGAACTGCGCCGGGAGGCCGAAGAGGATCCCGAAGTCGAGCGTCGTGTCGGTGATGAAGCCGCCGTTGTCGACGCCCAGCAGCGGGAGCGCGGCCGGGCCGGGCAGGCCGAACGTCGGGAGCTGCGTCGGGAGGAAGATCAGCGCGCCGACGGCCACGCCGACGCCGAGCACGACGGCCTTCGCCGCGCCCGCGCCGGGCGACTTGAGGATCGAGGCGACGGCCGTCGAGCTCGGAAAGCGGAGGCGCTCGATGTCGAGCATCTGCTTGCGGAGCGGGATGATGAACGCCGTACCGAGGAACGCACCCGCCGTCGTGGCGAGGGCGATCATCCAGAAGTCCGTGCTCCCCGCCGTGAGCTGGTAGCCGAGCAGGAACAGGACCGGGACCGTGAAGATGATCCCCGAGTTTGGCATGTTGATCGCGCTCGCGACGGTCTGCGCGATGTTCGTCTCCAGGATCGAGCCCTTCTTGAGCACGCCGCGCAGCACGCCGAACCCGAGGACCGCTGCAATCGCCGACCCCGTGATCGTAAATCCGATCTTCAGCCCGGCATACGTGATCGCTGCGTTCATCACGATCCCGATGACGATGGCGAAGACGACGGCGGCGACGGTCACTTCACGGTAGGGAGCCTGCGGCGTGCCGATGGTCGCTTCAGGGGGCGGGACGACGCGGGGTTCGGCCATGCGAGTCAGCTTGAGAGGAAGACGGAGGGGCGGCGCAGCGCCAAAGTAGTAAACGCCGTGGAATGGGAACGGATAGATGCAGAAAGGCCGCCCCTTCCGAAGAAGGCGCGGCCTCTGGCGAAGCTATCCTATCATGCAGGGCGCTACTGCGTGCGGTCCGGGATGTTACCCTCGGGGTCTGAGATCACGATCTCGACGCGGCGGTTCCGCTGGCGGCCTCCGGGGTCGTCGTTCGAGGCGACGGGGTAGGCCTCGCCGTAGCCGCGTGTGCGGATGCGCGTACCGGCGATGCCCTGCGAGACGAGCGAGGTCCGAACGGCATCGGCACGGCGCTGCGAGAGGCCGAGGTTCGACTCGTCCGAGCCGACGCTGTCGGTGAACCCTTCGATCAGCACGTTCCGGCCGGCATTCTCGTTGAGGAAGGTGACGAGGGCGGCGGTAGTGCGCTCGGCACCGGGCTTGAGTGTGGCCTGCCCGGTGTCGAAGAGCACGTCGCCGAGGGTGAGGACGAGGCCGCGCTTCGTGAGCTCGGCCTGGAGGTCATCGACCTGATTGGCGAGCTGCTGGGCGCGGGCGAGGGCGGCCTCGGCATTCGCCCGCTCGGCTTCGGCCATGCGCTGGGCGCGCTCGGCCTCGGAGGCGCGGGCTTCGAGCACGACCTGCTGCCGCTCGTTGCGGACCTGCTCGACCTCTTTCTGCGCCGCGTTGAGCTTGGCGGTTTCCTCGGCGATGCGGACGCGCTGGTGGGCGAGGTAGGCGTAGTGGTTCACCTCGTCTGCGTCCTCTTTTTCCTCCCACACCATCACGGCTCTCCGGAGGGCCTCCTGCGCCTCCTGCAGGGCCACGGGCGCGTTGTCAGCGATGTTGGGATCGTTAGCGGCGAGGGTGTAGGCTTCACGCGCCTCGGTCAGCGCGGCGTTCGCGCGGGGCGGGCCGCCGCACCCGGCGACGAGGAGCGGAACGAGGGCGCAGGCGAGGAAGAGGGAGATTCGTTTCATAGCAGGGAGGGGATGGACCGGCCGGGCCGGTGGTGGCAGGCGAGACGTGAGGAACGCGGAGCAAGCAGGACGTGGAGCGGCTAGTTCCCCCCGCCCGGCTGACGGTTCCTATTGATCTCGTCGCGGAGAGTGCGGATGCTCTCGCGCAGCTCGTCGACGGCGGCCTGTGCTTTTGCGGAGCGAGCTGTGGCCTCGGCGAGCTTGGCATCGACATCCGCCTGCTCGGCGAGCATCTGTGCCAAGCGGTAGTCTCCGCGGCTCGAAGCTGCTTCGGCCTGTTCCACCTTCTGACGGGCGTTACGGAGGGCGAGCGGTGCGGCTTCTGAGGCTCCGGCCTGATCGGCCTGGGCAATGGCCGAGCGCGGGGTGGAGAGGTCGGGCGGGGGAAGTTTGGAACCGGCGCAACCGGATACCAGAAGCGCGAGAGCCCCTAGCAGGACGGGGGCGGAGGGGAGGAGACGGAGCGGTTTCACAGGGATACCTCGCGATGGTGGGAAGGAAGCGCGACTGCAAGAGGGCAAAGCCAGGGCACCCTCTGCCGCCGAGTGACTCCAAGAATACGGACTACGATTGGTATATAGAACCCCCCTTGTATGAACGCACCCTCCCTCGGATCGCGCGGCACGGAACCGCAGGGCTCACACACCCTCCGCCAGCCCATGCAGCACCTCCGCATCGAGGCGGTGCTCACCGTCGAACCGGATGGTTTTGTGAGCGATGCCGGCCTCGCGCAGTCGTGCCTCCTGCTCGGCCATACGCTCCGGCGTCGCGTACGCGTCCTGATTCCCGACGACAAGGGTGAGGGGTGTCTCGTGCAGCCAGCGGTCCTCTGCCGCGAGGTCGAGGTCGTGGGGGAGGGTCGATCCCCACAGCACGAGCCGGTCGGCGGGCGGGCAGCCGAGCATGGGGCTGCGCGCCAGCCAGCGGGTGACGGTGGCCCCGCCCTGCGAGAATCCGAAGGCGGTCAGCCGTGCTCGGACGCGCCCGGTCCGCGTCAACACGTCGGTGTAGACGGTGTCGAGAAAGCGCACATACTCGTCGATCTCGGCGGTCCGGTCCTCCCGCGTCATCCACGAGGCTCCGACGCGCTGGTGGCTTCCGGAGGCGTCGTCCACATAGAACCGCGAGAGCCCCTCGGGTGCGACGATGAGGCGGTGGGGTGCCTCGATGGCGCGGAAGTGACGCAGGAAGTACGAGGCGAGCTGCCCGTATCCGTGGCAGACCATCCAGACCTCCTCGATGGGTCCTGCCGGGTCGCCGAGGAGGACGTAGCGGGCGGTGCGATAAACGGCAAGGGTGTGCTCCTGCATGGGGCCGAAACTGGTCGAGAGGGACGGGAAGGGCGCACACGCTATCGAGGCAGTCCAGAGGACCCAACAAAAAAGCGCCGGACCCGAGGAGGATCCGACGCCTTAAAAACGGGCCGAGAATTTCAGGCCGCTGTCACGGAGGCGGTGCTCAGCGACCGCTCGGCCAAGGCCGCAGCGGGCGAGCGGAACAGGCCGCTCTGATTGATGTGGCCGGCGTAGCGTCCGAGGAGTTGGAACTCCTTGTGCCCGTCGCTCACGGACGTCTCGGTGCCGTCGTGGTGCAGGAGTCGGAACTTGCCTTCGGTACGGTAGACGCGGCAGACATCAAGGGATCCGCCGTAGAGGACGGCCGCCATCTCGCCGTCGCCGACCTCCGCTTCCTGAAGCAGGAGGTAGCCGCCGCCATCGACGTTGATCCCGCGCGCCGTCTGGTCCGTGAGTCGGACGGCAAAGGTCTTGTCCAGTTCGGGGAACAGGTCCTTGAGGGTGATTTCGTCGACGCTGAGGCTGATCTCGAACGTGCCGTCCTCGACGGTGCCCTGCACGGGGAACCCGCCGGAGTGGATGCCGGCGCGCTGTCCGACGAGCCGGTAGCCGTTCTGATCGCGGGTGAGATACCCCTTCTTCGCGAGCGCCTGGAGGTTCTGCGTCACGGAGTTGGGCGAGCGATAGCCGAAGTAGTCGACGATCTCGCGGTACGTCGGCCAGACCTTCTGCTTCCGCACGTGTTCGGCGAGGAATTGCAGGAAGGAGTGCTGTTTGGACGTAAGCTGCTTGCGGCTCATAGGACGATGCGGCTCGTAAGGGGACTAAAATGCCCGATCTATAGCATAGGTGAATGCCCGATCTATAGCTAGGTGAACATACACCATTTACACATAAGAGGTCAATCTGAGTGTGACGTGGTCATAAAAAAGAGCACATTCTACACATGGGGGAGGACCCGGTGCGGTCCAGGGGCATACCTCTAGCCTTCTCAAGGAGCCGCTTGCGCCATCCCCTCGCCGGCTGCGTCGGACGCTACGACGTGCAAGAGGAGCCGGACCTCCTCCTGGATGAGGTCGTCGGGCTTGCCGGGGTACGTGATGTTCCAGCGGCCCCGCTCGATCAGGAAGTCGGCATCGGCCGTGACGGCGTCATCGGTGACGGTGACCTTCGCGGGGAACGTGATGCGCTGGGACTGCCCATGCATCGTGAGGACGCCGCTGATGCGGTGCGTCGCCTCGGCCCACTCCGTGCTGTCCGCGACGGTGATGGGCTCGAACGAGTCGGCACGGAACGTGGCGGTGGGGAACTGCTCAACGTCGAAGAAGTCGGCGCTTTTGAGGTGGCCGGTGAGCCGGTCCGTATCGCTCCAGATGGAGGCGGCGTCGATGGTGAGGTCCACGCCGGTGAGGGCGTCGCCGTCGCGGTACACGGTGCCCTCGAACGTGCGGAAGCCGCCGTCGTGCGCGCGCGTGACTTTCGCAGCGCGCCACTCGATCTTGCTCTGCGTGGTGTCGATGGGGAGGGGGGTGCCGGTGAAGGACGCCGCGGCATCGGCCGACGGCGCGACGTTCTCGACGGTGGCCTGCGGGGCGTCGCCGACGTCGCCACAGGCTGTGAGGCCGGCGAGCGAGCCGAGGAAAAAGAGAGCGAAGAGGGGGCGCATCATGGTGGTGTCAGAGAGTCAACGGGGAGATTTCGAGCAAGGGTGCCCTAAACCTTGTTGCAACAAGCAAGTTCCATAACCCCCACGAGCAGCGGCTTACGAAGACCCATGCCGAGCCTATCCCTTAACGCCGCGAGCTGATTCGACGGAGGAGGTTGGCTTCGCCGAGCCAGGCCTGCTCAGCCCGCCGTCCGCACGGCGAGTTGCTCGATGACCTTGCTGACGCGGTGAGGGTATGCGTCCTCGACGTGGTAGCGGAGGTAGGCGTCCACGAGCCGGTTCACCTCGGCGCGGAGGTCGTCATCCAACTCCATCCGCATGACGGCGTCGAGGTCGGCGCGGGCGAAGACGGCGAACGCGCGGAGGGCGGCCCGGCCCGCCCGCAGCCCCGACTTCGGCACGGCGACGGTCGGGAGGACCGCCCCGGTGTCGAGGGCGAGCACGCCGCCTTCGTCACCGAGGGCGAGGACGGCCTCGCGGTCGATGTCCGGCGAGAAGCCGAGCACGGCGGCGAGGCGGAGTTGGAAGTACGGCAGCACGTTGCCTGCCCGCTCCGGCGCGTCGTTGAGTTGGAGCAGGGCCTGCACGAGCAGGGTGAACAGGAGGGCGTTCTGCTCCTGGTCCTGCGAGAGCACGCGCACGAGCTCCACGATGCGCAGGCCGGCAGTGATCTTCGCCATCTCGGCCGACACCCCGTGGAGGACGCGGACGTGGGTCGCCTCTGTCAGCGTCTGCATCCCCCGGCCGGGCTTGTAGTAATAGACCACCTGCACGTAGGCCATCGGCTGGAGCGACGACCCGAACCGGCTCTTCGGGCGGCGCGCGCCCTTCGCCATCACCGTAAGCTGCCCGTGCCGCCGCGTAAACAGCGTGACGATCTGGCTCGTCTCGCCGTATTCGATGGCGCGGAGTACGACGGCGTCGGTGCGGACGATCATGGCGGAAAGCTCGGGACGGGGAGAACCCCCAACGTACGGCGGTGCGGTGTCAACGCTGCGTCGGTGGCAACGCACGTCGGAGGCGAAAGGTGCCGGAAAGTCGTGGCGGAGGTTATACGGGGAGGGAAGGCGCGTCTATGGAAAACAAGAACGTGACGCGAACAGTCTCCGGCCACTCGATCTGCACTGCGATGCACCACCGCCTCTACGCCCTCCAGCGACGCCTCGCGATTACCTCGGCCGAGTCCCTCGCGCTGCTGCTTTTCGCCGGGCTACTGCTCACCGGCTTCTGCGTCCGCTACGTGCAGGGACAGTCGGTCCCCTATTCGGCGGAGCAATACGCCGCGCTCGACAGCGCCTTCGCCGCACAATCAGAACCGTTCCGGCTCGATGCGCCGGAATCCACAGACGAATCGGACGCCGCCGACGCGGAGGAGCCGGATGACAAGGTGGGTACGGCCGGGGCGGAGGAGCCTCGCGCCCCGCGACGCACGGCGAAGGCGGGACCGGTCCGGATGAACCTCAACACGGCCTCGGAGCAGCTACTCCAGCGGCTCCCCGGCATCGGCCCCAAGATGGCCGCCCGCATCTCCGAGTACCGCGCCGCCCACGGCGACTTCGCGCGCCCCCGGGACATCGTCCGCGTCAAGGGCATCGGGCCGAAGACGTACGAGAAGCTCGCGCCGTATCTGTTTGTGGAAGAGGCGAACGAAGGCGGCGAGTAGGGCCGACGAAGCAGCCTCCGTGTCACCGGCTCATCCGTTGCCGGGCTTCTTCGAGCGGAGGTCCCCGCTGGAGCGGGGCAGGCTGTTCGGAAGCTCGGGGCGGCCGTCCGCGCTCCCATCGCCCCGGCGCTGTTGCCGGCGGGCGATCTCGTCCTGCGTCCACGAGCGGCTGGCGTCCTCCTCCCGGTTCAGGAAGCGGTGGACCGGGTAGAGCAGGACGAACGCCAGCAGCAGGAAGCCGACGATCGAGCCGACGATGACCCAGAGGGCGTTGTCGATCTGACTCGGGTCCATGAGGTTAGAGTTGCGAGGGGCGCGTATCGAGTGGAGACTGAATGATACCTTGGCATCCGGCAGTCCTCCCTCGTCACTCGTCACTCCCATGATTGTTCTCGTCATCAACTGCGGCTCTTCCTCCCTCAAGTTCGACGTGCTGGATGTGGACGCGCGCGAGACCCTCGCCAAAGGGCAGGTCGAGCGCATCGGGGCCGTCTCGTCGCTGGCGGCGTATCGGATCGGCGACGGCAAGAAGGAGCGCCAGAGCCTTCAAGCCGCCGACCACACGGAGGCGCTCCGGTTCGTGATGAAAGCCCTGTTCGAGGGGGAGCAGAAACTCGACGCGACCATCGACGCCGTCGGGCACCGCGTCGTCCACGGCGGCGAGCGCTTCGCCGAGAGCGTGCTGATCGACGACGAGGTGATCGACGCGATCCGCGACGCCTTCGACCTCGCCCCGCTGCACAACCCGGCGAACCTGCGCGGCATTCAGGCGGCGCAGGCCGCGCTCCCCGACGTGCCGCACGTCGCCGTCTTCGACACGGCGTTCCACCAGACGCTCCCCGAGCGCGCCTTCCTCTACGCGATCCCGAACCGGCTCTACCGCCGCCACAAGATCCGCCGCTACGGCTTCCACGGCACCAGCCACTACTACGTCAGTCGGCGGCTCTACGACCTCGCCGGGATCGACAAGCTCGACAGCCGCGTGATCACCGTGCACCTCGGCAACGGCTGCTCGATGGCGGCCATCAAAGACGGCCGAAGTGTGGATACCTCGATGGGGATGACGCCGCTCGCCGGCCTCGTCATGGGCACCCGCTGCGGCACCATCGACCCGAGCATCGTGTTCGACCTCGTCGAGAAAGAGGAACTCACGCTGGCCGAGGTCCACTCGATGCTCAACCGCTACAGCGGCCTCCTCGGGCTCAGTGGCTATGCCGCCGACATGCGCGACCTCCTCGCTGAGGCCGACGACGGCGACGTCCGCTGCCGGCAGGCCATCGACGTGTTCTGCCACCGTGCGAAGGGCTACCTCGGGCAGTACCTCGCCGTGCTGAACGGGGCCGACGCGCTCGTCTTCACCGCCGGGATCGGGCAGCACAGCCCACGCATCCGCGCCCAGATCTGCGCCGACCTCGACAACCTCGGCATCGTGATCGACCCGGACCGCAACGAGGCTGCCATCGGCACCGAGGCAAAGATTTCGACGGACGCGAGCGCTGTGCAGATCTGGACGATCCCGACGAACGAGGAACTCGTCATCGCCATCGACACGCAGAAGATCGCTGCGGCGCGGGTGCAGAGCCCGTACGTGTGAGGCTACCGCACCCGCACGAGCTTCCGCGTCTCGACGCGCATCGGCGTCTCCAGCCGGAGGAGGTAGACCCCGCTCGGTAGTGCGTCCGCGTCAAACATCACATCGTGCGTTCCGGCCGGGAAGTCCGCGTCGGCGAGCACGGCGATGGTGCGGCCGAGGAGATCGAAGGCGCGGAGCGTGACGGGCGCGGCCGTTGGCAGCGCGAAGCGGACGGTCGCGCGCCCGGCGAAGGGGTTGGGATAGGCGTCGAGCGCGAAGACCTCGGTCACGGCCGGCGCGTCCTCGGCCGGTGTCGTGGCGTCAGGGGTCCAGGCGGCGAGGTAGGGCGAGCCAATGCCGCCGGCGGTCTCGAAGACGCCTCCGACGTAGAGCGTGCCGGCTTCGTCGAAGGCAAGTGCGCGGACGAGCGGTCCCTCATCGTTGGCTTTGAGCCCTGGGATCGGCGTCCAAGCGGAGCCATCCCACCGTTCGAGTCCGGGGCGCTCCGGGTTGAAAAAGTCCTCGCCGTAAGTGCCGGCGTAGAGCCTGCCCGCTTCGTCCAAGGCGAGCGCGTACACGGCGGTCTCTATGCCTTCGCCGAGAGGAGACCAGGCCTGGCCGTCGAGCACAGCCACGTTCTGCGCAGGAATGGTCGTGCCGTCGATTTGAGCGATCTGCCCGAAGAAGCCACCGACGTAGAGCCTTCCGTCCGGCGCGGCAGCCAGCGCGTAGAGGGTGCCGTTGAAATCGCCGAGGCGCTCGAACTGCGAGCCGGTCCACCGCACGATTCCGGAGGCAGGAAGCACCGTCCCGTCTGCCTGAATCAACGTCAGTCGCGGGTTGAAAAACAGCTTTTCTGCTCGATCATTCCACCCTAACACAACGTCAGTCGCGGGTTGATCAGATCGAGGCAATTCCTGCGTAGCAGAGGTTCAGATGCACCAGCTTCAGCAACGACACGCT
>JBBSMX010000088.1:0-17209 GCA_038232935.1 Rhodothermales bacterium | reverse complement strand
TCGGGGTGGGCCTTGAGGAAGTCGTCGACGAAGACGTAGAGGCGGGTGGCCTGGTCGAGTACATTGCTGGTCATCGGGTTGGCGGGGTTGCTCTGGTGCGAGGGGAGTGGTCAACTCCACCCTACGCACGACGCAGCGACTTGCCAACCCGTTCTCTACTTCAACCCGCGACTGACGTTGAGTAAAGCCAGATTCTCTGAGTAAACGCTTAGTCAGGCGCTCGAAACCATCGGGAGAGAGTTCCTGCGTAAGCACGCGGTGGAGGACAGTACGCCACGACCTTGCCTCCTCGGGTGCGTCATCGGAAACCTCCTCTAGCTCTTCTGCCGCTCGCTCCTCGCGCGCTCGCCGTGTTAGTTCGCGGCCGTAGCGAACAACTTCATCGGGATCGACCTGCTCAACATGGCGCTGATCGGGCTTAATGACCCACACACCGCGACCAGAGTTGTCGAGGATGCCATACTTCTTGAGATAAGTTCTCGCCCACGCGAGACGGTATTCGACCTCCGTCTGGTTACTCTTCTCAGGGTTGTGAGGAGTTTCAAGAATCTCGTCGCTCAAATCGAGCTTGCCGATGGTGGCCTCGTTGATCTCTCCGATTGACCCGGAGCCTCCGAGCTCGTGCAGAGCCGCGAGGAGAGGATTCATCATCTCGTGGTACTGCGGAACCTGATCTCGTCTCATGCTGAAAGCTCTTTAGACCTGTGAGCGGCCCTCGAGAGCGCGGGTAGGGTAGCCTCGTCGGCGTATTCGAGGTCGCCGCCGATGGGGAAGGCGAAGCTACCACTCATCGCCCGATCTCAGTAATAGAGAGGCCACGGCAGATCTTGCGGGCGAGCACGTCGGGTACTTCTGTGTGGCGCGGCACCGCTTCTGTCGCTCCAGTCTGCGGGTTCGTCCAGAGCGAGTGACTCCGGCCTTCGCGCTTCAGAATGCATCCGCTTCTGCGGAGGTGTTTGAGCAGAGCGTTCCGCTTCACGCCGCGACCTGCACAGTCGTCCGCTCAGCATTGTCCGGGACGCCGCGCAAGCCGTCCTCACGGCGGTCTTCGAGGATCAGCGCGATGGCGTCGGCGAGGCTGCTGAGTGCTTCCTCGCGCGTCCGGCCCTGTCCGTTCGCACCGGACACTTCGGGGGAGTAGGCGATGAACCAGTCGCCGTCGCGCTCGATGACGGCTGTGAACTCGTTTCGCATAGAACCTCGCTGGAATAGATGCCACTGAAACGTCGAAAGAAAGCGGGAGGTTCGATTTCTACACCTGCGAGCGGCCTTCGAGGGCACGGGTGAGGGTGGCCTCGTCGGCGTATTCGAGGTCGCCGCCGATGGGGAGGCCGCGGGCGATGCGGGTGACGTGGATCCCGAGCGGCTGGAGGAGCTGCGAGATGTAGTACGCCGTCGTGTCGCCCTCGACGTTCGGGTTCATCGCGAGGATGACTTCCTGGATCGGCTCGGCTTCGTAGGCCGCCGCGCCTTCGGCGACGCCTTCGGGCTGCTGCTCTGCGCTGGCAACCGCCGGCTCTTTTGGCGCGGCGACGCGGGCAACGAGCTCGCGGATCTTGAGGTCGTCCGGGCCGATGCCATCGAGCGGAGAGATCACGCCGCCGAGGACGTGGTAGAGGCCGCGGTACTCGTTCGTCCGTTCGAGCGCGAACACGTCGTTCGCCTCCTCGACCACGCAGACGACGGAGCGCGTGCGCCGCTGCGAGCAGCAGATCGGGCAGGGGTCCGTGTCCGTGACGTTGAAGCAGACCGAGCACTGCTTGACCCGGTCCTTCACGTTCACGAGCGCGCGCGCCAACTCCACGACCTCCGCACGTGGCATCTTTAACACGTAGGCGGCCAGGCGCTGCGCCGTTTTCCGCCCGACGGTCGGCAGCTTGGAGAACTGCTCGACGAGGGCTTCGACTGATTCGGAGGTGATCTGCATGGCAGCGGTGCGGAGCGAGGGAGGGCCGAACGGACGAAGCTAGCGCCGAGCGGTGACAGCACTCCGTCACGCGCCCGGCCGCCGAGCCCGTCAGCCGCCCATGAGGCCGCCGAGGTCCAAGCCGGGCGGGAGCATGGTGCCGGCTACCTTTTTCATCTCGGTCTCGCGCACCTGCTCGGCCTCTTCGAGCGCCTTGTTGATGCCGGCGACCAGCAGGTCTTCGAGCAGTTCGAGGTCGTCAGGGCTGACAACTTCCTTTTCCATCTTGATCGAGACGACGCGGCCGGCGGCATTCGCGGTGACCTTCACCATGCCGCCGCCGGCCTCGGCCGTGGCGGTTTTGCCGGCGAGGGCCTCCTGCGTCTCGGCCATCTTCTGCTGCATCTCCATCATCTTGCCGAACAGGTCGGCCATGTTGGGTTGGTCCATTTTCGTAGGGGTCGGGGAGGGAAAGGGAGAGAGGGGGAAGGGGAGAGGGTGGGGATGGAGAGCCGTTCTCACGCCCTCACGTCCACACGATCTCGCCGCCGAACTGCTCGAAGATCGCGCGGATGACGGGGTGCTCGTGCCGAAGCTGTTTGATGCGCTCGAACGGGTCGATCGGCGCGGCGGTTTCGGCGGCGGACCCGGTGTGGACGACGAAAGCGAGCGGGGGCGGCTCCTCGCCCATCGCCCCGGCGAGTGCCTCGACGAACGTCGCCTCTTCGCTCTTGAGGAGCCGCTGCACGAAGGCCGTCGGGACGGCCACCTGCACCGTCCCGTGCTCGACAGCGACGGGCTCGACGTGGGCGAGCACGCCGGCCACGGACGGCCGCTCGGCCTTTACCGTCGCGATCAGCCGGGGCCAGACGTCGCGCACCCGCTGGAGCGATACGCCGAAATGCACGTCTACCGCGGCGACGCTGACGGCGTCGACTCGACCGCTCGCTCCGTCGCCGAGCGTAGCGGAGGGGCCGCCGCCGTCCGGCGTGCTTTTGCGCTGGAGCGCCGGGACGCCGAACAGCCCGTGGCGGAAGTCGAGCTTGTCTTCCTTCGGCTTTGCTGGTGCCGAGGGGGGGGCGGGGATCGCGGGTGGAGGAGAGGGCGGCTCATCGCGCTCGTCGCGGTCGGTCATCTCCGGATCTGAATCCGGAGGCGGAGCAGTCTGATAGTCAGCGGCGGTCGATTCTTCAGGAGCCGGCTCGGGCACCGTGGGCTCCGAAGCAGGCGGAGGAGCAGCGGGCGGAGCGGTCGGGGCCGATGCGTAGGTAGGCGTTGCGGGTTCCGCCGTCTGCGCCGGAGTGCGCTCAGCGGTGGGGGGCGGAGCGGACGAGAGAACCTCGCCGCGCTCGATCATCCGTTCGAGCCGGTCGAGCTTGTGCAGGAGCGCGCGGAGGTCGGCCGTGCGGTCGAGGCTGGCGAGCTTGAGCAGAGCGAGTTCGAGCTTGAGCCGGGGCTGCGGGCTGTTCTTGATCTCGCGCTCAGCCTCGTCGATCACCATCAGCGCGCGGAGCAGGTCGGGCTCGGCGAGGTCGTCGACCGAGTTGAGGTAGCGTTCCCGCGTGGCGGCGTCGGCTTCGATGAGGTCGGCCGACTGGGTCGAGGCGGCGACGTAGAGGCCGCGGTAGTGCTCGGCGAGGCCGTTGAGGAACTCCTGCAGGTCGTAGCCCCGGCGCACGAGCGTCTCTACGAGGCGCAGCAGCCCGGCGCGGTCGCCGCCCTGCACGGCGTCCGACACATCGAAGAACAAGTCCGTCTCGACCACCCCGAGCGCGTCGGCGAGCTCGGGGTAGCGGAGCGTTGTGCCGCAGAGCGAGATGGACTGGTCGAAGATGGAGAGGGCGTCGCGGAGCGCGCCGTCGCCCTTCCGGGCGATGAGGTGGAGCGAGGGTTCGTCGGCGTCGATGGCTTCGGCGGCGCAGATCTCGCGCAGCCGCTCGACGGTCTCGGGCACGGTGATCCGCCGGAAGTCGAACCGCTGGCAGCGCGAGAGGATCGTCGGGAGGACCTTGTGCGGCTCCGTCGTGGCGAAGATGAATAGGATGTGCGGCGGCGGCTCTTCGAGCGTCTTGAGGAGCGCGTTGAACGCCGGCTTCGAGAGCATGTGGACTTCGTCCACGATGTAGACTTTCCGGTTTGCACCCTGCGGCGGAATCCGGAGGCGTTCCTGCAAGTCGCGGATATCGTCGACGCCGTTGTTCGAGGCCGCGTCGATCTCCGTCACGTCGAGGCTGCGACCCTCCTCGAAGGAGCGGCAGCGGTCGCATGTCCGGCAGGGCTCGGCCCCGTCGCGCTCGGCGAGCGGGGTTTCGCAGTTGATGGCCTTCGCCAGAAGCCGCGCCGCCGTCGTCTTGCCAACGCCACGCGGCCCGCTGAAGAGGTAGGCGTGGGCGAGCCGGTCGTGCAGGATCGCGTTCTGAAGCGTCTCGGTGACGTGCTCCTGCGAGACGAGGTCGGCGAAGGTCTGCGGGCGGTACTTGCGGGCGGTGACGAGGTAGCGGGAGGCGTCGGCCATAGGAGGTGGTGCGGCGGGGGATCGGGGCTCCGCCAACTTACCTCCGCGCCGCTAGCGCCGCAACCCTCCAGGCGAGCAGAAGCTCGCTGTCACGGCCCCTGCCGGCGGGGTCTTTATCGGGCCGCCGCTTTCGCTGCGGGGACGGGCTGGAGCACCTCGGTGCCGGCGAGGTCGTCGCCCCACCGGATGCCATTGGGGTTCGTAACGATCCAGTACGTTTCATACCCGACGAGGCCGAGCGCGGCCAGCACGATCAGCACGCTGACGGCGGGCGCGACGAACGTGAACGCCTGCGCGAAAAAGATCACCGTGAACATCCAGTTGCGCTGGACCGAGCCCGCGAGGGTGCACCGGGTCCCGTCGATGCACTCGACGGTGAGTCCCATCACCCGCTTGCCGAGGGACCGCCGCCGCATGAAGTCCACGTCGAGCCCGTCGGAGACGAGGAAGTAGACGCTCGCGGCGAGACCGCCGAGGAAGAAGGCGTGGAACCAGCTGGAAAAGAAGGCGGAGACCAGCCCGTAAAACAGGAGCGCCACCGCGCCGTCGACGAGCTTGGCGAGGCATCGGGTGGCGAGTTCGGGCGCGACCGATGGGGGCGGCGGGGGTGCTGTCGCCGCGCCGTCGCCGCCGGGCGCGAGGTCGTCGAGGTCATCGAGCGTGAGGGTCTCTGATTCGAACGGGTTTGCCGGGGGTATTTCCGGCACGTCCATCAACCCGGCCAGATCGGAGAAGTCGAGGCGTGAATCCATGAGCGCGAGGGTTCCGCTGAAGCGTGGAGGGACAGCAAGGGTGGAGATTCTGCCTACCGGGGTGGCAGATTACCAGCGCGTTACCGCCTCCCTTGCATCGAGAGACGGCACAGGGCGTGGTTTTACACCCCATTGCGGTGCTTGCGTGTCCCATTTCAAAAGCCGTACCGCTTGCGGAAATAGGCATAGGCTTCGTTGATCCGCTTCATCTCCTCCTCGGCCAGCACGCGGAGCTTGACGCCGAGGCGGGCTACCTGATCCGGGTGGTACTCGCGCACGCGCTGCTTGTAGGCCTGCCGCACGTGGTGGGGCGTGATCGTGTCGCCGAGCCCGAGGGTCTCGCTGTGGAGCCGTTCGAGGTTGATGGGGCCGGGGGTCCCCGTCGCGGGAGGAGGAGCGGAAGCCCGCGGCGCTCCGTGGGCGTGGCGGTGGCGCGAGCGCTGGGCACGGGCGCGCCGCTCCTTCTCGAAATACTTGTTCCGGACCCGCTCGTGGTCGCGCCCGCCCCAACCGCGCGGGGTGTCGCCGGCCGCCTCCGCCCGCTCCCGTCGGCGCTGGAGGACGCGGGCGGCGAGCCACGCGCCGACGCCGAGCACGGCCGCCAACAGGGCAAGGCCGAGGAGGAGCGTCAGCGCCGATTCGGGGAAGGAGGACACGGCGGATAGGACGCGGACGCCCCGCTAGGGTTGCTCGATGCGCTCGCTCGGCTCGGGATGCCGAGCCTTCGTCGGGGGTGCCGAGGGCTTGGCGGGTGGTTCGAAGTGGAGCCGGCAGCGCGGCTCGTACGCCTCCTTCTCGCCGACGAGCACGCGGTCGTCGCTCGCGACGAGCCGCTGCGAGTGGTTGGCCGGCGCGCCGCAGACGACGCAGATCGCGTGCAGCTTCGTGACGTACTCCGCCACGGCCATGAGCTGCGGGAGCGGCTCGAATGGCCGGCCGCGGAAGTCCTGATCGAGCCCGGCCACGAGCACACGCCGCCCCTGCCGCGCGAGGGCTTCGCAGACACCGACGATCTCCGTCCCAAAGAACTGCGCCTCGTCGATCCCGATCACCGCCGCCTCGCCGGCCAGCAGCAGGATCTGGTCCGCCGTGTCGACGACGATCGACGGGATCGCGTTCTCGTCGTGCGAGACGACGGCGGTCTGGGCGTAGCGGTTGTCGAGGGCGGGCTTGAAGATCTCGACCTGCTGTCGGGCGATGCGGGCGCGCTTGAGGCGACGGATCAGCTCCTCCGTCTTCCCGCTGAACATCGACCCGCAGATGACCTCGATCCAGCCTCGGCGCTCGGCGTCGTTCGGGGGTAGGACGTGCGGCTCCATCGTGGCAGGGTGAGGTTCTAGGTGCGGTGACAGGGGAAACTACCACATCCCCTCGCTCCCGTTCGTACCGCTTAGATCTCTTCGAGTGCGGACGCCTCGGCCCAGCCCACCGTGCCGTCGGGCAACCGGACGCCGCGCCACGCGCCTCGCTCGGCCGTGACGATGAGCACGGCCCCTTCCGGCGCATTGTGGATGGCGCCGGCCGTGGAAGAGGGCGACGTTCGCACCGCCACTTCGCTTGCCACGACGACGGCGCGCGGTCGGTCCTCGTAGCGCGCCGTCAGCACGGCGGCGACCGTCACGAGCAGCAGGAGCGGAACGAGGACCACGAGCGAGCGCCGCAGCCACGGCCGCGAGTCCCGTCTCCACAGCCGGAACCCGACGAGTCCGAGCACGGCGAGGTAGAGCGCGAACAGCCCCATCGCCACGCTGTCCGCACCGACGTACGCCGACAGCCACCGCGCTGCAGCATCGGCCGGGGCGAGCGGAGGTGCCGCCTCCAAGTCGACGCGCTCGCGGGCGAGCCGAAGGTTATGCTGCACGTCCGCGTTGCGGGGCGCGAGCCGGTGCGCCCGCTCGAAGTGCAGCACGGCCTGGCCGAGCTGCCCGGCCCCGAAGTACGCGTTGCCGAGGTTCAGTTCGAGCGCGAGACTCGTCCAGCCCGTATCCAGCACGCCTTCGTACGCCGCTGCCGCGCCGCGCGCGTCGCCCTCACTATAGAGCCGGTTGCCGAGCGCGAACAACGCATCGGCGTTAGGCTGGGATTGCGCAGGCAGGAGCAGGGCGAGGAGGACGAGCAGGATCATGCCGCCTCCGGGTTCAGGGGAGGAGCTTCCGCGTCCACGGCGGCCATGAGCCGGGCCGCTCGGTCGGTATCTGTGGCCGAGGCGGAACGAACGAACGGGGCGAACTGCGCCTCCTCGCTTTCCCGCACAAGCCGCAGCATGTCCGCTCGGGTCTCGGGTGTAACGGCGCGCTCGGTCAGGAGGGCACCGAGTTCGGAGAGCGAGAGGCCGTGCGCGGCGGTGTCGAGGCGGTCGGAGAGGAACAGGCGGAGCGTGCGTTCGAGCCCGGCGTAGAAGCCGCGCGCGTCGCCCGCTTCGAGCAGGGCTTTGGCTTCCTGCAAGCTGCGTTCGGCGGCGGGGAAGGCGCGGAGGCTGCGGATGTACGGCGAGTCCTCATCGCGGTCCCGGAAGTGGCGGACGGCAACGAGCGCGAGGAGGGCGAGCGCCGGAACCGCGAAGCCGGCCCACACCCACGGCCGGGCGTAGAACGGGACGAACGCCTCGCGCCGACGCCACGTCGCGTCTTGCATCGGGCCGATGAGGGCGTTCGGGTCGGCGGCGGGCGGCGCGGCCTCGGCGAGGGGAGCAGCGGGACCGACTACGTGCAGCCGGAGCGAGTCGGATTGGAGGGTTTGGTACACGCCCTCCTCAGGCTCGAAATAGCTCCACGTGACGGGCGGGAGCGTGAAGGTGCCACCGTAGCGAGGCACGACGGTGAAGGTGAACGCCTTCTGTCCGCGGATCTCCTCGGCGCGCCGGTCGATCTGCTCGCTCGCCCTGGCGGAGTACTGTTCGAGGGAGGCCGGGGTCTCCCAGTCCGGCGCGTCGAGCGTGGCGATGTTGCCGCGCCCGGAGAGCGTCGCCGTCACACGGACCGGCTCGCCCACGTCGACCTCGCTGCGGTCCGCCTCGACGGCGAGCCCGAACTGCCCGACGGCTCCGGCGAAAGAGGGCGGCGCGCCGGGCGGGAGCGGGCGGACATCGACGATCACCGGCGCAGCCGTGACGGTCTCTCGCTCGAAGCGCGAGCCGAAGGGGTTGAAGGTGAAGCCGCGCGTGCCGCCCAGCCTCGTCGCGCGCAGCACGTCCACCTCCACGTCGAGCGAGTCCACCTGGAGCCGGCCCGAACGCGTGGGGAAGACGGCCATCCGCTTGATCGCTGCCGCCTCGAACCGCCGCCCGCCGACATCCACCGACCGTGTCCCGACGAACCGGTCCAGCTCCAACTCCTCGCGCCAGAAGCCGTCGGCGTCCCACGCGCTCGCGATTCGGCTATTGCGTGGCTGTACGCCCGCCTCGAAATAGAGGACATAGTCGATGACGACCTGCTCGCCGACGTAGGCCGTGGCCGATGACGGCTCGGCGCGGATGAAGAGGTCGGACGGGGGCGCGTCGGCCGTGGGGTCGGGGCGCGGGGAGCCGGTGGGGCTCGGGACCCACGTCGGCATCGAAGGCCGCTGGGACTGGGAGACGACGGTCACCACGATGGGATCGGTCGTGTAATCCTGCCCGTCGAGGCGAAGGGTGACGGCATCGAGGTAGGCCGTGCCGGTGCCGATGGGGCGGTACTGCCACTGGAGCGTGAGCTGCTGCCGGGTCTGGCCGCCCAGGATCGCGACGTCCCAACTCTGGACGGGGCTTGTCTGGACGGCCATGAGGCCGCGCGTCGTCGGCGCGGTGATCCGGTTGAGGTCGCGGAAGGCGCCGCGGGCTTCGACGGTGTACGTCAGCGTCTCGGCCTCGCCCATGATCGTTTTGTCGACGTAGGCGTGGACGGTGATTTGCGCCGAAGCCGGATGCGCGAAGAGCATGCACAACCCCAGCAGCACGCTCAGACCGCGCCATCCACTCGACACCCGACATTTGGCATTCGGCATTCGGCTCACCAGTCTTTTTCGACGTAGCGGGGGCGGGCGCGGCGGCGCTGGACGTCGCGCAGCAGTTCCAGTTCGTCCGATTCGATGGCGCGGAGGATACGCTCGGCCTCGGCACGGCTCATCTTGCCGGGCTTTACCTCGAACGGCGTCGCTGTGTTGCCGCCGCCCTGCGGGTTCGACGGGGCCTGCTCGCCTTCGGACCCGGCGTTGCCCTCGCGTTCGTCCTGCGGCTCCTGCTCCGACGGCTCCTCGGGTTGTTGCTGGTCCTCCTGCTGCGGGTCCTGCTCGTCTTGCGGCTCGCCTTCGGACTCCGCATTGCGCTCCTCCTGCTCGCCGTTCTCGGCGTTTTCCTGCTGCTCGCCCTCGCCTTCCTTTTGCTGATCGGCGTTGTCCTGTTTCTGCTGTTCGCCGCCGCTGTCGTCCGGGTTACGCTCGCGGATCTTCTCCAAAAGGGCCTGCAACTTCGCGTTGTTCGGGTCGAGGGCGAGGCCGGCCTCGGCCGCCCGTTCGGCTTCGGCGTTCTGGCCGCCGATGTACTGCTGCGCAGCGGCGTGGTAATAGTCTGCCACCGACTGAGCTCTCGCCGGGGACGCCGCAAAACACAGCACGAAGACCCACAGGACGACTGTAGGGGCGACTCTCGTTGTCGCCCTACCTCGGGCAAGCACGAGGCCTGCCCCTACGGAGCGGGAGGATGATGAGCGGGGAGAAATCATGGCCTGTCGGGCGCGCCTGCTTCGATCTCGACGACGGCACTGAGGCGGCCGAGGAAGTCGTTGTACGCCTGGACGGTCGAGTCGGCGAGGAGGCCGCGCTGCATCGTTTCGAGGGCTTCACGGTACCGCTGCGCGGCGACAAGGGAGTCGGCCCGCGCCTTCAGGTGCTCGGCGAACGGGGAGGGCCGGATGTTCTCGGATTCGGGAGACGATGGCCGGTCCTGCTGAAGCTGGCGCTTAATGTATTCGTAGTTGAACTTGGCCTCGAAATAGTCAGGCCGGACGAGCAGGGCCTGACGGTAGAACCCGAGCGCGCCCTCGAAGTTTTGCTGCTGCGCGGCGGCGTTGCCCGCGTTGTACGCCGCCCGCGCCCGGTCCTCCGCCGCGAGCGCGGCGGCGAGCGCGGCCTCGAACGAGGTCTGCGCCTCGGCGAACTGCTCCTGCTCGTAGAGCGCGCAGCCGAGGTTGTTCAACAGCCCGGACTGGACGGTCCCGGCATCGCTCTCGCTGCGAGCGAGCCCTTCGCGGTACACGGCGGCGGCCTCGCCGAACGTACCCTCGCCGTAGAGCGCATTCGCGCGCCGACCCTCCCGCGCCCCGGCGGGCACGGTGAACAGGAAGAGAGCGAGGAGGGCGAATCGGAGGCTCATGTGACGGGTTCGGGCTCCCGGCGGCGGATGGAAACGAAGCGCTCGACGACGAGCAGCAGCAGGCCGAGCGCGAGCGGCCACTGGTACTGCTCGGCGTACGTTTCGAACGATTCGGAGGCGACGGTGCCTCGGTCTAAACGGGCGAGGGCCGAGGTTATTTCCGGCAGGTCGCTCGCCGTGCGCCCGATGCGGTAATATGCGCCGCCTTCGACGAGGTCGCGGAGCGAGCCCTCGTGGAGCGACGTTTTCACCATCGCCCCCGCGCGGTCGGTCTTATAGCCGACGAGGCGGCCCTGTCGGTAAACCGGGATCGGCGCGCCCTCCGTCTCGCCGACGCCGGCGGCGAACACGGCGATGCCGGCTTCCTCCGCCGAGGCGAGGGCCGGGCGGAACCCGCCCGCGTGGTTCTCGCCGTCCGAGAGGATGAGGAGGGCGCGGGCTCGCTGCTCCGTCCCATCGGGTTCGTTGCTCGCCACGTCGAAGGCTTGCACGGCCACGCGGAGGGCCTGCCCGAAATCGGTCCCCTGCGTCGGGATGAGTGAGGGCTCGGCGGCGTCGAGGAAGAGGCGGACGGCCCCGAAGTCGGAGGTGAGCGGGCACTGCAGGAACGCCTCGCCCGCGAACACGACGAGGCCGACGCGGTTGCCGGTGAGGTCGCCGAGCAGTTGCTCGACCTCGTACTTCGCCCGCGCCAGCCGGCTCGGGGCTACGTCCTCGGCCAGCATCGATTGGGAGATGTCGAGAGCCACGATCACGTCGAGCCCTTCCTGCTTGACCTCGCGGAGCACCGTTCCGTAGCGCGGTCCCGCGAGCGCGAGCGCGAAGCAGAACACGGCGGCCACGACGAGGGCCGCCTGCCACCGCCGCTGCCGCGCCGTCGCGTGCGCCGCGCCGTCCTCTTGTCCGGAGCGCCGGCCCGCGAACCGCCGGAGCGCCTCGCGCCGCTGCCCCGCCGCCCACACGAACAGCCCCGCCGCCACGGGCACGGCGACGAGGGCGAACAGGAAGACGGTGTAGCTCCAACTCATGGCACGCGTCGCAGGCGGGTGGTGGAGAGGAGGACTTCGAGCAGGAGCAGGCCGAAGGCGGGCCAGAGGAAAAGGGGGTAGCGCTCGTCCACATCGAGGTAGGTCGTCTCCTGCACCTCGGTGGTTTCGAGGGCGGAGATCTCGTCGTAGATAGCGGCGAGGGCTTCGCGATCCGTAGCGCGGAAATAGCGGCCCCCTGTCTTCTCGGCGACCGTCGTCAGCATCCCCTCGTCGATCTGGGCCGACTGCGGGATCAGGCGCTGCATGTAGTCTGGGATCGTCCGCCCGAACGCATCGAGGCCTTCCGAGCCGACGCCGATGGCGTAGATCTTTACGCCGAGCGCGGCGGCGACGTCGGCGGCCGTCGGGGGGTCCACTTCGCCCCGGTTGTTCTGTCCGTCGGTGAGCAGGATGATCACCTTGCTCTCGGCCTCGGAGTCGCGCAGCCGAGCCGTCGCCGTGGCGAGCGCGGTGCCAATCGCGGTGCCGTCCTCGATCAGCCCCATCTGCACACTCCGCAGCATCTCTTTGAGGAAGTTGTAGTCGAGCGTGAGCGGGGCCTGGGTGTATGCCTGTGCTGCGAACACGATCAGCCCGATGCGGTCGGAGACGCGGCCGTCCACGAACCGCGCCGCCACGTCTTTGGCCGCCTCGAACCGATTCGGGCGGAAGTCCTCCGCCTTCATCGAGGTCGAGAGGTCGAGCACGAGCATGATGTCGATGCCCTCGGCCGTGCGCTCGTGGATCACGTCGCGTAGCTGCGGGCGGGCGAGGGCGAGGATGCCGAGGGCGAGCGCGCCGAGCCGGAGAGCGATGGGGAGGTTGCGCAGCCGGACCCACAGCGTCGGGGCGACGGCTTCGGCGGCGGCGGTGTCGGAGAAGAGCACGCTCGCCGGGCGGCGATGCGCCTTACGCCACTCCCACCACGCCAGCAGCGGCACGGCGAACAGGAAGAGGAGGAAGAGGGGATAGGCAAAAATCATTGGCTGATTCGCTGATTCGCTGATTCGCCGATGGGGGCGACAAAATCACCCAACCGGCGAATCGGCCAGTCAGTCGATAAACCTCCGCACGGCGGCGACGAGCGCCGGCAGCACCTCGCCCGAGCGGCCGAGCACGACCTCGTCCATCGCGCGCGCGATCGCGCTGGGCACCACGTTGATCTCGGCGACGTACGCCCCGGCGTCCTTCGCCACGAGCGGGAGCCCGGCGGCGGGATAGACCACGGCGCTCGTCCCGACCGAGAGGAACACGTCGGCATTCGCGGCGGCCTCGGCGGCCTGCTCCATCGCGCCCTCGGGCAGCATCTCGCCGAACCACACCACGGCCGGCCGCAGGAGACCGCCGCAATCCGGGCACCGCGCTTCACCGCCGTCGCCGATGGAGGCCAGCACGTCCCGGCCGGCCGGCGCGCCGCAGTCGATACAGTAGCTCCGCGTCAGATTCCCGTGCAGCTCGACGACCTCGCGGCTGCCGGCGCGGCGGTGGAGGTCGTCCACGTTCTGCGTCGCGAGCAAGAAGTGCGGGACCATCTCCTCCAACGCCGCGAGCGCCGCGTGCCCCGGATTCGGCTGCACGTCTTCGACGACGGCGCGGCGGTGGGCATACCAACCCTGCACGAGCGCCGGGTTGCGGAGGAAGGCGCGGACGTTCGCCAGCTCCTCAGGGCGGAACTGCTGCCAGAGGCCGCCGGGGTCGCGGAAGGTCGGAACGCCGCTCTCGGCGGAGATTCCGGCACCGGTGAGCACGGCCACGCGCTCGGCACGGGCGAGGCGTTCGACGAGCGTGGCGGAGAACGGGGGCATCAGGCGTCGGCGGGTTCGGGTTCTTCGGGCTGCTGGGCGGCTTCGAGCGCGGCTACGAGCGCGGCTACGGCTTCACGCGCGCGGGCGAGCGCGGTTTCGTGCGCCTCCGCGTCCGGCTGCACGCTCGCAAACTTAGCGAGGTCGGCCAGCCGGAGGATGGAGCTGAGGTGTTCGAGCGCGCTATCGGGTATGTCATCGGGCCGGCGGGCGAGGGCACTCAACAGCTCGTGCGTCGTCTGTTCGCGGGCCGGGACACCGAGCGTACGGGCGAGGTACGTCCGCAGCGCGTCGGACAGCTCGACGTAGAACGGCTTGACATCGGCCGGCGAGGTCGGCAGCGCAGCGGCGAGTGCGCCGAGCCGGTGGAGGACTTCTTCGTCCGGGGGACGGGCGGAGGTGGGGACGGGGCGGTTGCGGCGACGGTGCAGCCACCACCAGAGCGCGGTCCCGAGGGCGAGGACGGCGAGCGCGGCCAGCAGCCACGGTCCCCACGCCCGCGGAAAGTCGGCGAGCGGAGCGAGGCCGTGCGGCTCCTCCGCGTCGGCCGGTACGAGCGAGCGGACGCCGACGAACACGGCGGGCGAGGCCACGGTCGTCGTGTCGGTGCCGCGCACGATTCGGACCGAGACAGGCCCAACGCGGGCCGAGTCTAGCTCGAAAGCCGCCGCCTCGAAGACCACGCTGTCCACGCGCGTGCCGCCCCGCACCGTCGGCGGAAGGCGGCGCCCCCCGAGGAGCTCGGCCTCGCCTGCCCGCAGCGGCGTATCGATGGCCGCTGCCGCGCCGGGCGGCTCGGGAAAGACGACCTGCACGCCAGGCCCGTGCTCTACCGCCACCGCCACGCCGAACCGCTCGCCGACGGTCACGCTGTCGGCGAGGACGTGCAGCCGCACCATCTGCGCCGACGCCGGGGTAGCCAGCGCGATCAACAGGGCGACTGTAGGGGCGCAGCATGCTGCGCCCCTACGCCATCGGCAAAACGGGGTGCTCGTTTCCATCACGCTGCCCGTTTGCGCTGTCGGAAAAACGTGACGAGGGGTTCGACGTAGTCCTCGTCTGTTCGCACCGCGACGGTGTCCACGCGGGCGCGGATGAGGGTCGCTTCGATCTCAGCCTGCCGGGCTTCGGCCTGCCGCGCGAACGCCTCGCGCGCCGCCCGGCTGCCCGTGTCCACGAGGACGGGCCGGCCTGTCTCTGCGTCGCGCAGCGTCAGGAGGCCGACGTTCGGGATCTCGATCTCGCGCGGGTCGCGGAGGTGGATCGCCACTACATCGTGCCGTCCGGAGAGGGCGCGGAGTTTTCGCTCGTAGTCCTGGTCGAAGAAGTCGCTCACGAGGACCACGATGGCGCGGCGGCGGAGGACGTGCAGCAGGTGGTCGAGCGCAGCGGTGATCCGCGTGCCGCGGTCCTCCGTCTCGTGCGCGAAGAGGTCGCGGATGAGCCGGAGGACGTGGCGGCGGCCCTTCTTCGGCGGGACGAACCGCTCGACGCGGTCGGAGAACATCAGCAGGCCGACTTTGTCGTTGTTGCGGACGGCGCTGAAGGCGAGCACGCCGCAGATCTCCGCCGCCATCTCGCGCTTCTCGACGCCGCCCGTCCCGAACCGCTCGCTGCCCGAGACGTCGACGGCCAGCAGCAGCGTCTGCTCGCGCTCCTCCTCATAGAGCTTCACGAACGTCTCGCCCGTCCGCGCCGACACATTCCAGTCGATCGTCCGCACGTCGTCACCGATCTGGTAGGGGCGGACCTCGGAGAACTCGATCCCCCGCCCCTTAAACGCCGAGTGGTACTCGCCGCCGAACACGTTGTTGACGAGGCCTTTCGTGCGGATCTCGAGGCGGCGGATCTTGCTGAACAGTTCGCGGGGGATCACGCAGGCGGGAGTCTGGGAGTCGAAGCCTCGAAGAGACGAGGAAGGTACGGATCGAGGGAACCGGCGGTTACAGAACGGCCTATCTTCGCTTCGTCGTCTCCCCGATTTTCCGGCTCGGAATTATGCCCGTCACATTCGCCGTCCTCGTCTTCCCCGGCTCCAACTGCGACCACGACGCCTACCACGCGGCGAAGCACGTGATGGGGCAGGAAGCCCGGTTCGTCTGGCACAAAGAAGAAGCCCTCGGCGAGGCCGACGTGGTGGTCGTGCCCGGCGGGTTCTCGTACGGCGACTACCTCCGCAGCGGGGCGATTGCCCGGTTCTCGCCCGTGATGAAAGACGTGGTCCGGTTCGCGAACGAGGGGGGGCTCGTGCTCGGGGTGTGCAACGGGTTTCAGGTGCTCTGCGAGGCCGGCCTCCTGCCGGGCGCGCTGATGAGGAATGCCTCGCTTCGGTTCGGCTGTAAGGACGTCCACCTCCGCGTCGAGAACGCCGAGACGCCGTTCACGAAGGCGATGATGGAGGGCGACCTCCTCACGATCCCGGTCGCCCACGGCGAAGGCAACTACTACGCCAACGAGGAGACGCTCGACGCGCTCGAAGCCGACGGCCGTGTCGTCTTCCGTTATGCGGCAGCCGACGGCGAGATCACGGACGAGGCCAACCCGAACGGCTCGGCGCGCAACATCGCCGGGATCGTGAACGAGGGCGGGAACGTGCTCGGCATGATGCCGCACCCCGAGCGCTGCGTCGAGTCGATCCTCGGCTATGCCGACGGGGCACGCCTCTTCCAGTCCGTCATCGAGCACCTGAAGTCTGGCGTGCCCGCATGAACAACCCGATGCCGTTCACCAATCCCGCCGGCACGACCGGTTCCGGCGCTGCGGCCTACACCGCCGCCCTGCTCGCCCTCCTCGGCGACCACGACCCGATCGAGGTGCAGCGCGGGCTCGTTCCTGCCCTCCGCGCCGCCACCGAAGGGATCGGCGATGCGGACCTGCGGAAGCCGGAGGCACCGGGTAAATGGTCCGTTCTAGAAGTAGTCCAGCACCTCGCGGACTCCGAGCTTGTCTATGGCTACCGGATGCGCAACATCGTTGCCGAAAACAACCCGACGATTGCCGGCTACGATCAGAACGCGTGGGCCGAGCGGCTGCGCTACAACGAGGAGGACCTCGGCGAAGCCCTCGCTGAACTCGACGTGCTACGCCGCCGCAACCTCCGCTTCCTCGCACGCCTGCGCGGCGACGAGTGGGAACGCTCCGGACAGCACAGCGAGCGTGGGTCTGAAAGCGTCCGGCACATCGCCCGGCTGCTCGCCGCGCACGACCTCGTCCACCTGCGCCAGATCGCGCGGATCAAGCGGGCGCACGGGCTGGAGTAGCCACGTGGCTTCCCTTCGTTTAGTCCCTCGGGGCCGAGGAGGACTGGACCGAAAAGCTAGGCGGCCCGGCGCTCGGTGCCGCCTTCGCTCGGTCCGGGGACAGGCGGCTTCGAGAGGAATACGGCGGCCTTCACCTGCTCGTCGGACGGCTGCGTCCACGCGCTCCGGTTTAGGATGTGCATGGCCGCCGAGACCAGCACGGGCGGGATATCGCGCTCGCCGAGCGGCCCATGACCACCTTTCTCGAACGCGTGCACTAAGAACGACTCGGCGGCGGATTCGAGCTGCCCGCCGTAGGCGTTGCGGAGTATGGGATCGGCCTTGAGGCCGTGGGCGTCGGGGCGCACGTCACGCGCGGCCCGTATTCCTTCACGGTTCAGCATAGCGCGTAGGAGTCAGAGTGAACGAGAGCAACACGCCTACGATGGATTCCTGGTAGGCGTGCCTCAGGTATCGGTTGACTCAACGTCAGTCGCGGGTTGAAGTAGAGAACGGGTTGGCAAGTCGCTGCGTCGTGCGTAGGGTGGAGTTGACCACTCCCCTCGCACCAGCAACCCCGCCAACCCGATGACCAGCAATGTACTCGACCAGGCCACCCG
>JBBSMX010000087.1:0-17466 GCA_038232935.1 Rhodothermales bacterium | reverse complement strand
GAGTGCTGGCGGAGACCTTTGAGATCTAGGAAGGTGGTGCTACGCTCTTGGAGCCGCGTCGTGCCTCCGTGCGACGCCAGACCCCGTATGCCTTTATGAAATCGAACTGTGCCTCTTGACAACCCACCTTGTTATGGGGGATAGACGTAGCGCCCCCCCCTACCGGGAGCGCTACCCGAACCGATATCGGACCGCCGGCTCGTTCGAACTCAGTCTGGCGCTGGAAGCCGGGAGCTACGCGGGGGAGCGCAGCATCGACGCCTCCAATCCGTTCCAGAAGTTCAGCAAGAACAACGGGGCTTCGCTGGCCGTCGCGGGCAGCTACGGTATGACGCAAGAGAACGTACTCGTGCTATCGTACCGGCTCTTCGACATCCCCCAACTCTTTGCCGACGGCGCGCAGAGTGACGAGCAGATCCGCCCCGAGGATTCCAGCGAGTGGGTCCACCTGCTCTCGTTCCTCGGGCGCAGGCTCTTCGCCCCGAGCTGGCGCGTGAGCCCGACCCTTCAGATCGGACTCGCCGGCCTCCTCAGCCACCTCAACGGCGAAACGAAGGTAGGCGTCGGACCTCAACTCGGCGTCGGCCTCGACGCCGCGCTGGCGCCGAGGATCGGGGGGTTTGTCGAACTCAATGCCACCATCATCTACCCGGGCGACGCCACCGACCGCATCGACACCGAGACCCGGTTCGGCGACCCGCTCGTCTTCGCCGGCGGCGGGCTGCGCTACCGGCTCAACAGCAGGTAGCGCGTCCTTTCTCGCGCGGCACGCCCCCGCTACGGTGTGGACGCGGCGGGCTCCGACAGCCCCTCGGCTTCGGCCCACGCCCGGAGCGCCGCCTCGTCCGAGAGCGAGGTCGGGATCGTCACGGCGATTTCGACGAAGAGCGCGCCTGCCCCGTCGTCAGTCTTCACCCCCTGGCCGCGCAGGCGGAGCCGCTCGCCGGGCTGCGTGCCCGGTGGGATCGTGACCTTGACCGTGCTGCCGTAGGCGTTCGTGATCGCCCGCGTCGTGCCGAGCATGGCCTCGGCGACGTTGATGGTTTCCGTCGTGGTGAGGTCGTTGCCCTCGCGGCGGAAGCGGGGGCCGGGCTTGACGTCGAAGGTGATGTAGAGGTCGCCGCGCTGGCCCGTCGGGCCGGACTGGCCGCGCCCGCGCAGGCGCACCTTCGTCCCGTCCTCCACGCCCTTCGGGATTGTGATACGGACCTTCTCTCCGCCGGGCAGGCTCACCTCGGTCTTGCCGCCGCCCAGAGCTTCGTCGAACGAGATTGAGAGCCGCGTCTCGATGTCGCCGCCACGCGGCGCTTCGCGCGGGCCTCCCCGTTGACCCTGGAAGGGGCTCTGCCCTCGGCCCGCGCCGCCCCCGCCGCCAAAGAACTGCCCGAACAGATCGCCGAGACCGCCGAGGCCACCCATCCCCTCGTCGGAAAACTGGTACCCCTCCTCCGGTCCGTAACCGGTGGACTCGACGCGGACGTACGTGCCGTCGGGCGTGCGGTAGAACCGGCCGCCCGTTGGGTCGCCGCCGCTGAAGCCCCGGAAGTCGCGCCCGGCGAACGGGTCGCGGCGCATCTGGTCGTACTGCTTGCGCTTGGCCTCGTCGCCGAGGGTGTCGTACGCCTCCTGCACCTTTTTGAACTGCTCCTCCGCCTCCGGGTTGTCCGGGTTGCGGTCGGGGTGGTGGTCGCGGGCGAGCTTGCGGTACGCCTTTTTGATCTCGGTGGCGGTGGCGTCTTCGCTGACGCCGAGGGCCTTGTAGTAGTCGGGAAGCGGGGGCATAATCGGGGCGGTGCGAGGGGGCTTCTGGCACCGCAGGACGGACCGAGAGGTTCCGACCGACGCAACGACCGGCCGAACCGCTAGCCGGCCATCTCGGCTTCCACGTCCTCCACCGACTTCGGAATGCCGGAGCCGAGGATGCGCGCGCCGTCCTCGGTGCAGAGCACGTCGTCTTCGATCCGGATACCGCCGAAGTCGCGGAAGTGCTCGACGGCGTCGTAGTCGACGAACTCGGTGTGGCGGCCTTCGCTGCGCCAACGGTCGATGAGGACGGGGATGAAATAGATGCCGGGCTCGATGGTCATGACGTGGCCGGGGGCGAGGTCGCGGGCGAAGCGGAGGAAGCTGAGGCCGAACTGCTCGCTGCGCGGCTGGTCGGCGGGATAGGCGTAGGTATCGCCGAGGTCCTGCACGTCGTGCGTGTCGAGCCCGAGCGGGTGGCCGAGTCCGTGCGGGAAGAAGAGCGCGTGCGCCCCGGCCTCGACCGCGTCCTCTACGTCGCCTTTCATCAGCCCCGCCGCCTTCAGCCCTTCGACGATGGTACGGGCGGCGGCGAGGTGGAGGTCGCGAAAGTTCACGCCGGGACGGAGCCGCTCGATGGCGTCTTCCTCGGCGCGGAGTACGATCTCGTAGATCGCCCGCTGCTCGTCGCTGAACCGGCCGCTGACGGGGATCGTCCGCGTGATGTCGGAGGCATAGCCCTCGGCCGTTTCCACGCCCGAGTCGAGGAGAAAGAGCTGACCGTCGCGGAGGGTGTTCCCGCTGGCGTGGTTGTGGAGCACCTCGCCGCGCACCGACGTGATAGGCTCGAACGACACCTCGCGCCCGTGCCGGAGGGCGGCGTGCAGCATCGCCGCGCGCACCTCGACCTCGCGCAGGCCGGGCCGCGTCATCTGCATCGCCACGCGGTACATCTCGGCCGACACCGCCACGGCGTCTTCGATCTCCGCGATCTCGGCGCCCGTCTTCACCGCCCGTTTCTCGCCGAGCGCGCGCATCAGCGAAGCCGATGCCCCCTCCTTCACGGCCTCGACCGACTCGCCCAACAGCCGGGCGAGCTCGATCTGCGTGCCGGGCATGAACGGCGGCGGGTAGTGGACCGCCCGCCCCTGCCGCTTCGCCGCTTCCAGCACATCGCCCAGTTCGCTGTAGTCCCGCACATCGGCGACACCAGCTTCCGAGGCGAGGTCGCTGAGCGACGGGTGCGGGCCGTGCCAGACGAGATCGTCGAAGTCCTCGGGCGGTCCGAGCAACACGTCCTCCCCGCTGTCGGCGTCGAGCAGAAGCGCGAGGCCGGGGCGTGCGATGCCGGTGAGGTACAGGAAGTGTGAGTCCTGACGGAAGGGGTGCAGGTTGTCCGCGTTCCGCCACACGGGCGCGTTGCCGGGGATGAGGAGTAGGCCGCCGCCGAGGGCTTCGCGGAGTTGCTCGCGGCGAGCGCGGTACGTGTCGGCGGTGAAGCGACGGTCGAGGGTGGCGACTTCGGGATGGACCATGACGGGAGTGGACGGAAGACGGGGGACGGTAGCAGTGAAGATAGGCGTTGTGCCAGAGCGCCACGCTCGTAGGGGCACAGCACACTGCGCCCTGCCCGAGGCCACCAAATCCCGGCGAGGGCTCGGCGCCCATTCGTCGCCCGACAGTCGTCGCGCTTCAGCCCGAGCGCATCGCGGCGAGCAGGCCGCTCACGTCAGAGCCTCGGCCTGTCTGCTTGCGCAGCGAGGTCGCCACCATCACGAGCTCGCCGACGTTCTCGGCCGTCAGCAGGCCGACGAGCCGCCCGTCGCGGACGACCGGGAGCAGAGCGCACTCCTCCTCCTGCATCCGGCGGAACGCGCCGTCGAGCATCTCGCCCTCCCCGACCGGGCTGCACGCCTTCTCCATCGCCTGCTGCACGCGAATCGTCCGGTCGCCCTCGGCGAGCGCCGTCAGCAGCCGCTTCCGCGTGAGCACGCCGACCACCTTCCCCTCGTCCACGACGGCGAAATCCTGCTCGGCCCCGGCAAGGAGGAGCCGGACCGCCTCGTCGAGCGTGTCCCACGGGTGGAGGGGGTTGAACTGCGTAATCATCGCCTGCCGCACGGGCAGCCCCTCGATGGCCGTCCGCATCATCGCGAAGCTCGCCTCCTGTTGCGCGCCGAAATAGACGAAGAGCGCGATGATGAGCAGGAACGGGTTGAACCCGCCGAAGATGGCGACGAGCCCGAACAGGAACGCCATCCCCTGCCCCACGCCCGCAGCGATCTGCGTGGCGCGGACGTACTCGAGCTTGAAGGCGAGGAGTGCACGGAGCACCCGGCCGCCGTCCATCGGGAATGCCGGGAGGAGGTTGAACACGACGAGCACCACGTTAATCCACATCACGTTCTGCACGAACCGCTCGGCGGGCGCGAGCAGGCCTGCGCCCGGTTCGAGTGGTTGCCCCGTGACGACGAGGAAAACAAACAGCACCCCGGCGATCACGACGTTCACCGCCGGCCCCGCCGCCGCGACGAACAGCTCCAGCTTCGGCTCGTCAGGGATGCGCTGGAGCCGGGCTACACCGCCGATGGGGTAGAGCGTGATGTCACGCGTCGGCACGTCGAAGCGGCGGGCCATGAGGGCGTGGCCGAGTTCGTGGAGCACCACGCACCCGAACACGGTGAGGATCAGAGCGAGGCCCGTGAGGGCGATCCCGAGCGTGCTGCCACTGAAGAGGTAGAACGCGAACGCCCCCGCTAGCAGCAGCACAAACGTCCAGTGCAGGTAGAGGTCGATCCCGGCGATCCGGCCGATGTTGAGCGATCCGCGCATGAGCAGCGATAAGGTGGGGAGGGTCCCGGTTGAATCCTCCCTACCCCTGCTTGTTTCGCACCGCGAGGTGACCCGTCGCTACCGACGACCAGCCGGGCGCTTCTCCCTCCACGCCGATCTCGGCGAGCGCGCCGGGCCGGGATCGTGCATCATCGCTGCGTCCGCATGCTCGGGCGGGACGATGAGCCGCATCGCTGCCTCGGTCGCTGAGTCCGGCGGGGCGAGGATGTCGGGGTCCACGATGGCGGCTTCGGCACGGACCTCGGGCGACGTTCGCCGCGCGATCACGGAGTCTGGCGAAAGACTGAGCTGGGCTAGGAGTGGGCTCGGCCGGAACCGCTCCGGCCAGTGAGGGACGAGCGCCGTCGTATCGGGCATAGCCCGGTCGGGCTGCGCGAAAGCGGGCGCGGCGAGCAGGAGCGCGAGGACCGAGTAGCAATGGCGAGTCATGGCACTACGGGTTTGGGAGAAACGGCGTAGGGGCGCAGCGTGCTGTGCCCTTACCGAATCGGGTGGAACAAACGGTCGAGGCGAGGACGCCCGGACTGCGCGTCCCACGAGAAGTAGACCAGCATAGCTTTCCCGACGAGGTGCGAGCGCGGGACGAACCCCCAGCGGCGGCTATCGGAGGAGTCGTCGCGGTTGTCACCGAGGACGAAGTAGTAGTCCTGCTCGAACGTGTACGCATCCGTGAGCGCACCGTTGATCTCGTAGCGCCCGTCGGCGAAACGGCGGGCGGTGTGGCCCTCGTAGCGCTCGACCACGTCGCGCACGACGGGCCACGTCGTCGCATCCAGCCGCACCGTCTGCCCCCGCTTCGGGACGGCGACGGGTCCGTAGTCGTCGAGCGTCTGCCGGAGGCCGAACGGGAACAGCATATCGACCCGCTCCGACACGGCAGGCCGCAGGTCGCGTACCGCCGGCCACGCCGCCACCGTCTCGGCCTCAGCCAGCGTCATCCGCACCCGCCACATGCCCTCCCCCTCGCGTGCCGCCGGCATCGTCACCCCGGCTTCGTGGAACGCCCCGAGCGAGAACGGCACAGCCGGATCGAGTGCGACGAGCCAGTCTTGCTGGATCCCTGCCCCGAGCGGCAGCGCCTCGCCATTCACCTGCACCACTTTGTGAACGAGCGCCACGGTATCGCCCGGCAGTCCGACGACGCGCTTGATGAAATGGGTCCGCCGGTCCAGCGGCCCGGTCTCCGTGGGGAGGTTGAACACGACGACGTCGCCGTGCTCGACGTGGGAGAAGCCGGGGAGACGGACGAAGGGGAGCGTGACGCCCCGCAGGTACTGATCCGTGAACGGGAGGCCGAGCGTGACGGGCGTGCGCGGCCCGTAGTGCAGCTTCGACACCAACAGAAAGTCCCCGACGAGCAGGCTCCGCTCCATCGACGCCGTGGGAATGCGGAAGGCCTCGGCGACGAAAAGCCGGATCCCTAGCGCCGCCAGCAGCGCTACGACCACGACGATCAGCCACGGCTTGAGCCGATTCGGTTTCGCCGACTCAGGGGGCTGCTCCACCTCGGGAAGAGGCGCGGCGTCGGAAGCGATAGGTGGTGCGTCGTCCAAAAGAAACGGAGTTGGTGCCCGTCAAGAACGGAGCAACTGGACCCGTTCGCATCCAGCCGTGCGGACCCCCTGCCCCGACAAGTCGCGGCCGTCCCCCTTCGAAGGGGACGGCCGCGCGAAACCGGGAGTGAGCAGCGCGAACGACTGCGAGCGCGGCGGGGGGTCAGCGGATCGGCTTGAGGCCGCGCAGCCGGGGCGTTGGAATGAGGCCGAGAATCCGGTTCTCCATGTCGAGCGAGAAGAAGATCAACACGGCTTTCCCGACGAGGTGATCCTGCGGGACGAAGCCCCAGAACCGACCGTCCTGCGAGTTGTCCCGGTTGTCCCCCATCGCGAAGTAGTAGTCCTGCTCCACCGTGTAGGTGTCCGTGATCTCTCCGTCGATGCGGAAGAGGCCGTCCGGGAGGACTTCGGCGCGGTGCCCTTCGTAGCGCGTGACGATGTCCTTCAGCGCGGGCCACGTCGCGGCCGTCAGCGCCACCCTCTGCCCCGCCTGCGGGACCGCGAGCGGGCCGTAGTTATCGCGGTTGAAATCGCTCCCGGCTGGGAACATCGGGCCGTTCGAGCGGCCCTCGGGAATCGCAAATCCTTCGACGGACGCGACGTACGGCCACGACCGGATCGCTTCTGCCGCTGTCGGCGGACCGTTGACAACAATGTGGTTAGTGCCCGGCACCGTCCCGAGCAGCTCGGCATGGACCTCATCGAGCTGGGCACGCGGGATGCCGACGTTGCCGTCCGGCGTCACCACCCAGTTCTGCTCCTGCGTCGGCGCGAGCGGGAACCGCTTGCCGTTGACGTAGAGGACTTTGTCGAGGAGCAACACCGTGTCGCCGGGGATACCGACGAGCCGCTTGATGTACGGCGTCTTGCGCTCGATTGGCCCCGCCTCGGGCGGATAGTTGAACACGGCGACATCGCCGCGCTCGACACCGGAAAAGCCGGGCAGCCGGGTCTGCGGCAGTTCGAGTCCTTCCAGATAGAGCCCCGTGAACGGGATGCCGATCGTGTTCGGCGTGCGCGCGCCGTAGTGCAGCTTCGAGACGAACAGGAAATCGCCCACGAGGAGGGTCCGCTCCATCGACGGCGTCGGGATGCGGAACGGCTCGAAGAGGAACGCCCGGACGACGAGGACGATCAGGATGGCCCATGCCCAGAACCGCAGCGTCTCCTTCCACCCTTCCGGCTTCTTCCCGGCCTGCCCATTGCGTGCGGCCTCACGTTCGGCTTTGCGGCGCGTGCGTGCCACCTCGCGGGAAGCACTAGATTTTTTGCTCGGGGTGCTCAGCACTCGACTGTCGGCAAATGAGAAGATGTTAGACGTACCGGACGAAACGCGGAGCCGCTACGCCTTCGCGTCCCGCAGCGGGCTCATTCACCGGAAAAGGTACCACTTTCCGTCTTCGGAGCGCCGCCGGACCCAGCGGGGCCGTTTGATCTCCTCGACGTAATAGTCTGCCCCGTCATACCCGGTCCGGTACCACTGGTTGCGCTCGCGCGAATGGTAGTAGTCAACGTACGGCATGAGCCGGCCGCGCGTGAGCAGGCGGCGGACGAAGTCGCGCTTCACCGCGCCGAGCACGGCCGCATGGGCGAAATCGCCTGCGAGGACGAGCCCGCGCCCGAACGGCCCGTCGGCGTCGAGCGCCACGAAGGGGATCGAGTCGTTGACGACGAACCAGTACTCGAACTGCACGTGCTGGCTCCCCTCGAACCCCGCGACGCTACGGGCCACCGCCGTCCTCGTCGGCGCGCCGAAGTGGCCGAAGAGGCGGGCGCGCAGCTCCGGCGTCGGGATCGTGTCGAGCGCCGTGTGGAACTGCATCCCCTCGACGGTCCACAGCGCCTCGCGGAAGCGGTCGAGAAACGCCGCCTGCTCGGCCGGGCCGACGCGGTCCCACGCGATGGTGGTGAGGGCCGGCACCATGGGCGTCGGCTCGGGCTCCGGCGCGGCGACGACCACCAGCGAATCCAACTCGACACGCGGCGTGCGGCTGCGGGGGAGCCACCAGAACAGCAGGCTCGCCGCCTCGCTCGGCTCGTACGTCATCTCGACGGGACCACGCGGGACCGCCGCCAGCCCCATTCCACCGGCGATCTCCTGCATGCGGACCTTCGCCCGCTGCGCCCGCATCTGCTCGGCGAGCCGCGAGGTCTGGGCCTGCGCCGGCAGCGCCGTAAGAGCCAGCAGGATCGCTGCCAGCAGGATCGCTGCCAGCACCGCAGTAGAGACGCGACCTGTCGCGTCTCTACCCCATCGCCAAACACCCCGCCGCATCGCCATGCCTCACCCTTCGTCCATCGAAAGCACGGCGAGGAACGCTTCCTGCGGCACCTCCACGCTGCCGACTTGTTTCATGCGCTTCTTCCCCTCTTTCTGCTTTTCGAGCAGTTTGCGCTTGCGGCTGATGTCGCCGCCGTAGCACTTCGCCGTCACGTCCTTGCGAAGGGCCTTCACCGTCTCGCGGGCGATGACCTTGCTGCCGATGGCGGCCTGGATCGCCACGTCGTAGAGCTGTTTCGGGATCAGCTCCCGCAGCTTCACCGTCAGCCGCCGGCCCATGTCGTACGCCTTGTCGCGGTGGACGATGGTCGAGAGCGCGTCCACGGGGTCGCCATTGAGCAGCACATCGAGCTTGACGAGGTGCGACGGGCGCTCGTCGATGATCTCGTAATCGAACGAGGCGTACCCGCGGCTGACGGACTTCAGCTTGTCGTAAAAGTCGAAGACGACCTCGCCGAGGGGCAGCTCGTACTGAAGATCGACGCGCTCGGTGTCGAGGTAATTCGTGTTGACGTACTGCCCGCGCCGGTCCTGGCAGAGCGTCATCAGCGTGCCGATGTACTCGGTCGGGGTGATGATCTGCGCTTTGATGTAGGGCTCGCGGATCTCGGCGATCTCGCCGGGCTTGGGCATCTCGCTCGGACTCGACACTTCGAGACGCTCGCCGTTCGTCTTCTCGATGGTGTAGCGGACGTTGGGGAGTGTGGTGATGATATCGAGGTCGAACTCACGGTCGAGCCGCTCCTGCACGATCTCCATGTGGAGCATGCCGAGGAAGCCGACGCGGAAGCCGAAGCCGAGCGCCACGCTCGTCTCGGGCTCGTAGGTGAGCGCGGCGTCGTTGAGCTGGAGCTTGTCGAGCGAGGCGCGGAGGTCCTCGAAGTCGGCCGAGTCGGTTGGGTAAATGCCGGAGAACACCATCGGCTTGACGTCGCGGAAGCCGGGGACGGCCGACGGCGCGGGCCGCCTGGCATTCGTGATCGTGTCGCCGACGCGGGCGTCGCGCACGTCCTTCACGCTACCAATCACGTAGCCGACCTCGCCCGCCTTCAGCGTCTTTCGCTTCTGCATCCCCATCTTGAGGACGCCGATCTCCTCGGCGAAATACTTCTTGTCCGTCACCATGAAGAGGATCGGATCGCCCTCGTTCAACTCGCCTTCGAAAATTCGGACATACGCAATCGCGCCCCGGTACTGGTCGAAAACGGAGTCGAAGATGAGCCCTTTGAGTGGGGCGTCGGGGTCACCCTTCGGCGGCGGCACGCGGGCAACGACGGATTCGAGTACGTCCTCGATCCCCAGGCCCGTCTTCGCGCTCACGTGCAGCACCTCGTCCGGGTCGCCACCGATGAGGTCAGTAATCGTCTGCGCGACGACCTCGGGCCGCGCGCTCGGCAGGTCGATCTTGTTGAGGACGGGGATGATTTCGAGGTCGGCCCCGATGGCCTGGTAGAGGTTAGCAATCGTCTGCGCCTCGATCCCCTGCGCGGCATCGACGACGAGGATCGCACCCTCGCACGCCATCAGGGCGCGGCTGACCTCGTAGGAGAAGTCCACGTGGCCGGGCGTGTCGATCAGGTTGAGCACGTACTCCTGCCCGTCGCGCGCCGTGTAGTTCATCCGGATCGCGTGGCTCTTGATCGTGATGCCGCGCTCGCGCTCGAGGTCCATCGAGTCGAGGACCTGGTCCTGCATCTCGCGGCTCGTGAGCGTGCCGGTGGTCTCCAGCATCCGGTCGGCGAGGGTGCTCTTGCCGTGGTCGATGTGGGCGATGATGCAGAAGTTGCGGATGCGCTGCTGATCCAACGGGGCTGGGGGTCGGGGAGGCGGGGGTCGAGAGTCGAACCGGGCGAAAACGCGGGGGTTCGAGCGGGGGGCGTGAATATACCGCCGAACCATGCGGGCTCCCGCAGCCTTTAGCCGCCCCCGAATGCCGGACCGAACCGGCGTCGCCTGAGCGGCTTACGCCTCAGACGTCGGCTTCGGCGATGCCTCGGGCGCGGCGCTCACGTCCACGACAGGCTCGGCATACCCGTCGGCGTGGAGCGGCGCGGCCGTACCGAGCGCGGCGGGATGCACCACGGCCTGCTCTTTGGCCTGCGCCTGGACGAGCCCCTCGTGAAAGCGCCGCTGGAACAGGATGATCGCAGTCACGCCGACCACGATTGCCATATCGGCGACGTTCCAGATCGGGAAGAGGGAGAGGTAGTTGCCGCCGAAGAACGGCACCCACTCGGCCACGACGCCGCGCCAGAGATCGACGTGGATGAAGTCGATGACCTCGCCGTAGAACAGCGGTCCGTAGCCATAGACGAGGCCGTAAAACATCCGGTCGATGACGTTGCCGATGGCCCCGCCGATGATGAGGGCGAGGGCGAGCCGGTACCCCCACGGCCCCTTGCGCACATACCACAGGTATACCCCGATCAGCACCGTCGCCAGCACGGAGAAGAGCGTCAGGAACAGCTTCGAGCCGAGTGTGAGGCCGAAGGCCATCCCCGGATTCGTCGTGTAGGTCAGCCGCAGCACCTCCCCGAGCACCGGGATCGACTCCCCGGGGAACATCACAGCATGAACCCACTGCTTCGTGAGCTGGTCGACGACGACGAGGGCGAACGATACCCAGAGAATGCGCATGGGAGCGGTCAGGAGTCGAGAGGTCGAGGGTCGGGAGTCCTGCTATGCCCGAGACAAACCCTCGACTCCCGACATACGACTCTTGACACTTATTTCTGCTTTCGCTTCGCGTCGATGGAGATCTCCGTGTGGGGGACGGCGCGGAGCCGCTCCGTCGCGATCGGCTTGCCCGTGACCTTGCAGAGGCCGTACGCCTTGTTCTCGATGCGCTCGAGAGCCCGGTCGAGGTAGCCGACATACTTCTGCTGGCGCGCGATCATGAGGTAGAGTTTCTCGCGCTCCATCGCATCGGTGCCGGCGTCGGCCATGTGGAACGAGTAGGCGGAGTCGCTCTCGTGCTCGCGTGAGTCTTCGACCTGTGCCCGCATGGCCTCGATGTCTTCGAGCGCGCTCTCGCGTTTGCTCAGGATCAGCTCGCGGAACTCGTCGAGCTCCTCATCCGAGAAGGGCGTGCGCCGCTGCGGCGCGCCACTCGTTGTACCGTTGACCGTTCCATTCGCTTTCTTGCTCATATCGTGCTCCGGCGTTACGCGCCGGCCCCTTTGTTTAGTAGTAGTTGAAATGCTTTATCGTCGACCGCTTCTACTCAGGCTCCGCCGCTGGAGAGGTGCTCCGACGCCACGCGCCGCACGCCGATCACGATGGGTTCGTCGCCGATCTCGAACGCTTGCGCGGCATCGCCGGAGGGCGTGTCGGAAGCATCCAGCGCTTCGGCTAGGGTCTCGTTCCGAATGACCCCGGCGTGGGTGCGGATGGCCGCAGCCACCGCTTCGGAGGCACCAAAGGTAACTACAATTCGGTCGGAGACTTCGAACCCTGCCGCTTTCCGCAAATTCTGGACCCGATTGACGAACTCCCGGGCTAGCCCTTCATTTCGGAGCTCCTCCGTCAGCGTGGTGTCCAGCGCTACCGTCACGCTCCCCTCCTGTCCGACGAGGTGCCCCTCGATCCCCTCGCTCGTCACCTCGATGTCGTCGAGGCCGAACGCCACGCTTTCCCCGGCGATCTCCAGGGTTAGCTGTCCCTCCCGTTCGTACCGGGTGATCGCGTCGGTGTCGAGCGCCCGGATCGCGGCGTTCGCCGCCTTCATCTTCGGCCCGAGGCGCTTGCCGAGCGTTTTGAAATTGGGCTTGGCCGACTTCTCGACCAGGCTGTTGCCCGATCCGATGGCCTCCAGCCGTTTCACGTTGACCTCGTCGAGCACGATCGCTTCGACCGAGCGGAGCACGCTTTCGTCCACCCCGGCCGTGCCGGTGACGACGGAGAGGCCGCCGAGCGGCTGCCGGACGTTGATCCCGGCCTCGTTGCGGAGCGCGAGCGTGATGGAGGCGACCTGCCGGGCGAGCTCCATCCGCTCCTCCAGCGCCGCGTCCACGGCCGCATCGTCCGTCGCCGGGAAGTCGGTGAGGTGGACTGAGAGCGGGTCGGTGTCGGTCTTCAGCAAGACGTAGAGCCACTCGGCGTAGAACGGCGCGAGCGGGGCCATCAGCTTAGAGAGTGTGACGAGGCACTCGTAGACCGTCTCGTACGCCGCGCGCTTGGAGGTTTGAAGCTGGAGGTTGGAGGTTGGAGGTTCCTCACCTCGGACCTCCAACCTCTCACCCCCCACCTTATCCCAGAAGCGGCGGCGGCTGCGGCGGAGGTACCAGTTCGAGAGGTCGTCCACGAACGTCTCGGCGGCGCGGGCCGCCTGCGTCGGGTGGTAGGCTGCAAACGCGGCGTCCACCTCGCCGACCGTCGTGTTCAGCCGCGAGAGGATCCACCGGTCGAGCTCGGTGCGCTCGGCGAGGGGCGTCGGGTGCGCCGGGTCGTAGGCGAAGCCGTCGAGGTTCGCGTAGGTGGCGAAGAAGCTGTACGTGTTCGTGATCGTCGAGAAGAACTTCCGCTTCGTCTCCTCGACGGCGCGGTCGGAGTAGCGGAGGCTCTCCCACGGCGCACTCTGGCTCATCATCGACCACCGCAGCGGGTCGACGCCGTGCCTCGCAATCGCCGCGAACGGCTCGACGGTGTTGCCCTTCGACTTCGACATCTTCTCGCCGCTCTCGTCGAGCACGAGCCCGTTGACGACGACGTTTTTGTACGCCACCGAGTCGCGGACGAGCGCGGCAATCGCGTGGAGCGTGTAGAACCACCCGCGCGTCTGATCGACGCCCTCGGCGATAAAGTCGGCCGGGAAGTTCTGCTCGAAGGTCTGCTCGTTCTCGAATGGGTAGTGCCACTGCGCGAACGGCATCGCCCCGCTGTCGAACCACACGTCGAGGAGGTCGGGGATGCGGCGGTACGTGCCGCCGCCCTCGGCAGGCCACGCGATCTCGTCCACGAACGGCCGGTGCAGGTCGAGCGCTTCGTCCTCGCCCAAACCGGCTTTCTCGCGCAGCTCGGCGACGGAGCCGATCACAACGTAATCGTCCGGGTCGCGGTCGTTGACCCAGATCGGGATCGGCGTGCCCCAGTAGCGCATCCGGCTGATGGCCCAGTCCACATTGCCTTCGAGCCACTGCCCGAACCGGCCCTCGCCGATGCCCTTGGGCTGCCAGTTGATCGTGTCGTTCAGTTCGATCAGCCGGTCTTTGATCGCCGTCGTGCGGATGAACCAGCTCTCGACCGGGTACGACATCAGCGGCGTGCCCTTGCGCCAGTCGTGCGGGTAGTTGTGGAGCGTCGTCTCGTGGCGGTAGAGCAGGCCGCGCTCGCGGAGGTCGCGGGCGAGCGCCTTGTCGGCGTCCTTGAACCACTGCCCGGCGACGAGCGGCACCTGCTCGGTGAACGTCCCGTCCGGCGCGATGGGGTTCAGCAGCGGCAGCCCCTCGCGCTGCCCGACCGCGAAGTCGTCTGCGCCGAAGGCCGGGGCCATGTGGACGATCCCCGTCCCGTCCTCCGTTGATACGAAGTCGGCGGCAACGACGCGCCACGCCTCGTCTTTCGAAATCTCGTCGGTGAACGTGGAGAAAACCGGGCTGTACGTCTTGCCGACGAGATGGCGCCCCTTCATCTCCGCGACGATTTCGACCTCCTCATTGAGAATCGAGAGGAGCGACTTGGCGAGGTAGAAATACTCCGTCTCCCCCGCCTCGTTCTGCTTGCGGACTTTGACGTAGTCGATCCCTTCGCCAACGGCGAGCGCGGTGTTGGAGACGAGCGTCCACGGCGTCGTCGTCCACGCGAGGAAGAACGTGTCGGGCTCGCCCTCGACGGGGAAGCGGACGTAGACGGACGGGTCCTGCACCTCTTTGTAGCCAAGCGAGACCTCGTGGCTGGAGAGCACGGTGCCACTGCCGGGGCTGTACCACAGGATCTTGTAGCCCTTGTACAGGAACGGCTCGTCGTCGGCCGTCTTCTTCTCGGCGATCCGCTGGAGGAGGTTCCAGACCGACTCGATGTAGTCGTTCTCGAACGTGACGTAGGGGTCGGAGAGATCGACCCAGTAGCCCATCCGCCGCGTGAGGTCGTCCCAGAGGTCTTTGTATCGGAGGACGGATTCGCGGCAGGCGGCGTTGTACTCGGCGACGCCGTACTTCTCGACCTGATGCCGCCCCTCCAGCCCGAGCGCCTTCTCCACCTCGATCTCGACGGGCAGCCCGTGCGTGTCCCACCCGGCCTTCCGATCTACGCGGAACCCCTTCATCGTCTTGTAGCGGCAGAAGAGGTCCTTGATGGTCCGCGCCATCACGTGGTGGATGCCCGGCTTGCCGTTGGCCGTCGGCGGCCCCTCGTAGAAGACGAAGTGCGGCGCGCCCTCGCGGAGGGCGAGGCTCTGCTCGAAGACCTCGTGCTCGGTCCACCACGCGAGCGTCTGCTCCTCGGTGGCGGCGTGGTCGAATCCTTTGGCGTCGGGATAACGGGGCATGGAGCGAGGCGAAGCGTCGGGCGGGGTCGGAATCGGGGACCGAAGATACGACGCGCCCCCGGCCTGCCGAAGCGGACCGGGGGCGCGGGAATTAGAATGCCTGCTCTCAGCGCAGCACTGTCATCTGCGCCGTCTCGACGTGCGCGCCCGCTGTGAGCCGCACGACGTAGAGCCCGCTCGGGAGGTCGGAGGCGTCGAAGCGCGCCCGGTGCCACCCCGCTTCCCTGACTCCCTCGGCGAGCCGGGCCACCTCGCGCCCGAGCACGTCGTAGGCCACGAGCGTGACCGCGCCCGCCGCCGGCAGCCCGAAGCGCACCGTCGCCGCCGAGGCGAGGGGGTTGGGGAACGCCTCCACCGCCAGCGCCTCCGGCACGGCGCTCCCGGCTTCCGAGCGGGCAGCGTCTGCGCTGTCGAGCGGCGAGGTCGCTGCGCCTTCGGTCGCCCCGTCAGCCGCAGCCCCGCGTGCTTGCGCCCCATTGGGCGGGCCACCGGCGAACCCGCTGCTCACGGTGATCCTCCGTATCGCCGCACGTTGCGACCCCGCAGGCTCCGGCGAGGAATCGGTGACGACCACGCGGAGGTCGACGGCCCCGGCGGTGGGGAACGATGTCGTGAGCCTCAGCCCCGTGCCGATGGGGTCGAAGGCCTCGCAGATCGGGACGTCCATCGTGCAGATCATGCCGACGCAGGGGTCGGGTTCGGGGTCGCAGGGGTAGCGCGAGGACCACTCGTAGGTGTAGGGGGGCACGCCGCCGGAGGCGCTGGCAATCCAGGTGGCGGTCGCGTTCGCCGCGACGGAGGAAGGGCCGGAAATGGATACCGAGTACGTCGGCGGCGGCGGTGGGGGCGGCTCCGGGTAGCCCAGCCGCACGAGCAAAGGCTCGACGATGGAGGGCGGGACCTCACTGTGGTAATACGGGCGGTTGGTCGGGTAAATCTGTTCGTCGAACTTGCTCTGCCCATTCACGATGTCGAGCGCGCTCTCGTAGGGGATGAACGTCGGGTCGGCGGTTCTTACCGTCCCGAACGAGATATCTACGACCAAGATTGTAGAGGTCCCGCCGATGTTCGTGACCTCACGAGGCAGCAGGGAACCGGCCCCGTCTTCGGGGCTCCCGTCCTCGATAAAGAAGAAATTGTCCGGCGCGCCGTCGATCTCGATCTTCAGCCACTGCCCTTCCGCCGGATTTGGGTTGGGCGTCCCGAAGGAGACGCCGATGTTCTCCTCGGTGAGGTGCGGGTAGCCGTCGCCGTTGAGCGCATTCAGTTCGTTGTAGAACAGATCGTGTTGCTTCGGGTTCGAGGTGTCGAACGGGTTGTACTGGAGGAGTTGCTTCCCGGCTGTGCCTATGATGTTCTCGGGCACCTCGAACTTTCCGAACGTGTACCACGGCGGGTTGTACATCCAGTTAAGCAGTTGCGCGTCCACGAAGGCTCCCTGCTGCGGGGCGTCGATAGAGACGAAGCGTCCCACTTCGTGGGCTACCCCGTCCGCTTCCATGTCCGCCAGCGCGTACCGAACCACGACGCCGCCCATGCTCACGCCTGCCACGTCGAGCCTACGTCCCAGAACCGTCTCCTGGTTAACGAACTGAATCGCACTCTTGACCACCTCGGCGTTGAGCCGGAGGTCCCGCCCGCCGTCGCCGAAGTTGAGGACCATCACGTCCGCCCCGCGCGAGCGCCCGCTCTCGAAGAGTTGGAGGCCGAGTGCGTAGTAGTGGCTCTCGACGTTGACGTTTCCGGCGTCGATGCCTTCGACGACGAGGAGCGGGCTATCGAGCAGGTTGTTCGACGGATCGCTCCAGAGCACCATCGTATTCCCGGCCCCGTCAGAGAAAGCCTTTTGCGCCGGCGGAACCACTAGAAACCGATAGTTGAAAAACTCGTGGTTCCCGCCGGTTCTGGTCCACCGAAGGTCAACGTCGTACTCGCCGGGTGCAGTAGGTACATTAGCCCAATACTTTGCCCCTTCGAAAGTCCCATCATCCTCACTCCAGAGCACTTCCCAATTGCCCCCGTTAACCCTCACCCTCATGTCCTGAAAGAGCACATTGTCGCCAGGGTTGAAGAAGAGGTCTTGCTGCCCCGAGCGAATGGCAACGGGATCGGTGTAGGACGAGGTCGGGCGGGGAGGTGCAGGGACGTAATAGTTAGTGGTGAGCAAGCCGGGGGTCGAGGTCCAGTTCCCCTGAGCATTGGCAGGATTCCAGAGACCGGTGATTACGAGCGTGACGAAGAGGAAAGCAAAGCGCATGAAACAGAGGAAATGGGTGGCAGGGACACGAACGGCTAGGAAGGTCATATATTGGGATGGCACATAGTTTGAATATACGTCAAAGTCCGTTTCTCAACGCCAGAATCATCCCATGCAACCGCACCGCCCCCGCTTACTTTCGTTCACCTTTGCCGCTCTGCTCGTCGTGCTCCTCGGCGGGTGCGACCTCTTCTCCGGCGAGGATACTGTGATCCGCGCCTCCGGCACCGTCGTCATCGCCAGCACCGGCGAGCCTATCTCCGGCCTCAGCGTCGCGCTCGACTCCGACGCG
>JBBSMX010000086.1:0-18103 GCA_038232935.1 Rhodothermales bacterium | reverse complement strand
TCATCGCGGAGAAAGGGTTTCCCGCTGCCGTCGTCGCTTTCCCTGAAATCCTCGCTCGGCGGCCCAACGCACGGCTCGTTGTGGCGGGCACGGGCGGACTGCGCGAGGCGATGGAGGCGTTTGTGTGGGCCGCGTCGCAGGGCTACCGGCGGCTCGCACGGCGGATCGCCGAGTTGGGCACTGCGCTCTCGGGCGAGGCCGATCCGGAACCCTTCCCCCTCGCCGCGCCCTACTTCGACCGGCTGGAAGCGGAGGGTCGGCTCGAAGATTACTTCGACCGGGCGGAACAGCACCTCCGGCCCGAGCACGTCGTCTTCACCGGTTTCCTCGATCACGCGCCACTCGGCAAGCTCTACGCCGTCGCCGACGTGGGTGTCTTCCCCTCCGTCGTCCGTGAGGCGTCGCCGCTCGTGATTCCTGAAGCGGCGGCGTCCGGCACGCTCCCCGTCGGCACCGACTACGGCGGGATGGGCGACAGCCTCCGCATTCTCGGCGAAGCCCTCCCGCCCGAAGCCCGCGCCCTCCTCACGATTCGGCACGACCCGGAGCACGCCGTCGCCGACCTCGTGGAGCGGGTGGCCGATGCCCTCGCCGAGCCGGGTCGCTACGCCGCCGACCTCCGGCAAGCTGCCGTTGCGCGGTACGACTGGCGCGCGATTGCCGGGCACTTGGCCGAAACGCTCGCCGCGCTTCCGGCAGGCCCTGCCCACAGCTAAGCCTCTGGATACGCGTGCGGCAGGCGTCAGACTGTAACCAAGCGGCAGGGGCGGCCCGGATCGACGGACCGAGCCGGCCCGTCACGAGGCCGGCGCGTCGGCCGGGTCGGAAGCGCGCTGGAAGCGGAGCTTCAGCACGCCCTCGGGCTCCTTGCGGATCGCCTTCGGCACGTCCTTGCCGGGCATCCCGTGGACGATCGTCGTCGCGCCGTCGACGAGCCAGAGCGCGCCGGTGACGTAGCTCGCCTCATCGCTTGCGAGGAACGCGTACACATTCGCGATCTCCTCGGTCGTCCCGCGTCGCCCGAAGGCCGTCGACATCACGATGGTCTTCTCGGCGTCCTTGTCCATCGGGCCGCTTTCTTTGTGCGTCCAGCTCGTGTCGATGGGGCCGGGACAGACGCAGTTGGCGCGGATGCCGTACTTCCCCTGCTCGCCCGCGACGCCCTTCATGAGCGCGTGGATGTACGCCTTCGTCGGGCCGTACGGGGCGAACTGCGGCGAGCCGTTCCAGCCTGCCTCGGACCCGGCGGAGACGATGTTGCCGCGCGTCTTCTGCAGTTCGGGAAGCGCGGCGCGCGTCATGTGGAACGCCGTGTAGATGTTGTTGTGGATCAGCTTTTCGAAGTCCTCGATGGGGTACTCCTGCAGCTCGGCCAGCTTCGGCAGCACGCCCGCATTGTTGACGAGCACGTCGAGCTTGCCGAAGGCGTCCACGGCGGCTTTGACGCATGCCTCGGCCGTTTTCTGATCGCTGACATCGCCCTCGAACACGGCGACCTCGACGTCGGGATATTGCTCGCGGATGTCGTCAGCGACTTGATCGAGCGGGTCGTGCGGGAGGCCGTTGAGGAGGACGCTCGCGCCTTCGAGCGCGAACTTGTGGGCGATGGCCTCGCCGATGCCAGCGCCGGCACCGGTGACGATGGCGGCTTTTCCTTCGAGTCGTTTCATGGGAGAGAGGGGATGTGCAAACAGAAGAGAGCGCTGCCACACAGAGGGGGGCAGCAGAAGGGAGAGCTATTGATAGAACTCAGGCGGGCAGAGTTCCGCCGACCCGTCACTGGACAAGCAGGGCCTTCACGCGAACGGTGCGTGCGGGCTACACTCAGTCGGACGCGCCCGGCTTCGTTGCCTGAGTCCCGCGAAAGGCGGCGAGCCGGGCAGCGGCCTCGGGTGCCCGCTCGTCGCCGGGAGTCCGGCGGAGCACGTTGTCTCCGGCGACGAGGAGCGACTCGGCCTCGGCCCGTTCCCCGAGCCGACCGAGCACCTCGCCGAGGCGGCTGGCGATGTCGGCCCGGTCGGGGTGGTCGGGCGCGAGCTCGGAGGAGCGGATTGCAAAGGCCCGGCGCAGAATGGGCTCTGCCTCGGTGTCGCGCCCCTGCGCCGCGAGCAGCTTACCGAGCGCGAGCTGGCTGTGGCCCATCGCCGGGTGGTCCTCGGGGCCGGTCGCGCGAAAAATCGCAATCGCACGTCGCATCCCAGCCTCGGCCTCGGCGATCTGTCCCTGGAGCTCCTGCGCCTGCGATGCCTTGAGGAGTGCGGCGGCGTAGCCCTGGTGCTCGGTCCCGACTGTCCGCTCGTAGATGCCCATGGCCTCGCGCTCGGCGGCCTCGGCCTCGGCGTAGCGGCCGACTTTGATGAGCACCGGCCCGTGGTTGCTCAGCGTGTTGGCGAGGTCTGGGCTGTCCGGGTCGACGGTCCGGCGGAAGAGCGCGAGGGCCTCCTCATTGGCGTGGACCGCGTCGTCGTAGCGGCGGAGGCCGTAGTAGCCGCTGCTGAGGTCGCGGAGCGCCATCGCGATGCGGGCGTTGGTCGGTGCGTACGCCCTGCGATAGGTGGAGAGGACGCGCTCCATGGTGGCGACGGCCTCGTCGTCCCGCCCGAGGTCGTGCAGCACGTCGGCCACGTTGCCCATCCCGGCGGCGATCTCGATCTCGTCGGGCTCGTCGACGCTCTCGTACGCCGCGACGGCCTGCTGGTGGAGGTCGAGCGCAGCCTGCGCATCGCCCTGCCACCAGCGGACCGTGCCGAGGCTGGACAGAATGGAGGCGAGGAGGTCGTCCTCGTCGCGGAACGTGCGGGCGGAGGCGAGGGCGAGCGCGAGGATCGAGTCGGCGGGCGCGAGACGGTCCTGCTGCACCCAGAGGAAGCCGAGGTTATCCTGTGCGCGCACGACGTCGGGATGACGCGGGCCGTAGAGCCGCTCGCGGAGGGCAAGGGCGCGGACGTGCTGGGCCTCCGCCTCGGTGTAGAGCCCGAGCTGGTAGTAGGTCTCGCCGAGCGTCGTGTGCATCGTCGCCGCGACGTCCGGCTGGCCGGCGAAGACGGAGTCGAGGTCGGCGGCGGCCTGGTCCAGCAGGCTCGCCACGCGCACGTCGCGGCCCTGGACCGTCGGGTCGGCCGAGGCGAGGAGGCCGACGAGGAAGTCGTTCATGGCGACCGCTTTGGCTGCTTCGGCACGCGCTGCCTGCGCCTGCCAGAGGGCGACCCCGGCCCCGGCGATGAGCGCAGCGACCACGAGCGCGGCGGAGACTGAGGCGATGCGGTGCCGTCGCAGGAAACGGCTCGCGCGGTAGCGCAGGGTCGCCGGGCGCGCCTCGACCGGTAGCCCGCCGAGGTAGCGCCGGAGATCAGCGGCGAGGTCGGCTGCCGTCGGGTAGCGTCGGGCCGGCTCCTTGGCGAGCGCCTTGCCGACCATCGTATCGAGATCGCCGCGAAGCGCGCGGGCGACTTCGGGCGGGGCCGACGCCGAGAGTGGAGTCGGGATCGTGTCGCAGATCACCCGCTCGGCCTGCGAAGCACCGAGCCCGTCCACGGAATAGGGACGCACCCCGGTGAGGAGTTCGTAGAGCACGAGGCCGAGCGCGTAGACATCGGTGGCGGTTGTGATGGGCAGGCCGAGGAATTGCTCGGGCGAGGCGTACGACGGGGTGAGCGGCCCCGAGGAGCCCGTCCGCGTGAGCCCGTCGTCCTCCTCCGAGAGCAGCTTGGCGATGCCGAAGTCGAGGAGCTTCACGCGCGGCCCGCCCTCGGTGTTTTCCACAAGGATGTGCGGGGGCTTGAGATCGCGGTGGACGATGAGGTGGAGGTGCGCGTGCGCGACGGCGTCGCAGACCTGAAGAAAGAGTCCGAGCCGCTCGCGAAGGTCGAGTCCGTGCGCCTCGGCGTAGGCCGTGATCGGCTCCCCGTCGACGAGCTCCATCGCGAGGAAGGGCGCGCCGTCGGCGGCGACGCCGCCGTCGAGGAGGCGGGCGATGCCGGGGTGGTCGAGCCCAGCGAGCAGGGCCCGCTCGCGGAGGAAGCGCAGCCGGAAATCAGGGGCGAAGCCAGGGTGGACGAGCTTGAGCGCGGCGTGCTGCGTGAACGTGTCGTCGGCGCGCTCGGCACGGTAGACGGTGCCCATGCCGCCGCGCCCTAGCAGGCCCGTCACGTGCCACACGCCGACGCGCTGGCCGAGGAGCGGATTCGCCTCAGTGTCGGCTTCATTGTTGGCACTGTCGGGCCGCGCGAACACGGGCTGGTCGAGTGGCCCCGGCGCCTCGGCCATCTGATGCGCCAGCATCGCCTCAACCTCGTGCCGGATATCAGGGTCGTCACAGGCGTCGGCGAGCCACGTGGTGCGCTCTTCAGGAGCCCGTTCGAGCGCATCCGAGAAGAGCGTGGTGACGCGGGCGTAGCGGTCGGTGGGGGTCATGCGGCTTCGGATAGCGTGTGGTGGAGCCAGGCACGTGCGGCCGTCCAGTCGCGCTTGACGGTCGCGGGGGAGAGGTCGAGCACTTCGGCCGCCTCGGGGATCGTCAGCCCGACGAAATAGCGTAGCTCCACGATCTCGGCCTGCCGCGTGTCGAGGGCGGTGAGGCGGGTCAGGGCCTCGTCGAGGGCGAGGAGGTGGTCGGGGCGCTGCGGTGGGAGGAAGAGATCCTCATCGAGGGGGAGCGGGCGCTGGCCGCCGCCGCGCTTCTGCCGCCGCTGGGCGCGGGCGTGGTCGACGAGCACCTCGCGCATGGCCCGCGCGGCGACGCGGAAGAAGTGCTGTCGGTCGTTGAAGCCGCTGCCGCTGCGGGCCAGCTTCTCGTAGGCCTCGTGGACGAGGGCCGTCGTGTTGACCGTCTCGCCGGGGTTGCGGCGGCGGCGTTGCTGGTGCGCGAGCACGCGCAGTTGGTCGTAGACGATGGGAATGAGGCGGCGGAGGGCCTCGTCATCGCCCTCGCGCACCTGCGCCAGCAGCCGAGTAATCTCATGCACATCCGCCATGTCGCGTACAGCTTCCGGGTTGATAGGATGGAGACCCCCGTACTCCAGCGGAAGTCAGGATACCCCGGAGTCTCTGCTGTTGCAAGACGGCGTGGCCTGACGAAAGGGGCCGTGAGCCGATCCGGGTGGAAAGAACGTATAGGAGAGTACAGCCCCTCCTTCCCATTCGCATCGAAGCCATGAACCACACGCTCCTGCTCCGTCGCTACGGTCTGCTCGCGCTCTTGCTCACTGCCCTCGGTGCCCCCGGTGCCCTCGCCCAGACCTGCTCCACCGAGTGGGCCGCGCCCGTCGACGGCGCCTGGGAGAGTGCCAACAACTGGACGGGCAACGAAGTACCTGGTCCGGGCGACGTCGCCTGCATCACCGCCAGCGGCACCTACACCGTCGCGCTCGGCGGCTTCGTTGGGACCGAGGTCGCCACGCTCGTCGTCGGCGGCGCCAGCGGCACGCAGACGCTGACCTCGCAGGGCTTTATCACCGCAGGCTCGGCTCAGATCCGGCCGAACGGCCGCCTGCAGTTCATCGACATCACGCCCGGCGGTGCGGACGGCTTGTACTCGACGGGGACCATCCTTGTCGAAGGCGAAGTCGTCGTGCCCGGCGGCGTCACGTTTCTGGCGAACGCAGGCACGCTCGACATCGCGCCATCCGGCACGTTCCGTGTGGCCGACGCTGGCAGCGTGGGTGGCACCAGTTCGCTCTTCCGCGTCCGCGGGACCATCGAGGGCGTCGACTGCCCGTTCCCCATCTCCAGCGGCTCGTGCATCGTCCAAGCGCCCGTCGAGGTGCTCGGCGGTACGCTCCGCGCCGCCAGCGGCGTGCTCCAGTTCCAGGCCGGGGGTACGATGAACGGCGCCACGCTCGACGCCGGCCCGACGAGCCTTCTGCTCCTCAACGCCGACTTCGTCGAGCCCCATCAGATGACCGTTGAGGGCCTGATTCAGGGGACCCCGCAGGGCACTGTCGGGATGACCCGCGTGAGCTTCGCCGCCGGGCCGGCCGGGGCGACGCTCGCCGTCGGCGGCACCGGCCTGCAGATGGTCGGGACGTCGTTCCTGACGAGCGCGGGCGGCTCGTTCACCAACACGGGGCTGCTGCTCAAGGCGGCGACGGGGAGCAACTTCTCGGGGATCAGCGACGGGATCGTCCGCAACACGGGCGTCATCGAGATTCCGTCGAGCCTGGGGCTCTACGCCGGCGGCGTGCTGCGGAATGAGTCCGGCGGCGTCGTCCGCGCGACGGCCAGCGGCAGCCTCAGCGGGAACTGCAACGGGACGGGCCGCTTCGAGAACGCTGGCCTGTTCGTCCTCGACGCGCCGGGAGGGTCGTTCGGGTTCGATGACGGAGGCTGCGGCAATAACTCCGGTCCGTTCAGCGAGCCCGGGTCCGAGATCCGCGTCCTCGCAGGCACCCTCGATTTCCTAGGGCCGGCCTCGCGCAATCTGCCCGAGGGCACCACGCTGACTGGCTTCGGCGGCGTCCGCCTCCCCGGCACTCTGTTCGTCGAAGGGACGGTCAGCCCCGGGACGGAGGCGGAGCCCATTGGCACACTCCAGCCTGTCTCCACCTTCCGATTCGCGCCTCAGGCGCGCACGGTGGTCGATGTGGCCGCAGGCGGGGTCAGCGACCGCCTTGGCGACGTTGACTTCAACGGCTTTAGCTATACGCTCGGGGGCACGCTCGTCGTCCGCATCCGACCGGGCTACACACCCGCCGTCGGCGATGCTTTCACGTTCATTCGAAACGGCGTAGGTGTCGTCGGCGGAGCATTCGACACCATCGAGGTCGAGGGAGGTCCGCCGGGTCTCTCGTTCGCGGTCGACACCTCAAATCCCGGTTCCGCTGTGCTCCGGGCGGTTATCGCCGTTTCGGTCGAGGCGCCCGTCGCGTCCGTCGCCGAGGGCACGCCGGCCTCGTTCGTGCTCCGGCACCCCGCGTCGGCCACACCTTTCTCAGTCAACCTCGAGACAGGCGGCACGGCGACGCTCTTTGCGGACTACACCCTGGGCCTCACGCGCGGTGTGGCTCGGGTGCTCGCCAACACGACCCAGACGGTCGTTCAGCTCTTTCCGCGCCGCGACGCCAATGACGCCGAGGGCACCGAGACGGTGACGCTGAGCGTCCTCCTAGGCAATGGCTCGGGACCGGGCACGAACCCCGAGGCCGCGATCAGCATCGTCGACGGCTCGTCGAGTGCCGACCTTTCGCTGACGGGCATCTTTCCCGCAACAGGCAGCACGCTCGGGACCGTCACGCCGACGGTGTCGGGGACGGGCTTCCGCGACAACACCACGATTTCCCTCGTTGGGGCCGGGAACGTCTCCGGCCAGCGGGTCGCGATCGACCCCACCGGCTCGGGCGCAAGCGCCACGTTCGACCTCTCCATTGCCCCGGTTGGCATCTACGATGTGGTGGTCGAGAGCGGAGGCCAGACCGCGACGCTTCCTGGCGCCTTCAACGTCGTGGAGGGACAGGTCGGCGTCCCCGTCTGGGCCGACGTCTCAGGCACGTCGAGCCCCCGGTTCGGCCGGTGGAGCACCTACACACTCACCGTCGGCAACGACGCCGACGCCGACATCTACGACACGTTCGCGGTCATTCGGCTACCGGCCGGCGTAGAGTATGAGGTCGGAGGCTTGATTCAGCCCATGGATCTGCCCGCCGGGGTCGAGGACTACGTCGGCTTCGACGTCGGAACGGCCATCGTCATCCCGATCTATTTCTACAACCTGCCCGCGCGGGCGACGCGCTCGCTCGAGATCCGCGTCCGGCCGGTGGCTCCCATTGAGGTGGGCGATGGGATCGGTGTCTCCTACGAGCTGTATCCACCCAATCCATTTGCCTCCTTCACCTACTCCGGCGACTTCGCGGACTTCGATGCGGACCTGGCAGCCGAAGTTGTGACGAACTGGGGCGTGATCGGAGGCGCGCTTGAGGTTGCACTCCGTGAGATGGGGGGCGAACCACGCACGGCCGACGCCGTGGCCGCCACCTTGGGCCGCCTCGGTGGGGAGTGCCCGAACAACAAATACAATCGAGACATTCGTGAGGAATCTGGAAAGGATTTGATTGAGGAATATAGTACCGCCAGCTTCTTTAACCAGAATCGCGGGGAGATCGCTGCAAACGCGCCGAGCCCATTGGGCGAGTTGGTGGGCTTTGGCCTTGGCGTGGTTTTGACGGCGGCGGCGGCGGCCGCAGGTTCGGTACCGGTCTTCGTCGCCGCCGCCATCGCCACCTTCACGCTCGGTATCGCATCGTTGGTCACGGCAGGACAGTCCGCGAGCCGGATCAGCGCGTCACGCGGCAATTTCCGTGGCGGTGAGCCGTGGGGCAGTGAACGCATGCGCTCGGGCGACGGTGGCGAAAGCACGGGCGGGGCTGGGGGGGGGCCGGCCGGCGGCATCGGCGGCGGCCCCTGTGGCCCCACGGGCAGTTCGCGCGACCCCAACGACAAGAGGGGTCCCGAGGGAGCCGGGGTCGAGCACTTCTACGATCCTGCCACCGTTCCGACGCCCTACGTCGTTCGCTTCGAGAACCTCGAAACGGCCACGTTCCCAGCCCAGGAGGTAGTCGTCGTGGACACGCTCGACACGGCCGTCTTCGACCTCTCGACGTTTAGCCTCGGTCCCATTCGCTGGGGCAATGGGGGCGTCGCGATTCCGCCTCCCGGCGCGAAGACATACGAAACGGTGGTGGACCTCGCACCGGGCCTCAACGCGACGCTGCTCATTACGGCCGCGCTCGATGAAGTGGGGGGCCGTGTGGTGTGGCACTTTGCGACACTCGATCCGGCCACGGGCGACCTGCCCGAGGATGGGACCGTCGGCTTCCTGCCTCCGAACATGACGGCGCCTGAGGGAGAAGGCTCGGTGTCGTTCAGCGTGAGCTTGCGGGAGAGCCGTCCCACAGGCACGCTCGTCGAGAACCGCGCCGAGATCGTCTTCGACATCAACGACCCCATCGTAACGCCGACGTGGACCAACATCGTTGACGTGTCGGCACCGGTGTCGAGTGTGGAGCCGCTCGGGACGACGACGTCCAACCCGATCTCGATCAGCGTCGCCGCAGATGACATCGGGGCGGGCGTATACATCTACCAGCTTTTCGCGTCGAGAGACGGCGGCGCCTTCGAACTCGTCGCGCAGTCTGCCGAGCCCATATTCGAGTTCGAGGGAGAGGTCGGCTCGACATATGGCTTCTACAGCATCACGCTGGACTACGTGCTGAATGTGGAGGGGCCGAAGACCGAAGCGGAAGCGACTACGGCGGTCGCGGTGTCGGTCGAAGGCGGCGATGCGCTTCCACGTGAAGTCACGCTCACCCAGCCGTACCCGAACCCCGCTAGGGGGATTGCTACCCTCCGGTGGGGTTTGCCCCGCGCCGCGCATGTAACAATCCGGGTCTATGACCTGTTGGGCCGTGAAGTCGCACGGCTGGCTGATGAGGAGCCGACGGAAGCCGGATGGCATACAGGCACCGTGAATGCCGTGCAACTAGCCTCCGGCATCTATGTCGTGCGCTTGAGGGCGGATGAGATACAGCAAACCCGGCGGATCGTCGTCGTGCACTGACAGGACGTCGTCAGACCGGAGGTCGAAACTTACCCGGACTTCACCACGCGGGCTGCCCCGAGACGGAACGGGAGCGGCCCGCGTCCGGTTGGAGCTCGGATAGGATTCCCGCCCACGTCTCGGCCCCCATGGACGACCAGATCATCATTCGCGGCGCCCGCGAGCACAACCTCCAGAACGTCGACCTAGACATCCCGCGCAACGAGCTCGTGGTGATCACGGGGCTGTCGGGGAGCGGCAAAAGCTCGCTCGCCTTCGACACGATTTACGCCGAGGGGCAGCGCCGCTACATGGAGTCGCTGAGCGCCTATGCCCGGCAGTTCCTCGGCGTGATGGAGCGGCCCGACGTGGACTTCATCGACGGCCTCTCGCCGGTCATCGCCATCGAGCAGAAGACGGTCTCCCGCAACCCGCGCTCGACGGTTGGGACGGTGACGGAGATCTACGACTTCATGCGGCTCCTCTACGCGCGGGCGTCGGACGCGTACTCGTACAAGTCCGGCCGCCGGATGCGCCGGCAGTCCGACGACGAGATCATCGATGCCATCCTCGCTTTCCCGGCGGATACGCGGGTGATCGTGCTCGCGCCCGTCGTGCGCGGCCGGAAGGGACACTACCGCGACCTCTTCGAGCAGCTCGCCAAGCAGGGCTTCGAGCGCGTCCGCGTGGACGGCGACCTGCGCGAGATCGCGAAGGGGATGAAGGTGGACCGCTACAAAATCCACGACATCGAGGTCGTCGTGGACCGGCTCGTGGTGAAGGAGGGCGTGCGGCCCCGCATCGCCCGTGCCGTCGAACTCGCGCTCGGGATGGGCGGCGGGACCCTCGTCGCCGCCGTTGTCGGCGGGCCGATGGACGAGGGCGACCACCTCATGAGCCGCCATCTCACCGACCCCGAAGGCGGGCTCTCGTACGACGACCCCTCGCCCAACACGTTCTCGTTCAACTCGCCCTACGGCGCGTGCCCGGACTGCAACGGCCTCGGCGTCCGCAAAGAGATCGACCCCGATCTCGTGGTGCCGAATCGGAGCAAGAGCATCGCGGAGGGCGGGGTGGCGGCGCTCGGGAAGCCGCGCGACATCTGGATCTTCTCCCAGCTCAACGCCGTCGCCGAGGCCTACGATTTCGGCTTCAAGACGCCGCTGAAGGACCTCTCGGAGCGGCAGCTAGAGGTGCTGCTCGAAGGCGCGGGCGACGAGCAGTTCGACATCGTCTACTCGTACAAGGGCCGGCAGGTGAAGTACCAGCACCGCTTCGGCGGCGTCTACCAGCACATCGAGCACACGAACGCGAACACCAACTCGTCCACGCAGCGGCGCTGGGCCGAGGCGTTCATGCGCGTCCGCCCGTGCCGGACGTGCGGCGGCGGGCGGCTCAAGCCGGAGTCGCTGAGCTTCCGCATCGGCAACACGAAGACGTTCGAGGGCGACCAATCGATTGCGGATCTCGTGCAACTCGACCTCCGCACACTCCGCGCGTGGTTCGCCGACCTCGAACTGGAGGGCCGGCAGGCCGTGATCGGCGAGCCCATCGTCAAAGAAATCGTCGAGCGCCTGGACTTCCTGCTGAACGTCGGGCTCGACTACCTCACGCTCGACCGCTCGGCGCGGACGCTCTCCGGCGGTGAGAGCCAGCGCATCCGGCTCGCGACGCAGATCGGCACGCAGCTCACGGGCGTGCTCTACGTGCTCGACGAGCCGTCCATCGGCCTCCACCCGCGCGACAACGGCAAGCTGATCGACTCGCTCCGCCACCTCCGCGACCTCGGCAACTCCGTGCTCGTCGTCGAGCACGACCGCGAGATGATCGAGGCGGCGGACTTCGTCGTGGACATCGGGCCGGGCGCGGGCGAATACGGCGGGCGCATCCTCGGCGCGGGCACGCCGGACGACCTCGCGAAAGGCGCGGCCGAGGATAGTCTCACCGTCGCGTATCTCACCGGCGACCGCCGCATTCCGGTGCCGAGCGAGCGGCGCGCAGGCAACGGCGAGAAGCTCGTGCTCGAAGGCGCGCGCGGGCACAACCTCAAAGACGTGCGCTTCGAGCTCCCGCTCGGGACGTTCACGTGCGTCACCGGCGTCTCGGGGAGCGGCAAGTCGAGCCTCATCAACCAGACGCTCTACCCGATCCTCGCGCACGACTTCCACAACGCGCAGCTCGTCCCGCTGCCCTACGCCGAGATCCGCGGGCTGGAGCACGTCGACAAAGTCATCGCCATCGACCAGAGCCCCATCGGTCGGACGCCGCGCTCGAACCCGGCGACGTACACCGGCCTCTTCACCTACATCCGCGACCTCTTCGCGCAGATGCCGGAGTCGCAGATCCGGGGGTACAAGCCCGGCCGGTTCTCGTTCAACACGAAGGGCGGGCGCTGCGAGACGTGCAAGGGCGCGGGCATCGTGAAGCTGGAGATGAACTTCCTGCCGGACGTCTACGTCGAGTGCGAGACGTGCAAGGGCAAGCGCTACAACACCGAGACGCTGGAGATCCGGTACAAAGGGAAGAACATCGCTGAGGTCTTGGCGATGCCGGTGAGCGAGGCGCTCGCGTTCTTCGAGGCCGTCCCTCGGATTGCCCGCAAGCTCCGCACGCTCGACGCCGTCGGGCTCGGCTACGTCCGCCTCGGGCAGCAGGCGACGACGCTCTCCGGTGGCGAGGCGCAGCGCGTCAAGCTCTCGAAAGAGCTGAGCCGTCCCGGCACCGGCCAGACCGTCTACATCCTCGACGAGCCGACGACGGGCCTCCACTTCGAGGACATCCGCCACCTGCTCCACGTGCTACAGGCGCTCGTGAACAAAGGGAACACGGTCCTCGTGATCGAGCACAACACGGACGTGGCGAAGGTGGCCGACCACATCGTGGACCTCGGCCCCGACGGCGGCGACGCGGGCGGGCAGATCCTCTTCGCCGGGACGCCCGAAGCCCTCGCCGAGCAGGATACGCCGACGGCCGGGTTCATGCGCGAGGAGCTCGCCCGGAGCGAGCGCGACGAGGCCGTCCCGAGCACGAGCACCTCGTTCGACTTCGAGGCGTTCGAAGGGGAGGAGGACGAGGGGGCTGACGAGGACGAGATCGAGGACGAGATCGAGGACGAGGAGGCCGTGGCGTAGGGATCGCCTATCTTTCTTCAACCATCAGCAGAGGAGGTCGCCGTGCAGACCGAGACGATCAAGCTCACCTACGAAGACTATGCGCTCATCCCCGACGATGGGAAGCGCCACGAGATCATCGACGGAGAGGAAATCGTGAGCCCTTCCCCCATCACGAAGCACCAGCGCGTCGTTGGTGAACTCTATTTCTTGCTGAAGCAGCACGTCCGCGAGCACGGGCTCGGGGAGGTGTTCGTCGCGCCCTACGACGTGGTCCTCTCCGAGCACGACATCGTGCAGCCGGACGTGCTCTTCGTCGCCGACGCCCACCTCGATATCGTGGACGAGAAGAATCTGAAGGGCGCGCCGGACCTCGTCTGTGAGGTGCTCTCGGAGAGCACGCGCCGGACGGATCTCCTCCGCAAGCGGGAGCTGTACGAGCGCGCAGGTGTGGCCGAATACTGGGTGCTGGACCCAGCGATAGATCAGGTGCAGGTGTTCCGGCCGGTGGGGCCGGAGGGTCGCTACGCCCGCGCGGCTGAATTGTATGCCAGAGCGGGCGATGCGCTGGCGACGCCGCTGCTGCCCGACTTCACCCTCCCGCTTGCCGACCTGTTCGGATAGCGGAAGCGCCGCCGGGATGGCCCGCCCCCGAGCGGGAACGCCGCCTTCGACCCCGACGCCCGCCCGGGCGACGACGAGATTGAGGAGCCGGAGGAGGAAGGGGAGGCCGTCGTGTAAAGGCGACGAGGCGGTAGCGTAAAGGCGGAGTGAAACCCCGGAGGGTGCGGCGCGAGGGTTGGACTGGACAGGTAAGGGGTGTAACTTCGCCGGCTCAGGACATACACTCCACACTATCGTATCCCGGCATGCTCCGTTGCTCCCACCGTTTCTTGCTCGTAGGCTGCCTGTGCGCCCTCGCACTGGCGGCGAGCCTCCCCGATGTAGCTCGCGCTCAGGCCGATGTCGCGCGGTTTGAAGAGGTCTACGCAGGCGTCACCTTCGACTTCCCCCTCGGCATCCGCTTCCCGGACGACGGGACGAATCGGGTCTACGTCGCCGAGTGGAGGGGCCGGGTCAAAGTGATGGACAATGACCCGGACGTGGCGGAGGCGTCGATCTTCCTCGACCTCAGCGAGCGCATCGCCACGGAGCCAGCGGGTGAGTTCTTCGCCATCGAGTTCCACCCGGACTACGCGGAGAAAGGTTACTTTTTCGTCCGGTACAAACTCCAGAACCCCCACCGGACCATCCTCTCACGGTTCTCGCGTTCGGAGGAAGACCCGTTCGTGGCGGACATGGACAGTGAGGTCATCCTGCTGGAGATCGAGACGCCGGACAACACGAACAACCACCACGGCGGGGACATCGCCTTCGGCCCCGACGGTTACCTCTACGTCCCGCTCGGCGACGGCGGCGTTCTGTTCGACACCGTCGGGAACGCGCAGGACCGCACGAAGCTGCTCGGGAAAGTCCTCCGGCTCGACGTGGACAACCCGGCGAACGGGCTGAACTACGGCATCCCGCCGGACAATCCGTTCGTCGGGAACAACCAGGGGTGGCGGGAGGAGATCTTCGCGCTCGGACTCCGCAACCCGTGGCGGCTGACAATCGACCGGCTGACCGGGGACGTGTGGGTGGGGAACGTCGGGGAGAGTACGTGGGAAGAGGTGGAGCACATCGAGGCCGGGAAGAACTACGGGTGGCCGATCATGGAGGGTCCTGTGTGCGCCCCCTTCGGCCCGCCGGAATGCGATGAGACCGGGCTGACGCTGCCCGTCTGGGCCTACCCGCGCGAGGAAGGCGTCTCCATCACGGGCGGCTACGTCTACCGTGGCGACGCCATCCCGGCGCTGCGCGGCAAGTACGTCTTCGCCGACTTCGCCTCGTTCAGGGTCTGGTTCGTCGATCCGAGTGGCCCCTCGCATGCCGTCGTTCTCCTCCCGGACCAGTACAACGTCACGACGTTCGGCGAAGACCTCGAAGGCGAGCTCTACTTCAACTATTTCTTCAGCGGGCGGATCTTCAAGGTCACGCCGGAGCTCGTCACCCCGGGCACGGAAGACGTTGCGGACGAGGACGGCTCGTTCAAGCTCTCGGTGTTCCCGAATCCCGCGACGGGGCTGGCGCGGGCGTACTTCGAATCTTCCGAGGCGGGCGAGATTCGGCTGTCGGTGTACGACGTGCTGGGCCGCGAAGTCCTGACGCTCGTCGACGAGCCCGTGGGTCCCGGCACGCAACGGACCGTCCCGATCGATACGGAGCACCTGGCGTCGGGCGTCTACCTCGTCAAGCTCGAAGGGCGTGGGGAGGTGCAGGTCAAGCAACTGGTAGTCGCGCGCTGATCAGGGCGCGCCCGTTGGGTAGTTCATAGGCTGGGGGCCGGTGTGACCTTACTGCAGTGAGCGGCGGCTCAGGGGGTGGAGGCTTCACCGAGATCGCCCGTCACGCCGAACCCATCCGCTCTTATGACTACCACGACGCACCGCTTCGTCCTACCCCTGCTGCTCTTCGTCGGCATCGGCGTGATAGCCTCCGGCTGTATGCCCGTCGGCGCTACGAACCGCAACGAGCGCCGCTACCCCGATTCCCGCCGCGCGCCGGGTCGGGCCGAGCGGGTCATCTACACGCGCGTCGCCAACGACGCCGACCGCTACGTCCGCACCCTGGACCGCTCGCTCCGGCTGAACCGGCGGCAGGAGCAGCGCATCGTGGAGATGCTTAGCGACCGCGCCTACGACCGTGTCCGGCGCACCCGAACTCGCGACCGCGACCGGGCCTATCCCTTCCCTCGCCGCTTCGACGACCGCGCCACGCGCGATTGGTGGCGTGACGCCGACCGCGGCATCGAGCGCGAGCTCAACCGCCGGCAGCGCGCCGTCTACCGCGACCTCGTCCGGGAGTACGAGCGCCGCGCCGATCGGAACCAGCCTCGTGGCAACGGGCGGGGACAGCAGCGAGGCCGCCGCGGTAACGGCCGCGGATGACACCGCGTGCGGCCGGAGCCAGCCCGGTTCCGGCGGCACTAGCTCTGTTCGCCGGCGCGGATGGGAACACTCAGCCGATTCTCGCTCGGCGGGAGGGGGCAGCTATAGCGCGGGTTGTAGGCGCAGTACGGACTGTAGGCGTAGTTGAAGTCCAGCACGTAGCGGCCGTCTGGAGTGGGGTTGAAGTCGAGGTAGCGGCCGGCGCTGTAGGTGGCGCTCCCGCTCGTCGCGTCGGCGAAGGGGACGAAGAGGCGGCGCTCCGCCGGGTCGAGCGGCTGGAAGACGGCGAGGCGGTGGCGGCGTTCGCCGAGAGGGAAGGAGAACGAGCCGAAGCGGACGTAGTCGCGCGGCTCGCCGGTGGAAGTCGCCATCCGCAGGGTGTCGCGCTGGAGCGTCGGGTCGAGCGTAACCGGGAAGGCGAGGGTCGAGTCGTAGGGGAAGTACGCGAGGCCTTCGAAGCGCTCTTGCTCTGCCGGCGGCAGAGGCGACGCCGGGCTGCGGAAGAGGGAGTCCTTCGCCGCGCGCCACGCCTGCCACTCCGCGACGCGCTCGCGAACCGGTGGGAGCGTCGGTTCGTCCACCGGGGGCGCGCACGCTCCCAGCGAGAGTATGCACGCTGCGGCGAACAGCACGAGGACGAGCAGTCGACACATAGCGGCGGGCGGGTCGTTAGCGGAGTGCGGAAGCTACGTCGTCGACGGCACCTCGGAATAGACGCTGGACGGCACGGCGGAGGCGGTCCGATTGGGTTCCGCCGTTTCGCCCCGTGAAGGGCGTATTTTTGTACCATCTTCCTCCCGTCGCCCTCATTGATCCGCCTCTCGCCATGCGCCTACGCCTCGCACTCCTCGCGCTAGCCCTCACGTTTGTAGCACCTGCTTATGGTCAGCTCAGCGTGGACCTCGCCTTCCCCAACCTCACGTTTAGCAGTCCGGTCGGCATCGAGCATGACCCCGTGAACCCCAACTTGCTCTACGTCGTGGAGCAGAGCGGCCTCATCCGGATCTTCGACAACGATCCCGAGGTGGCCTCGTCGAGCGTATTCCTCGACATCGACGCCCGCGTCGCGAGCGGCGGCGAACGGGGGCTCCTCGGACTCGCCTTCCACCCGGACTACGCCACGAACGGGTACTTCTACGTCAACTACACCCTCAACGGCCCGGATCGCTCGCGGATCGCGCGGTTCACCTTAGGTGCACCCGACGTATACCCGCCCGTCGCCAATCCTGAGAGCGAGGTCGTGCTGCTCGACATCGCGCAGCCGTTCGGCAACCACAACGGCGGCGGCCTCGCCTTCGGGCCGGACGGCTACCTCTACGCGTCCTTCGGCGACGGTGGCTCCGGCGGTGACCCGCTGGAGAACGGGCAGAACCCTGGGACCCTCCTCGGGACCATCCTCCGCCTCGACGTGGACGGCGGCGGTACGACCCCGGACTGCGGCGGTCCCGACGCGAACTACACCGTCCCCCCCAACGCCCTCGCCGACGGGCCGGGCGGAAACTGCGACGAGATCTACGCCTACGGCCTCCGCAACCCCTGGCGCTTTTCCTTCGACCGCGAGACCGGGCAGGGCTGGATCGCCGACGTGGGCCAGAATCAGTGGGAGGAGATCGACCTCATGGAGGACGGGGGGAACTACGGCTGGAACACCTACGAGGGCAACCACTGCTTCGACGCGCCGTGCAGCCCGGAAGGCTTCATCTTCCCCGTGTGGGAGTACGACCACTCCCTCGGCTGCTCCATCACCGGCGGCTACGTCTACCGCGGCGACCGGGTGCCGGAGCTGGTCGGGAAGTACGTCTACGGGGACTATTGCAGCGGTCGCCTCTGGGGGCTCGACGCCTCCGGTGCGACGCCCGTGAACGAGCAACTCCCCGTGGGGACGTTCCCCAACCTTACCTCCTTCGGCGAGGATGCGGCCGGCGAACTCTATTTCGTTCGGGTAGAGGGCACGGGCGGTGTGGACAGCCGTGTCTACCGCGTCTTCTCGGAGTCGACGTCGTCGGAGGACGGGACGCCGGGAGAGACGGGGCGGCTCGAGGTCTATCCCAACCCCGCCACCCGCGACGTGCATGTGGAGGTGCCGGAGGGCGTGCTCGGTCCCGTGCGTGTGGCGGTCTACGACGTGCTCGGCCGCGAGATCGCCGTGCTCTACGACGGGCCGGCCGGGGAACGGACCGTGACGTTCGACGCGTCCGGTCTGCCGGCGGGGCTGTACGTCTACCGGCTCGAAGCGGGCGGCGAGACCCAGACGCAAAAGGCGGTGCTCGTGCGCTAAAATCACCGTTCTCTCGCACGACACATCAGGTTCCCCCTCACTTCTTCTGCATCGACGCTAGCTATGAAAGTAGTTCCCCTGTTCCTCCTTTTGCTGCTCACCCTCCTTCCCCAGGCCGGTGCTCAGGTGAGGCTGGAGGAGGTCTTCAGCGAGACGAGTTTCAGTCCGTTGACCGATTTTCGACACGACCCGGAGGGCC